>NZ_CATKPZ010000033.1:0-470204 GCF_949767415.1 Pseudomonas sp. IT-196MI5
AGGCGTCAACACCATCAACACAAAAATCGGCATCAGTCGATCAACCCGGCATCTACCAACAACTCCTCCAACGCCAACAAATCCGGCACCTTGGCCACCTGCTCGCCCACCTGCACCGCCGCCTGCTCCAACGCACACAACGGCACATCCACGTAACTCAACTGGCTGTCGAGCTTGCAGGAACGCGGAATCCCCTGCACCAACAGCGCGATGAACTTCAGCTCGGGGCGCCCGCCGAGGGCGTTGAGGATCACGATCCGCGCACGTTCGCCGATGACGATATTCTGCGCGCAGGCCGACTCGAAACTCAGCAGCGGAATCTGCCGGTCGCGCCACGTCACCAGGCCCAGGTACCACGGCGGCGTGTCGAGGTCGAAGGTCCCCGGCTGCTGGTAGTCGATCAGCTCGGCAACGGCGACGTTGGGCAGGATCAGGTTTCGGTCGGCCAATGGCAGCAGCAGGCCGGTGAGGTTGCTGGTGCGGTGCTCAAGCATGGGTCTTGCTCCACAAGGCGATGCTTTCGAGCAACACCGATTCCTGGTACGGCTTGCCCAGGTAGTCGTTGACGCCGATGGCCATGGCGCGGTCGCGGTGTTTCTGTCCGGTGCGGGAGGTGATCATGATGATCGGCAGGTGTCGCAGGCGTTCGTCATTGCGCACCTGGGTCGCGACTTCGAAGCCATCCATGCGCGGCATCTCGATGTCCAGCAACATCAGGTCGGGCATGTGTTCTTCCAGCAGCAGCATGGCATCGACCCCGTCCTTGGCGGTCAGCACGTTCATGCCATGGCGTTCGAGCAAGCGGCTGGTGACCTTGCGCACGGTGACCGAGTCGTCGACCACCATCACCAGCAGCGGCCGATGCGGTTCGGCCTCGACTTCCTGCCCCGCCGGACGCTGGGGCACTCGGGCCTGCATGGCACGGATCGGCGCCAGCAAATCCAGAATCAGCACCACCCGGCCGTCTCCGAGAATCGTCGCCCCCGACACCCCTTGCACCGCCGCGAACTGCGGCCCCAGGCTCTTGACCACGATTTCGCGAGTACCGGCCATGGCGTCCACCAGCACCGCGATGTGCCGCTCATTGCACTGCACCAGCAGCACCGGCAATGGCAGGCTCTGGCCCAACAGCTTCGGGCGCGGGCTGGTTTTCAGCAACTCACCCAGGTAGCACAGCTCGTAACGTTGTCCGGCGTATTCGTAGGTCGGCGAATCGAAACGGAAATACCCTTCGAGTTCATTGGGCAGGACACGCACGATGCTATCGATGGTATTGAGCGGGATCGCGTATTGGTCCTCACCGCACTGCACCATCAGTGCGCGGTTGACCGATACGGTGAACGGCAGGCGAATGCGGAAATGCACGCCCTGCCCCGGCACCGAGTCGATGCTCATGGTGCCGCCCAGTTGCCGCACCTCTTCGTGCACCACGTCCATGCCGACGCCGCGCCCGGAGATCTGGGTGACTTTTTCTGCGGTGGAAAACCCCGGTTGCAGGATGAACTGCAACACGTCGTGATCACTGATGACACTGTCCGAGGCGAGCAGGCCGCGCTTGATCGCCTTGCGCCGCACCGCGTCCAGCGGCACACCGGCGCCGTCGTCGCGGATGTCGAAAATGATGTCGCCCCCTTCGCGCAGCAGATCGAGGGTGATCTTGCCCTTGGCCGGTTTCCCCGCCGCGAGCCGCGCTTCGACAGACTCCAGGCCGTGGTCGACGGCGTTGCGCAGCATGTGTTCCAGCGGTGCGGCCATGCGTTCGAGAACGTTGCGGTCCATTTCGCCTTCGGCGTTATCGACGATGAAATCCACGTCCTTTCCCAGTTCACTGGACACCTGCCGGACGATGCGCTGCAAACGCGGGAGCATGCGCTCGAACGGCACCATGCGCGTGCGCATCAGGCCTTCCTGCAATTCGGTGTTGATGCGGCCCTGCTGTTGCAGCAGGTTTTCCGTGTCCTGATTGCGTCGCTCGAGGGTTTCCTTGAGGTCGAGCAAGTCAGAGGCCGATTCGAACAGCGCCCGGGACAATTGCTGCAACTGCGAGTGGCGGTCCATTTCCAGCGGGTCGAACTCTTCGTAGCCCAGGCGTTCGGCGTCGACTTGCTGGCGGCTGAGAATCCGCCCCTGGGTTTCGGTGTCGAGGCGGCGCAACTGGTCGCGCATCCGCTCGATGGTGGTCTCCATCTCATTCAGGGCGATGTGCGCGTCGTTGACCTGCTGTTCGATCCGGCCACGGAAGATCGATGTTTCACCGGCCAGGTTGACCAGATCGTCAAGCAGCTCCGCCGAGACCTTGACCATGTCGGTGCCGGCATCGGACGGCGGCACCAGCGGCTCCGCCTTGGGCGTGGCCGGCGGAGCAATCGGCGCGGGGGCTTCAGGCATGGCCGGGTGGCTGAAGTTCCTGATCGCATCGATCAAGCGATCGGCCGGCGGCATCGACTCACCGGCCCGGGCCGCATCGAGCATCTGCGCCAAGCGGTCATGGCTGCGCTGCAACAGCGCGAACAATGGTTCCGTCGGTTGCAACACGCCGGTAGACAGACCTTCGTAGAGGAACTCCAGTTCGTGGGCCAGATCACCAATCGCGGCGATTTCCACCATGCGCGCGCCGCCCTTGAGGGTGTGCAGGTCGCGCAGCAGGGTTTCCACTTCCTGCCGATTCGAAGGCTGGGCCTGCCAGCGTTCCAGCGCCGCCCCGGAGCTTTCGATGATGTCGAAACCTTCCTCGAGGAATATTTCCAGCAATTGCGGATCGTGCCCGGCGGAGTCGCTATCAGTCGCCTGCCGGGCTGCCTCGGCGCCGCCCGCATGATCTTGGCGGTAGGCACGAATGGCTTCGATCAGATCGCGGGAATCGTCCAGTGGCTGGTTGGGCTGCAGCTGTTCAAGGTACAACGTCAGTCGCTCATGGCTCTGTCGCAGCAGCACCGCCAGTGAATCGCTGAAAGCGTAACGACGGTCCACCAGACCCTGGTAAAGGCTTTCCAGTTCATGGGCCAGATCGCCGACCGGCCCGACCTCGGCCATGCGTGCGCCGCCCTCGAGGGTGTGCAAATCCCGTTGCAGGGACGACAGCGGCGCGGCGTTGTCCGGGTCGCGCAACCAGCGCTGCAAGGCCTGACCGGCGCTGTCGAGGATATCCACCGCTTCTTCAAGGAAGATCGCAACGATTTCCGCATCCAGCTCGCGCCCCTCTCCTGTAGGAGCGAGCTCGCTCGCGATGGGCTCACCGGCGCCGCGTTTATCCAATGACAACGCGTCATCGTTTACGTCCATCGCTGGCAAGCCAGCTCCTACAGGGGGGCGCGCGGTGTTTTCAAGCTCGGCGGTGGCATCGGACAGGTCACGGATGCTCAGGCTACGGCTGCCATCGCTGCGGATCAGACCCATGGCCGACGGGTCAAGGCTCTCGTCGAGCAGTTCGCGCAAGGCCCTGATCCGTTGTGGCTGCGGGCTGACTTCCTGGCCCGCGGCCAGTTCGTCGAGCATGTTGATCAGCGCTTCGTGGGCCCCCTGTGCCTCATGGAAAAACCGCTCGCTGACGGCAAGGCTGCTTTCTTCCACGGCACCGTACAGGTCGAGCAACGCTTCGCACAGCTCATCCACCGGGTGCAGGTCGGCCAGATGGGCGCCTTCGCCGAGGGTGGTCAATTCGTCCAGCAGTGCGCTGAGTTCCTGACGTTCGCCGGGGTGCTGCTGCCAACGCTGCAACAGGCTTTCGGCGTCCAGCAGGATGTCCATGCCCTGGGCGAGGAAGTTGTTGATCAGTTGCGGATCGCGCTTGATCCGCAGCCCGGTGTTCGGTGTGTTCAGAAGGTTTTCCAGACGCTCGGCCAGCAGCGCCCTGGCTCGCTCGGTCAAACCCCGGGCGCCGGGAATTTCCGTCAGCGGATCGGTCTTGAGCTGGCGCAAACCAAGGCGGAACAGTCCTTCCGCTTCCAGCAGCAATTCGACTTCATCCAGATCCAGCGCGATCAGGTGCGCCTTGTATTCCCGGGCCAATTGATCCAGCGGTGCGGCCAGTTCGGCAATCGGCAACACGCCGGCCATCGAGGCACTGCCCTTGAGGGTGTGCAAGGCGCGCTGCAATTCGTCGCTGGCCGGCAACGGCAAATGCTCGGCGGCCTGATCAAGGAAGCGATGGAGGCTGCCCAAGTGGGTTTCGGCCTCTTTGCGGAAGATCTCCAGCAACAGCGGGTCGAGGGCCGCGACATCCTGCGTATCCTCATCGGACACCGGCTCATCGCCCTTGGCCAGGGCATGGGCGCGGGCAGCCAATTGATCGACATCGCTGCGCTGGCGCTGGGCATTGGCGGCGTACTCAGCCACCAGCTCCGGAAGCAACTGCAGCACATCGTCGATCAGTTGCTGCACCGCAGCGCCTGGTTCCACGCTGCCTTCCAGTACACGATTGAGCAGGTTTTCCACGGCCCAGGCCAGCTCGCCCAGCACCAGGGCGCGCACCATTCGACCACTGCCCTTGAGGGTATGAAAGGCACGGCGCAGCTCACTCAGGGCCGAGCGGTTGTCAGGGTTGACCGACCAGCGCGGCAAGTACTCACGCAGGATCTCCAGGACTTCGTCGGTTTCTTCGAGGAACACCTCACGCAGTTCCTCGTCCACCGGCTCTTCGCCTGCTGGCGGCGGCAGCAGGCTGCCCGGAGTGTTCAGGGCGGGTGGGTTCAGGCTCGAAACCGGGCTGGCAAGCACATCGGCCAGGGTCTGGACGATCTGCGGATCATCCAGCTCCTGCATCATTTGCATCACCTGCGCTTCGGTCGGGTTAAGCACATCATCAAGCACTGGCACATGCTGCTCACTGGGGGAAAACCCGAGGCTGGCCAGGCTTTTTTCCGCGACATCGAGCAGGTTTTCACCCTGCGCTTGCGGGTCATCGCTGAGGCGCTCGAGGTAGTACTCGATGCTGGTGATCACGTCGGCCAGGCTGTCCAGTTCCTGCCAGCCCGGTTGACCCGGTTCGAGCAACAGGTGCTCGCGGATAAAGTGATTGCAGGTTTCGACCAGGCTCGCCGCCCGGCCCAGCGGAACCATCGCCAGCGCGCCGCGCACTTGGGTCAGCAAGGCCGGCAGCGCCTGCAAATGCTGGCGGTCCCAGTCGGCGTCGATGTAGTCGACGATCATGTCCTTGGCCTGCTGCAAACAGATGCGGGCCTCCTTGATCACGATCTGATGGATCTGCGTCAGGTCGGTGGTCGGCAGGCGATTGTCATCCTGGCTCTCCTGCTCCACGGTACCGACCATGCCGGCCAGCGTCGCTTCGACGTACAGCAAGGCCCCGGCAACGTCCATGAGGATCGCATCGTTGGGTTCGCGTTGGCCCTGGGCGAGGTTGAGCACCACCGCCAATTGATCGATGATCACCTTGCGCGGCTGGCCGAAGCCCAGCACCGCCAGGGTGTCGGCGATTTGCCGCAGCGGTGCCAGCAGGCTCTCGAGGTCAGAGGTGTGCTGGCGGTCACTGCGCACGAACAGATCCAGACGTTCCTTGACCCGCACCAGCTCTTCGCACAGCGCGGCCAGCACCGAGCGCATGGCGTCACGGTCGGGACCGGCCAGCCGCGCGCGTTCTTCATCGACCATCGCGCTGTCGGGCAGAGCGTCGTCCAGTGAGTAGCGTTCTTTCATGGTCAGCATCTGCCCGGTGGGATGTTCGGCCTTTGCAATGTAGAACAGCAAACTCTTGAGCAGCTCCGGCGGCGCCGGCTGGTTGATGCCTTGAATGCCTTGTTCGAGCAGGCGCTTGAGTTCCTTGTCGGCATCCTTGAACAGGCTGCGCAAGGCCGGGCTATTGGCGATCGCGCCGCCTTGCATGCCTTCGACCAGCGCCGATGCCACCTGCCATAACGGGCTCAGGGGTGCATTGGCGCACAGTGCTTCGAGGCAGGTGAAGACCTTGGCCAGGTAATCGAGGTTGGTGTCGTTGTCCTGTTCACGCAGGAAACCGACCAGCGCCATTTGCAGCATCTGCCGCAGCTTGCGCAGCACACTGGGCAATTCGGCCGGCTCCAGTTGTGCCAGCGTTTCTGCGTCCAGCGCTGGTAACTCGGGTAATTGCGGGCTGAACAGGCTGGTTTCCGACAGCAGGTTTTCGCCGCGGGCGCTGCGCAGGTCGTTGATCAGTGGCAACACCACCAGAGGCAAGTCGCGGCGTGCACCCTGCACCCGGTCGAGGTAGATCGGCAGCTGCCCCAGGGCCTGCATCAACAGGTGCAACGCCTCGTCGCGATGGCTGACACGGTTGTCCTGCAAGGCCATGGCCAGTTGTTCCATTTCTTCGGCGAGCAATGCCGCGCCGTAGAACTCGACCATCTGCAAACTGCCGTGGACCTGATGGATGCACGAAAGGCAATCATCCAGCGCTTGCGTCGCCTGCGGGTCATCGAGCAGGTTTTCAATCGCGTGATGAGCCTGTTTCAGCGTTTCGGCAATCTCGCCCTTGACCCATTCGAGGGCCACATAGTCGTGCCGATCACCCATAACCACTTCAGTCACCATAGTTCTACCCGCGGGCGATTCACGCTTTGTCCACAGCCTGAGCCTTGGCCGCCGGCAAGGTGAAACCGGACACCGAACGACGCAACTGACTGGCCATTTTCGCCAGGTTACCGATGCTCTCGGCCGTAGCAGTGGAACCCGACGACGTCTGCGAAGTGATCTGCTGGATCACGTTCATCGTCAGGGAAATCTGACCGGCCGACGACGTCTGCTGTTGCGCCGCATTGGAAATGCTCTGGATCAGCGCCGCAAGCGTCTTGGACACGCCTTCGATTTCTTCCAGGGCCACACCTGCATCCTGCGCCAGACGGGCGCCGCGTACCACTTCGGTCGTCGTCTGCTCCATGGAGATGACCGCTTCGTTGGTGTCGGTCTGGATCGCCCGCACCAGGGTTTCGATCTGCCGGGTGGCAGCGGATGAGCGCTCGGCCAGGCGCTGCACTTCATCGGCGACCACGGCGAAACCGCGGCCGGCGTCACCGGCCATGGACGCCTGGATGGCCGCGTTGAGAGCAAGGATGTTGGTCTGGTCGGCAATGTCATCGATCAGGCTGACAATGTCGCCGATTTCCTGGGACGACTCACCCAGGCGCTTGATGCGTTTGGCAGTGTCCTGAATCTGCTCGCGAATGTTGTCCATGCCGTGGATGGTGTTGTGCACCACCTCATTGCCCTTGTTGGCGATTTCCACCGAGCGTTCGGCAACCGCCGAAGATTCCGCTGCGTTGGCCGACACCTGGTCGATGGACTCGGCCATGTCGTTGATCGCCATGGAGGCCTCGGAAATCTGCTGGGCCTGATGTTCCGACGCCTGGGCCAGGTGCATGGCGGTGGCCTGGGTTTCCTGTACGGCGGCGGCGATCTGGCCGGCGGTGAGGTTGATGGTCGCGACCAGATCGCGCAGTTGGTCGACGGAGTAATTGATCGAATCGGCGATGGTGCCGGTAAAGTCTTCGGTCACCGAGGCGGTCACCGTGAGGTCACCGTCGGCCAGGTCTTCGATCTCGTCGAGCAAGCGCATGATCGCGTTCTGGTTACGCTCGTTTTTCTCGGCGGTTTCGTGCAACTGACGATTGGTTTCGCGCACCATCACCATGCCGATCAGGATGATCGAAGCCAGCGCCAGCAAGCCCAGCACATAACCTCCGATAGTGTCGGTGGTGCGCCCGCCGACCATGTTTTCGAACCCGCTGGCCAGGTGTGAGGCTTCGTCGAGCAGGGTTTGCGACAGGCTGAAAATGTTCGAGGCCGATTCGCGGACCTTGAACAGCTCCGGCGAGGTTTCGAGGATCTCGTCCACCGAACCCGACACGAATTCGAACAGTTCGGAGATTTCCGCGAGACGCGCACGGGCGTCACGATCTTCGACCTGGCTGACCTTGAGCGCCGGGTCGCCCTGGAGCATGCCGTTGAGCACCTTGCCGAACTGCGTCGCGTCACGTCCGAACGCATCGGCAGCCTGCAGTGAATTTTCGTCGCCGGCCAACACCGTGTTGACCGCGCCGAGGATCCGCTCGGCCAGCAGCGATTGGCGCTGGGCCATGGCCACCTGAGCCGCCGGGGCGCCCCGTTGCAGGAGGATCTCGACGACTTTTTCGTACTCGACCTGCAACTGCGGCACGGTTTCGGCCAGGGTCGCGGCGACCTGATGCAGCGACAGTACGGTTTGCTCGCTGGAAAGAATCGCATCGGTGTTTTTCAGCAGGCGCTCCCAGTCCTGTTGCACCGCGCGCATCTCCGGACGCACGGTGGCAGGGGCCGGCGGCAGGCCGGTGGCCGGGTCGCCTTTCTTCAGGTAACCCCAGCGCTGGGCAAAATCGTTGCGCGCATCACTTAGCAACTTGAACGCGGCAGCCTTGCCGGCGGCGGCTTCGGTAGCGTTCTTGGCGATACGCTGGGACAGCACACGCAGCTCGCCCGCGTGGCCGATGTACTGTTTGTCGTAGGTAGCCTGGGTGTTGAGGTACGCGAAGTTGGCGAACAGCAGCATGATAAAGACGATCAGCGCGATGAACAGCACGATAATCTGCGACCGGCTGCGCGACCCTTCCATTGGCTTGCCTGCTTTTGCTTTTATCATCGGTCCTCGCCTGTTAACCCACACCTTCAAAGACTTGCCGAGGAACCTGTGGGAGCGAGCTTGCTCCGGGCGGCGCTCCGACGATAGCGGTGTGTCAGTCGACATTAATGCTGGCTGCAAGTCCGTCATCGCGAGCAAGCTCGCTCCCACAAGGTTCTCTGTTGCTCCAACTACACCGCGACGCTCATGAACCCCTGAGACTGCGTCAACGCAAACGGGCTGAACACCTGCCAGCACTGCTCGCGCTGAAACCGGCCTTTGAGGAACGCCGCCATCGGCCCCTTCAACTCGTCTGCCGGCACCGGCTCCAGGCTGTCCTGGGCAAAGTGCTGGAGGCCAAAGACTTCATCGACCAGCAACCCGGCAAACATCTCTTCATGTTCCACCACCAACACCCGCCGCTGCCGGCGCACTGCCGAAAGCTCATGCCCGAAGTAGCCGCATAAATCCATGACCGGCAGCAAACGCCCGCGCAGGTTGGCGACACCCTTGACCCAGGGTTTGACCCCCGGTAGCTGAGTGACGCGCGGCTCATGCAGGACTTCGCTGACTTCGCTCATGGGCGCGACGTACCAGTGCTCGCCCAGGCGAAAACCGATACCGCTCCAGCTGTCCCGCCGGGCCGGCTGGGACGGCAAGTCCGCCGCCAGCAAACGACAGCGCCGGTCGATTTGCAGCAGCAGTTCGAAAGCCGTCAGCGACTCGTTCATGACCGGATGATCAACCGGCCAGCACGTTGTTCAGGGTTTTGATCAGGGTCTCTTCATCGACCGGTTTGGTCAGGTAGTCCTTGGCGCCTTGGCGCGTGCCCCAGACCTTGTCGGTTTCCTGGTCCTTGGTGGTGATGATGATCACCGGGATGTGTCCGGTTTCCGGGTCCTTGGTCAACTGACGGGTCGCCTGGAAGCCGTTGAGGCCGGGCATGACAATGTCCATCAGCACCGCGTCGGGTTTTTCCTGGCGGGCCAGGGCCACACCGTCGGCGCCGTTTTCGGCCTTCAACACTTCATGACCGTGCTTTTCCAGCATGCCGGTCAGTTTGTACATTTCGGTCGGCGAATCATCGACGATCAGAATACGTGCCATGCTCTTCCCCATTCTTGTCGACACCGGGCCCGATGGCCGAGCGTCACTGTGCGTGTCCTACTGCGGCAAAACGGCGGCAAAACCAGGTACATGGGCCTGGATCGCATCAAGCAATTCTTCCTTGCTGAAAGGCTTGGTCAAAAACTGGTCGGAGCCGACGATGCGCCCCTTGGCCTTGTCGAACAGCCCGTCCTTGGACGACAGCATAATCACCGGCGTGGACTTGAACGCGCTGTTGTTCTTGATCAGGGCGCAGGTCTGGTAGCCATCCAGGCGCGGCATCATGATGTCGACAAAGATGATGCCGGGGTGGTTGTCGGCAATCTTGGCCAGGGCATCGAAGCCGTCGATGGCCGTGATGACCTCACAACCCACGCTCTTGAGCAGCGTTTCGGCGGTGCGACGGATCGTCTTCGAATCGTCGATCACCATGACCTTCAAGGCGCTGGGGTACCGTTCCATAAAATGCTCTACCGTCGCCTTTGCGAAACAAATTGTCCGTTTGCCGGTTAACGCGGCTCGAAACCCTTGATGCTCAAGGGCCGGCACGACATGGCAGTCTTTTTAGCACAGTCTCCAAATCCAATCTATCGGCCGACCTGCAAGGTGGTTTTTCCTTGACCGGGAACACACTCAGCGCCACTCTGACGCCACTTTTATATGACCCTTTGGCCTGACTTGCAGGAGCGAGCAAGCTCGCTCCTGCAGATCGACACAAGCCCCCAAAATTTCGAGGAAAACCCAATGAGCGTTCGCGTCGGGATTGTCATGGACCCTATCGCCAGCATTTCCTATAAAAAGGATAGCTCGCTGGCCATGCTGCTGGCCGCGCAGAAGCGTGGCTGGGAACTGTTCTACATGGAACAGCGCGACCTGTATCAGGGCGAAGGCCAGGCGCGGGCGCGGATGCGTCCGCTGCAGGTGTTCGCCAACCCGGAAAAATGGTTCGAACTGGGCGCCGAAAGCGACGCGCTGCTGAGCGACCTGGACGTGATCCTGATGCGCAAGGATCCGCCGTTCGACATGGAGTTCGTCTACTCCACTTATCTGCTGGAACAGGCCGAGCGCGCTGGCGTGCTGGTGGTCAACAAGCCGCAAAGCCTGCGCGACTGCAACGAAAAGCTGTTTGCCACACTGTTCCCGCAATGCACGCCGCCGACCATCGTCAGCCGTCGCCCTGACGTGCTGCGCGAATTCGCCGACCATCATGGCGATGTGATCCTCAAGCCGCTGGACGGCATGGGCGGTTCTTCGATCTTCCGCCACACCGCAGGGCATCCGAACCTGTCGGTGATCCTCGAAACACTGACCTTGCATGGCCAGCAGCAAATCATGATCCAGGGCTACTTGCCGGCCATCGTCGATGGCGACAAGCGCATCCTGATGATTGACGGCGAGCCCGTGGATTACTGCCTGGCACGAATTCCCGCGGCGGGCGAAACCCGTGGCAACCTCGCCGCCGGCGGCCGTGGCGAAGCCCGCCCGCTGACCGACAAGGACCGCTGGATCGCCGCGCAAGTCGGCCCGACCCTGCGTGAAAAAGGCCTGTTGTTCGTTGGCCTGGACGTGATCGGCGAGCAACTGACCGAGATCAACGTCACCAGCCCGACCTGCATTCGCGAGATTGATAACGCGTTTGGTACCGACATCGGCGGCCTGCTGATGGATGCCATCGATCAGAAGCTCAAGGCACGTTGATTAGCCAAACCAACATTGCGTTATCATGCGCGGCCTGTGAAAACGCGATGTTGGTTTCCTTGTCATGACCCTCCCGTCCGATCTGCCTGCCGAACTCGCCCACCGTGGCGTGCGCCCGGCCGATCGCCTCGGTTTTACCCTTTTTCTGGCGGCGCTGATCCACCTGGCCTTGCTGTTGGGTGTCGGGTTTGCAGTGGTCGAACCCAAGCAGATCAGCAAAACCCTGGAAATCACCCTCGCCACCTTCAAAAGCGAAAAGAAGCCTGAAAAGGCCGACTTCCTCGCCCAGGAGAATCAGCAAGGCAGCGGCACCCTGGATAAAAAGGCGATTCCCAAGACCACCGAGGTCGCGCCGTTCCAGGACAACAAAGTGCAAAAGGTCACGCCACCGCCGGCCGCCAAGCCTGAAACGCAGGAAGCCCCGCCCAAGGCTGCCGTGACCACCGTGGCACCGAAACCGAAAAAAGCCCCCGCCAAGACCGAGGAGCCCAAGACCGAGGTCAAATCCCAGGTCCAGGCACCGACGTTCGACAGCGAGCAGCTGTCCAGCGACATCGCCAGCCTGGAAGCGGAACTGGCCGCCGAGCAACAGCTGTACGCCAAGCGCCCGCGCATTCACCGCTTGAGCGCGGCCTCGACCATGCGCGACAAGGGCGCCTGGTACAAGGACGAATGGCGCAAGAAAGTCGAGCGCATCGGCAACCTCAATTACCCCGACGAAGCGCGGCGCAAACAGATCTACGGCAACTTGCGCTTGATGGTGTCGATCAATCGCGACGGCTCGCTGTATGAAGTGCTGGTGCTGGAATCCTCCGGCCAGCCGCTGCTGGACCAGGCGGCGCAGCGGATCGTGCGGCTGGCGGCACCGTTTGCACCGTTTACCGGGGATCTGTCGGATGTTGACCGGCTGGAGATCATCCGCACCTGGAAGTTTGCCCGCGGGGATCGACTCTCAAGCAATTGACCACCCCGAAACCCTGTGGGAGCGAGCTTGCTCGCGATGACAACTTCACATCCAACAAAGATGTCGACTGCCAGGCCGCCATCGCGAGCAAGCTCGCTCCCACAGAAATCCAAGTCGTCAGTGGGGACTTGAGGCATTTCCTATGCATCCCCAGCTTGTCAGTTCGCCCCTCGAACGCCACACTAGCGTTCATGAAAAACGTCAGCCCCAGCTACCTCAAGCATCAATTCCTGATCGCCATGCCGCACATGGCCGACCCGAACTTTGCGCACACCTTGACCTACATCGTCGAGCACACGGCCAATGGTGCCATGGGGCTGGTGATCAACCGTCCGCAAGAGTTGAGCCTGGCCGATATCCTTGAGCAATTGCGCCCGGATATCGAACCGCCAGTGCTCTGCCAGCATGTGCCGATCTTTATCGGCGGCCCGGTGCAGACAGATCGCGGCTTCGTCCTTCACCCCAAGGGGCTGAGCTTCCAGGCAACCGTTGATCTGGAAGACGAATTATCCCTGTCGACCACCCAGGACATACTGTTCGCCATCGCTGACGGCGTCGGCCCGGCAAAAAGCCTGATCGCCCTCGGCTATGCCGGTTGGGAAGCCGGACAGCTGGAGGCCGAACTGGCGCAGAACGCCTGGCTGACCTGCCCGTTTGACGCCGACATCCTGTTCAACACCAGCAGCGAACTGCGCCTGGAGGCGGCGGCCAAGCACCTGGGCATCAACCTCAGCCTCCTGACCAGCCAGGCGGGGCACGCCTGATGGCCCTGCGGCTGATTCTCGGATTCGACTACGGCACCAAACAGATCGGCGTTGCGGTCGGCCAGGTGGTGACCGGCCAGGCCCGCGAGCTGTGCACCCTGAAAGCGCAGAACGGCATTCCTGACTGGAACCAGGTCGAAGCCCTCATCAAAGAGTGGAAACCCGATGCCGTGGTGGTCGGCCTGCCGTTGAACATGGACGGCACCCCCAGTGACATGTGCGCCCGCGCGGAAAAGTTCGCCCGGCGCCTGAACGGCCGCTTCAACCTGCCCTTTTATACCCACGATGAACGCCTGACCACTTTTGAGGCCAAGGGCGAACGCCTGGCCCGGGGCGGCCAGAAAGGCAGTTACCGCGACAACCCGGTCGATGCCATCGCCGCCGCCCTGCTGCTGCAAGGCTGGCTCGACGAAAATGGCGCACTGTTCGAGTCCTGAAGAGCCGTTGTGCGTCTCCATTAGCTGCAACCCGAGCCATTTTGCGCACAAGCTGGCTCGAACCCAAGAAGGAGCAACCATGAGCCTGCCCAATCCCGCCGAACTGGTCAGCCAGATGGCAACCCGACTTGACGCTTATCTGGCCAAACGAGGCATCAGCGACCCGCGTTTCATTGGCATCCGTACCGGCGGCGTCTGGGTGGCCCAGGCCCTGCTCAAGGAACTGGGCAGCCATGAGCCCCTCGGCACTCTCGACGTGTCCTTCTACCGCGACGATTTCAGCCAGAGCGGCCTGCACCCGCAGGTTCGCCCTTCGGCGCTGCCGTTCGAGATCGAAGGCCAGCACCTGGTGCTGATCGACGACGTGCTGATGAGCGGTCGGACCATCCGCGCCGCCATGAACGAACTGTTCGACTACGGCCGCCCGGCCAGCGTGACGCTGGTGTGCCTGCTGGACCTGGACGCCGGCGAGCTGCCAATCCGCCCGAACGTGGTGGGCGCGACTTTGTCCCTGGCGGCCCACGAACGGGTGAAGCTGTCTGGCCCGGAGCTCGCGCTCGAACTGCAAGACCTCGCCCTTTAATTCGCCCTATTGAGAGTCCCCCTCGCGATGACGCCTCTAGAAACCAAGCGCCCGCTGCAGCTCAATGATCAGGGCCAGCTGCGCCATTTCCTCTCGCTCGACGGTTTGCGCCGCGAGTTGCTGACGGAAATCCTCGACACTGCCGACTCCTTCCTCGAAGTCGGCGCCCGGGCCGTGAAGAAAGTCCCGTTGCTGCGCGGCAAGACCGTGTGCAACGTGTTCTTCGAGAACTCGACCCGTACCCGCACCACCTTCGAACTGGCGGCCCAGCGGCTCTCGGCGGACGTGATCACCCTCAACGTGTCCACGTCGTCGGCGAGCAAGGGCGAAACCCTGCTCGACACCCTGCGCAACCTGGAAGCCATGGCCGCCGACATGTTCGTCGTACGCCACGGTGATTCCGGTGCCGCGCACTTCATCGCCGAGCATGTTTGCCCACAGGTGGCGATCATCAACGGCGGCGACGGCCGGCACGCGCACCCGACCCAGGGCATGCTCGACATGCTGACCATCCGCCGGCACAAGGGCGGGTTCGAAAACCTTTCGGTGGCCATCGTCGGCGACATCCTGCACTCGCGGGTCGCACGCTCGAACATGCTGGCCCTGAAAACCCTAGGTTGCCCGGACATCCGCGTGATCGCGCCAAAAACCCTGCTGCCGATCGGCATCGAGCAATACGGCGTGAAGGTCTACACCAACATGACCGAAGGCCTGAAAGATGTCGACGTGGTGATCATGTTGCGCCTGCAGCGTGAACGCATGACCGGCGGCCTGCTGCCGAGCGAGGGCGAGTTCTACCGCCTGTTCGGCCTGACCACCGCGCGCCTGGCCGGTGCCAAGCCCGATGCCATCGTGATGCACCCGGGGCCGATCAACCGTGGCGTGGAAATCGAGTCGGCGGTGGCCGACGGCCCGCACTCGGTGATCCTCAACCAAGTGACCTATGGCATCGCGATTCGTATGGCTGTGCTGTCCATGGCCATGAGCGGGCAAACAGCCCAGCGCCAATTCGAGCAGGAGAACGCCCAGTGAAGCTCAGCATTCTCGGTGCCCGCGTAATCGATCCGGCCAGTTGCCTGGATCAAGTGACCGATATCCACATTGAAGCCTGCAAAGTCGTCGCCCTTGGCGCAGCACCAGCCGGCTTTGTCGCCGTCGACACGATCGACGCCAAAGGCCTGGTGGCCGCTCCCGGCCTGGTCGACCTCAACGTAGCCCTGCGCGAGCCGGGTTACAGCCGCAAAGGCTCGATTGTCAGCGAAACCCGCGCGGCAGCGGCTGGCGGCGTGACCAGCCTGTGCTGCCCGCCGAAGACCAAACCGGTGCTGGACACCTCGGCGGTGGCCGAACTGATCCTCGACCGCGCCCGTGAGGCCGGCAACACCAAAGTTTTCCCGATTGGCGCCCTGAGCAAAGGCCTGGACGGCGAACAGCTGGCAGAGCTCGTGGCACTGCGCGATGCCGGTTGCGTGGCCTTCGGCAATGGTCTGGAGAGTTTCCGCAACAACCGCACCCTGTGCCGCGCACTCGACTACGCAGCGACTTTCGACCTGACGGTGATATTCCACTCCCAGGATCACGACCTGGCCGAGGGTGGCCTGGCTCACGAAGGTCCGACCGCCAGCTTCCTTGGCTTGCCGGGCATTCCGGAAAGCGCCGAGACCGTCGCCCTGGCCCGGGATCTGCTGCTGGTTGAACAGACCGGCGTGCGCGCGCACTTCAGCCAGCTCACCAGCGCCCGCGGTGTTGAACTGATCGCCCAGGCCCAGGCCCGGGGCCTGAAGGTGACCGCGGATGTCGCCCTGTACCAGCTGATCCTGACCGACGAAGCGCTGATCGACTTCAGCAGCCTGTATCACGTCCAGCCGCCGCTACGCACCCGCGCCGACCGCGAGGGCCTGCGCGCAGCGGTGAAATCGGGGGTGATCTCGGCCATCTCCAGTCATCACCAACCCCATGAGCGTGACGCCAAACTGGCACCGTTCGGCGCGACCGAGCCGGGCATCAGCAGCGTTGAACTGCTATTGCCACTGGCAATGACCCTGGTCGAAGACGGCTTGCTGGACCTGCCGACACTGCTCAAGCGCCTGAGCGCCGGCCCCGCCGAGGCCTTGCGCCTGCCGGCAGGCAAACTGGCGGTGGGTAGTGCGGCGGACATCGTGCTGTTCGACCCGGCGGCCTCCACCGTGGCGGGTGAAAGCTGGCTGTCCAAGGGCGAAAACTGCCCGTTCATTGGCCACAGCCTGCCGGGTGTGGTGCGTTACACCCTGGTGGATGGGCGCATTAGCCACCAGGCGTAACTCCGCGTCGCCTGCATTCGCGAGCAGGCTCGCTCCCACAGTGGATTTGTAGTAGTTCACAAATCTGTGGCTATACGCCAACCCTGTGGGAGCGAGCTTGCTCGCGATGGCGATTTAGAAGGCACCTCTGTTCTGCGCGTTGCGAACGGAGACCTGATCATTCAACGTCCAGACGTCATACAGCCCTCCTCTCCCCTCCTCCGTCATCCACTGCCTCTCCCCTAACGGCACATCCGCATCAAGTACATCTCTACAAGCGATGGCGAATAAACCTATCCAATGAACAGAAGCTTCTGACTCATCATCATTTGTGCGAAAAGAACTTCGCAACACACAGAAACATCCTACAACGTTATTGAATGCGGATTCGGCATCTATCCTTTAGCATAAAAGCAGCACAAGGAAATATCACTACAAACACTATGAATACAAAGTATAAGCAAGGAGCAAGACATGGAAATTGGACTTACCCTACCTCCTATCGTTATGAAAGGAACAACGGGAAACTCAGGCGGATTACAATTAATCCTGGATTCAGCTGGGGGGCCTATGGGATCGCAGATTGGCTAGCATGGAAAGCGGTATAAAAACCTTTACTTATGAGCTTCTGCATTCAGGAAAAGCCAACATGAAGCCCCTCTACAAACACCTGAACTACATCTACCCAGTGCTTTTAGCGATCACCGCCAGCGTAGCAATATTCACCATAGTAAATAATTTGAGTGCTGGCATTTACGACATAGATCGGGACTCAATTGGTATACCGATAGGTGCAATCCTTATTGCAGGATTAATGTTATTTACATTTCACCTAATGCAAATATCTTTATACAGAAAAGCCCGCCACACCAATTCAACCTTGATAAAAATATCAGCATTAATAATTGCAATTGCATCGCTTGCGATTTTCGCCGACAGCATAAATTACTGGGCCACCCCAAACCACTTCATCATTTCAATCTTCTACAGCTTCAGCACAATGGCATTTTTAACGCTTCAACTTCAATTACTGAAAGCATTTCAGTAACCACTCATGGGCTGTAACTCAAGCAGGCAGATAGCTGGATCAGTCACCAGGCGTAAAACCCTGCGGCGAGAGGGCCTGCCCCCTCGCCACAGATATCAACGACTCTGCGCATTACGCACCGACACCTGGTCATTCAACGTCCAGAAGTCATACAGCACGCCAATAAAGAACAGCCCACCCGTCACGAGGTACAGCAACCCGCTGATCCATTTCCCCTGATACATCCGGTGCACGCCGAACACCCCGAGAAACGTCAGCAGGATCCACGCCACGTTGTATTCGATGGGACCCGCGGTAAACCGCAAGTCAGCCTCGCGATCCATTGCCGGGATCAGGAAAAGGTCGATCAGCCAGCCGATCCCCAGCAAGCCAAAGGTGAAGAACCAGATCGTCCCGGTCACCGGCTTGCCGTAATAGAAGCGGTGAGCGCCGGTAAAACCGAAAATCCACAACAGGTAACCGATCACTTTGCTGTGCGTGTCTTGCTGCTGGACAGCCTGTTGATAGGGGTTCATGAATGACCTCGATTCACACGATAGATAAATATTCTTTAATTCTTTGTGACTTTTTTACAGGCATCCGACGTATGGCAAATGCTACCTTCACCCCCGTCAAAGCCTTGTAACACCGGACTTCTGTCCGACAATTGCGTCATTTTGCCGCTTTTTTGCCACCATTGCCCTCCAGATTGAATCGACCAACGGCCTCGGAAGCGGCAAAAAAGCTGTTATAAAGTTGCGCGCTGACCTATTAAGAGCCTTGCCTAATGCGTTCATTTTTCAAGACATGGCTAACCATTTGCCTTTTGATGCCACTGGCCGCCCACGCCACCAATCGTGAGCAACGTCTTCCTAACGTTAATGGTTACACCCCAAAATCCCATGCCTCTGCTCCTTCGAGCAAAGACAAAAAATCCGCCAGATATGCTCCAAGCCTGGCCAGCAGCAAAAGCGGCCTGGTTCCACCGATGGGCACCAAGGAAAGCAGCGACGTGCTGAGCCGCGCCGTGAACGTCCTTGGCACTCCCTATCGTTGGGGCGGCAGCAGCCCAAGCAAAGGCTTCGATTGCAGCGGCCTGGTGAAGTACGCGTTCAACGACGCCACGTTCGACCTGCCGCGCACCTCCAACGCCATGGCCAGCGGTCATGGGGAGAAAGTCGATCGCAATGACCTGAAGCCCGGCGACCTGATTTTCTTCAACATCAAGAGCCGTCGGGTCAATCACGTCGCCATTTACCTGGGCAACGATCGCTTCATCCACGCGCCACGTCGCGGCAAGTCGGTGTCCATCGACACCCTGAATAAACCGTATTGGGAAAACCACTATGTGGTTGCCAAGCGGGTTCTGCCGAAAGAGCCGAATCAGTTGCGGGTGGTTCAGCGCTGATTTCAGTGGCCTGAATCTGTATCGAACATGATGGCCCCATCGCGAGCAGGCTCGCTCCCACAGGATTGATGCAGTCCATGTGAGAGCGAGCCTGCTCGCGATGGCGTTTCTGAAACCTCAAAACCCATCCGGTGACCGCGCCTTCTCCCGCGCATGATCACGACTGACCAACCCCTTGGTCACCAGGTCCTTCAAGCTCATATCCAGCGTCTGCATCCCCAACGACCCTCCCGACTGAATCGCCGAATACATCTGCGCCACCTTGTCCTCGCGGATCAGGTTCCGGATCGCCGATGTCCCCAGCATGATCTCGTGGGCCGCGATGCGTCCGCCGCCGATCTTCTTCACCAGAGTCTGGGACACCACCGCCAGCAGCGACTCGGAGAGCATCGAACGCACCATCGACTTCTCGTCTCCCGGAAACACGTCCACCACACGGTCGATGGTTCTCGCCGCCGACGTGGTGTGCAGCGTGCCGAACACCAGATGGCCGGTTTCGGCGGCAGTCAATGCCAGGCGAATGGTCTCCAGATCGCGCATCTCGCCCACCAGAATCACATCCGGATCTTCCCGCAGCGCCGATCGCAAGGCGGTGGCGAAGCTGCGGGTATCGCGGTGGACTTCACGCTGGTTGATCAGGCACTTGCGCGGCTCGTGGACAAACTCGATAGGGTCTTCGATGGTGAGGATGTGGTGATGACGATGGGTATTGAGGTAATCGATCATCGCCGCCAGCGTGGTGGACTTGCCGGAACCGGTCGGGCCAGTCACCAGCACCAGGCCACGGGGCGCGTCGGTCATTTTGTGGAACACGTCCCCCATGCCCAGTTCGTCCATGCCCCGCACTTTCGACGGGATGGTACGAAACACAGCGCCCGCGCCACGGTTCTGATTGAACGCATTGACCCGAAAGCGCGCCACACCGGGCATCTCAAAGGAAAAATCGGTTTCCAGGTGTTTCTCGAAGTCCACCCGCTGGGTGTCATTCATGATGGCATGGATCAGCGCCTGCACCTGCTGGTGATCCAGGGCCGGCAGGTTGATACGCCGCACATCGCCATCCACCCGGATCATCGGCGGCAGGCCAGCAGACAAGTGCAGGTCGGACGCCCCCTGTTTGGCGCTGAATGCCAGCAGTTCGGTGATATCCATAGCGTCCCTCAATTCCAGTAGAATGCGGCGAACCTTCAGACCGCTGGCGCCTCTTGATGTCCACCATAGCAGACAACATTCTCGAAGTTAGTTCGCGCATCCATGCCGCAACACTCGCCGCCAACCGCGCCGAGAACAGCGTCCAGCTGCTGGCCGTAAGCAAGACCAAACCCGCGCAAGACCTGCGTGAAGCCTACGCCGCCGGCCTGTGCGACTTTGGCGAGAACTACCTGCAGGAAGCGCTGGGCAAGCAGCTCGAACTGGCCGACCTGCCCTTGATCTGGCACTTCATCGGCCCCATTCAATCGAACAAGACTCGTGCTATCGCCGAGCACTTCGACTGGGTGCACTCCGTGGATCGTCTGAAAATCGCACAACGCCTGTCCGAACAACGTCCCGCCGATCTGCCGCCCCTGAACATCTGCATTCAGGTCAATGTCAGCGGTGAAGCCAGCAAATCCGGCTGTACTCCGGCCGACCTGCCGGCCCTGGCCAACGCCATCAGCAACCTGCCGCGCCTGAAACTGCGCGGGTTGATGGCAATCCCGGAGCCGACTGAAGATCGCGCTGCCCAGGATGCCGCTTTCGCTGCCGTGCAAAGCCTGCAAGCCAGCCTGAACCTGCCACTCGACACACTTTCCATGGGCATGAGCCACGATCTCGAATCGGCCATCGCCCAAGGCGCTACCTGGGTGCGGATCGGTACCGCCCTGTTTGGCGCCCGCGACTACGGTCAGCCTTGAAAAATGGCTGACATCTCTCTTTATAAGGACCTGACATGAGCAAGACACGTATTGCCTTTATCGGTGCCGGCAACATGGCCGCCAGCCTGATCGGCGGCCTGCGGGCCAAGGGTCTGGAAGCGGCACAGATCCGCGCCAGCGATCCGGGCGAAGAAACCCGCGCCCGCGTGAGTGCTGAACACGGCATCGAAACCTTCGCCGACAACGCCCAGGCCATCGACGGTGCCGACGTGGTCGTCCTGGCGGTCAAACCCCAGGCGATGAAAGCCGTGTGCGAAGCGCTTCGCCCAAGCCTCAAGCCCAATCAACTGGTGGTTTCGATTGCCGCGGGCATCACCTGCGCCAGCATGAACAACTGGCTCGGCGCCCAGCCGATCGTGCGCTGCATGCCCAACACCCCGGCGCTGGTGCGTCAGGGCGCGAGCGGCCTGTTCGCGACAGCCGAAGTGACCGCCGAACAGCGTCAGCAGGCCCAGGAACTGCTGTCCGCAGTCGGTATCGCCTTATGGCTGGATGAAGAGCAGCAACTGGATGCCGTCACTGCCGTTTCAGGCTCGGGCCCGGCGTATTTCTTCCTGCTGATCGAAGCCATGACCGCCGCCGGCGTGAAACTCGGCCTGTCGGCGGACATCGCCGCGCAATTGACCTTGCAAACCGCACTGGGCGCCGCCCACATGGCCGTCTCCAGCGATGTCGACGCGGCCGAGCTGCGCCGCCGTGTCACCTCGCCTGCGGGCACCACAGAAGCTGCAATCAAGTCGTTCCAGGCCAATGGCTTCGAAACCCTGGTCGAAAAAGCACTCGGCGCTGCCGCGCATCGCTCGGCCGAGATGGCCGAACAACTGGGTCAATAAGGAGCCTTTCATGATTGGATTGAATACCGCAGCGGTCTACGTGCTGCAAACCCTCGGCAGCCTGTACCTGCTGATCGTGCTGATGCGCTTCGTACTGCAACTGGTACGGGCGAACTTCTACAACCCGATCTGCCAGTTCATCGTCAAGGCCACTCAGCCTCTGCTCAAGCCACTGCGCCGGATCATCCCGAGCGTGTTCGGCCTGGACATGTCCTCGCTGGTGCTGGCGATCCTGGTGCAACTGGCGCTGATGGCCCTGACCCTGCTGCTGACCTATGGCACCACCGGTAACCCGCTAACACTGCTGATCTGGTCGATCATCGGCGTGACCGCGCTGTTCATGAAGATTTTCTTCTTCGCCCTCATCATCAGCGTAATCCTGTCCTGGGTCGCTCCGGGCAGCCATAACCCGGGCGCCGAACTGGTGAACGACGTCTGCGAACCGGCCCTGGCGCCGTTCCGTAAATTCCTGCCGAATCTGGGCGGCCTGGATCTGTCGCCGATCTTTGCGTTCCTGGCCATCAAACTGGTCGACATGCTGGTGATCAACAACCTCGCCGCCATGACCATGATGCCGGAAATCCTCCGCGTGTTGATCTGACACGGTGAGCTACTTTCGCTGGGACGGCGACGATCTGATTCTGGAGTGTCACCTGCAACCGGCAGCCCGCAGTGATGATTTCTGCGGGCTGCACGGCGATCGCCTGAAGATCCGCCTGACCGCGCCGCCAGTCGAGGGCAAGGCCAACGCGTATCTGATGGCGTTTCTGGCCAAGGCCTTTGGCGTGTCCAAGAGCCAGGTCAGTTTGATCAGTGGCGAGTTGAACCGGCAGAAGCGGGTGCGGATCTGTTCGCCGAAAAAACTGCCGGATTTGCCCGGACTGGAACGCTGAACCTACTGTAGGAGCTGGCTTGCCAGCGAAGGCGGCGTGACTGACACACCGTGACATCTGGTTCGCCGGCAAGCCGGCGCCTACAGTGGGCAAGGGTTAGCTTGCTGCTAGGGGCAGCGGTCTTTAGACTTACGCCTCATTTCAACGAGAGCAGGGTCGATGCCAGCTGCCTTTCCCCCCGATTCTGTTGGTCTGGTGACGCCGCAAGTGGCGCACTTCAGCGAACCCCTGGCATTGGCCTGTGGACGTTCGCTCCCGGCCTATGACCTGATTTACGAAACCTACGGCACGCTCAACGCCATGGCGAGCAACGCCGTGCTGATCTGCCACGCCTTGTCCGGCCACCACCACGCCGCCGGCTACCACAGCGCCGACGACCGCAAACCCGGTTGGTGGGACAGCTGCATCGGCCCCGGCAAGCCGATCGACACCAGCAAGTTCTTCGTGGTCAGCCTGAACAACCTCGGCGGCTGCAACGGCTCCACCGGCCCGAGCAGCATCAACCCGGAGACTGGCAAGCCGTTCGGCGCCGACTTCCCGGTGTTGACCGTCGAGGATTGGGTGCACAGTCAGGCGCGCCTGGCGGATCGCCTCGGTATCGCCCAGTTCGCGGCCGTGATCGGCGGCAGCCTCGGCGGCATGCAGGCGATGCAATGGAGCATCACCTACCCTGACCGCATCCGTCATTGCCTGGCCATCGCCTCGGCGCCCAAGCTGTCGGCACAGAACATCGCGTTCAACGAAGTGGCGCGTCAGGCGATCCTCACCGACCCGGAATTCCACGGCGGTTCTTTTCAGGAACACGGCGTGATCCCCAAGCGCGGCCTGATGCTGGCGCGGATGGTCGGGCACATCACTTACCTGTCCGACGACTCCATGGGCGAGAAATTCGGCCGAGGGCTCAAGAGCGAAAAGCTCAACTACGACTTCCACAGCGTCGAGTTCCAGGTCGAAAGCTACCTGCGCTATCAGGGCGAGGAGTTCTCCGGGCGCTTCGATGCCAATACGTATCTGTTGATGACCAAAGCGCTCGATTACTTCGATCCGGCGGCGGACTTCGGCGATAACCTGGCGAGAACCTTTGAAGGCGCCAAGGCCAGGTTCTGCGTGATGTCGTTCACCACCGACTGGCGCTTCTCCCCTGCCCGCTCGCGGGAACTGGTGGACGCGCTGATGGCCGCGCGCAAGGACGTCTGCTACCTCGAGATCGACGCACCGCAAGGCCACGACGCCTTCCTGATTCCGATCCCGCGCTACCTGCAGGCATTCGGCAATTACATGAACCGCATTACGCTGTGAGAAAGCCATGAGAGCTGATCTGGAAATCATCCAGGAATGGATCCCCGCCGGCAGCCGCGTGCTCGACCTCGGGTGCGGCGATGGCGAACTGCTGACCTGGCTGCGCGATAACAAGCAAGTCACCGGCTATGGCCTGGAAAACGATGCCGACAACATCGCCGAATGCGTGGCCAAGGGCATCAACGTCATCGAACAGGACCTGGACAAGGGCCTGGGCAACTTTGCCAGCAACAGTTTCGATGTCGTGGTCATGACCCAGGCACTGCAAGCGGTGCACTACCCGGACAGGATCCTCGAGGAAATGCTGCGCGTGGGCCGGCAGTGCATCATCACCTTCCCCAACTTCGGTCACTGGCGCTGCCGCTGGTACCTGGCGAGCAAGGGCCGGATGCCGGTTTCCGAGTTCCTGCCGTACACCTGGTACAACACGCCGAACATTCACTTCTGCACCTTCGCGGACTTTGAAGCCTTGTGTCGCGAACGTGAGGCGAAGGTCATTGATCGACTTGCCGTGGATCAACAGCATCGGCACGGGTGGGCCAGCAAGCTATGGCCTAATCTGTTAGGTGAGATCGGCATCTACCGGGTCAGCAGCCCGGGACTTTCCGACCACAAGGTCGCAGTCTGATCCACCCTATTTCAAGGAGAACGATCATGGGTCGTCTAGCGTTGTTTCTACTCACTGCCTGCCTGAGCGTCACCGCCATGGCCGCCGACGCCATCAAGGGCGAACGCAAGGAAACCTTCGGCGACGTGACGGTGCACTACAACACCTTCAACTCCACCTACCTGACCCCGGACATTGCCAAATCCGCCGAACTCACCCGCAGCAAGAACCAGGGTGTGATCAACATTGCGGTGCTCAAGGACGGCAAACCGCAGATGGCACAGGTCAGCGGTACGGTCAAAGACCTGACCAGCCAAAGTGTGGACCTGAAGTTCCGCCAGATCACTGAACAAGGTGCGATCTACTACATCGCCCAATTCCCGGTACCGCAGCAGGAAACCCGCACCTTCGACATCAAAGTGCAGACCGGTGACAAAATCAACACCATCAATTTCAACCAAGAGCTCTTCCCTGGCCAATGATCAACTTCACGCAACTCGTACTGGCCAGCCATAACGCCGGCAAACTCAAGGAACTCCAGGCCATGCTCGGCGAGTCGGTGCATCTGCGCTCGATCGGCGAGTTCAGCAGCGTGGAGCCTGAAGAAACCGGCCTGTCGTTCGTCGAGAACGCCATCCTGAAAGCCCGCAATGCCGCGCGCATTTCCGGCCTGCCGGCGCTGGCTGACGATTCCGGGCTGGCGGTGGACTTCCTGGGCGGCGCGCCAGGCATCTACTCGGCGCGTTATGCCGATGGCAAGGGCGATGCGGCAAACAACGCCAAGCTGCTCGACGTGTTGAAAGACGTACCAGAAGCCGAACGCGGCGCGCAATTCGTCTGCGTGCTGGCCTTGGTGCGTCACGCCGATGATCCGTTGCCGATCCTCTGCGAAGGTTTGTGGCACGGGCGCATCCTGACCCAGGCCAGCGGTTTACACGGTTTCGGCTACGACCCGCTATTCTGGGTGCCGGAGCGCGAGTGCTCCAGCGCCGAGCTGAGCCCGGGCGACAAGAACCAGATCAGCCACCGCGCCCGTGCAATGGATCTGCTGCGCCAGCGTCTGGGCTTGAAATGACCCGTGAATCATCCGCGTCGCCGCTGATCTTCGGCGGCGATGCACAATCGCCTCGGGCTGCCCTGCCTGTGCTGCCGCCGCTGGCGCTGTACATCCACATCCCGTGGTGCGTGCGCAAATGCCCTTATTGCGACTTCAACTCCCACACTGCCAGCCCTGTGCTGCCGGAAGAAGAGTACGTCGATGCCTTGCTGGCCGATCTCGATCAGGACCTGCACGCCGCTTATGGTCGTGAGCTGAGTTCGATTTTCTTTGGCGGCGGTACGCCAAGCCTGTTCAGCGCTGATTCGCTGGGGCGCTTGCTCAAAGGCGTCGAACAGCGCATTCCGTTTGCCAGCGACATCGAAATCACGTTGGAAGCCAATCCGGGGACGTTCGAGCAAGACAAGTTCGTGGCGTACCGGAAACTGGGGATCAACCGCCTGTCGATCGGCATCCAGAGTTTTCAGCAAGAAAAGCTCGAAGCCCTGGGGCGGATTCACAACGGCGACGAAGCCGTACGCGCCGCCGGCATGGCGCGGCAGGCCGGGTTCGACAACTTCAACCTGGACTTGATGCATGGCTTGCCGAATCAGTCCCTGGACGATGCCTTGGCGGACCTGCGCACAGCCATCGCTCTGAAGCCGACGCACCTGTCGTGGTATCAACTGACCCTGGAACCGAACACGGTGTTCTGGAATCAGCCACCGACGCTGCCGGAAGACGACACATTGTGGGACATTCAGGAAGCCGGGCAAGCGCTGCTGGCTGAACACGGTTACGTGCAATACGAAGTCTCAGCCTACGCCCTGCCCGATCGCCCGGCACGCCACAATCTCAATTACTGGAGTTTTGGCGATTTCATCGGCATTGGCGCGGGCGCCCATGGCAAGCTCAGCCATCCGGACGGGCGCATCATTCGCACCTGGAAGACCCGCCTGCCGAAGGACTACTTGAATCCGGCGAAAAGCTTCCAGGCTGGCGAGAAAGCGCTGACCAATGATGAAATGCCGTTCGAGTTCCTGATGAACGCGCTGCGCCTGACTGAAGGCGTCGAATCGCGGCTGTACCCGGAACGTACCGGCATGACGCTGGAAAGCCTTGCTGAAGGCCGCCGTGAAGCCGAACAAAGCGGCCTGTTGCAGGTCGAACCGTCACGTCTGGTAGCCACGATGCGCGGACAACTCTTCCTCAACGACTTGCTGCAGAAATTTCTGAGCTGATTTCAGCCTTAAGGGAAAACGAATGGATTTGGTACTCGACCTGCTTGCCACCGTGTCTCGCTGGAGCCGCAGCAACCTCTCGGAAATCGCCCTGGCCCTGGTGGGTTGCCTGCTGGTGCTGTTTGGTGCGGATTTCAAAGGCTGGGTCGAGCAGCGCCTGGGCAGCATCGCTGGCGCGTTGCGCGTACCGCTAATGTCCCTGCTGTGCATGATTGGCAGCGGCGCGGCGCTGATCTACGCCACGCCATGGGTCGTGCGCGGCTTGAGCCAGTTCAACAACTACAGCCTGGCGCCGGTGTTGCTGGTGGTGTTGGTGTTGATCGGCGTGGTCGCCGACCGCCGCTGATCCTGCGGCACACACCAAACAACTGTGGGAGCGAGCTTGCTCGCGATGACGTAATAACAGTCAACATCTTCATTGACTGCCAGACCGCTATCGCGAGCAGGCTCGCTCCCACAGTTTGTATTGGGTGGCGCTTAGGACTGTTTTTCGAACTTCAAATCCCACACGCCATGCCCAAGACGTTCGCCACGGCGTTCGAACTTGGTGATCGGCCGTTCGGCCGGACGCGGCACGCACTTGCCGTCTTCGGCCAGGTTGCGATAACCCGGCGCCACGTTCATCACTTCCAGCATGTATTCGGCGTATGGTTCCCAGTCGGTGGCCATGTGCAGAATGCCGCCGACTTTCAACTTGCTGCGCACCAGTTCAGCGAAGGACGCCTGAACGATACGGCGCTTGTGGTGACGGCTCTTGTGCCATGGATCCGGGAAAAACAGCATCAGGCGGTCGAGGCTGTTATCGGCCACGCAGCGGTTGAGCACTTCGATTGCGTCGCAATCGTAGACCCGCAGGTTGGCCAGGCCTTGCGTCAGCACGCCATTGAGCAGCGCGCCGACACCCGGACGATGCACTTCGACGCCGATGAAATCCTGATCCGGCGCAGCCGCTGCCATTTCCAGCAGCGAATGGCCCATGCCGAAACCGATTTCCAGCGAGCGCGGTGCCGAGCGACCGAACACCTGGTCGAAATCCACCGGCGCGTCGGCTAGCGGCAGCACGAACAGCGCAGAGCCCTGCTCCAGGCCCTTTTGCTGGCCTTCGGTCATGCGCCCGGCGCGCATCACGAAGCTCTTGATGCGGCGGTGTTGGCGCTCGTCGCCTTCTTCCGTCTGGATTGGCGTGTCGTTCGATTCAGTCATCAATGGCTCTTACTTGATCAGACCATCCAGCGGCGAAGAGGCGCTGGCATAGAGTTTTTTCGGCATGCGGCCGGCGAGGTAGGCCAGGCGGCCTGCGACGATCGCATGTTTCATGGCTTCAGCCATCATGACCGGCTGCTGGGCGTGGGCGATGGCCGAATTCATCAGCACCGCATCACAACCCAGTTCCATGGCAATGGTAGCGTCGGAAGCAGTACCGACACCGGCATCCACCAGCACCGGGATTTTGGCTTCTTCCAGGATGATCTGCAGGTTGTACGGGTTGCAGATCCCCAGACCAGAGCCGATCAGACCAGCCAGCGGCATCACCGCGATACAGCCGATTTCCGCCAGTTGACGGGCGATGATCGGGTCATCACTGGTGTAGACCATGACGTCGAAGCCTTCCTTGACCAGCGTTTCGGCGGCCTTGAGGGTTTCGATCACGTTGGGGAACAGGGTTTTCTGGTCAGCCAGCACTTCCAGTTTCACCAGGTTGTGGCCATCGAGCAGTTCACGGGCCAGGCGGCAAGTGCGCACAGCTTCGATGGCGTCGTAGCAACCGGCGGTGTTCGGCAGGAAGGTGTAGCGATCCGGCGACAGTACTTCGAGCAGGTTCGGCTCGCCCTCGATCTGGCCAAGGTTCGTGCGGCGCACGGCGAAGGTGACGATCTCGGCACCCGAGGCTTCGATGGCCAGGCGGGTTTCATCCATGTCACGGTACTTGCCGGTACCGACCAGCAAACGCGACTGGTAAGTACGACCGGCCAGGACGAAAGGCTTGTCGCTACGAACGATGCTCATGGGAAATCCTCTGTAGGGGTGAGGTACTTGCTGAATTCTGTGGCCACTCGGCCGAGGCTGCTAGCCGCCGCCGATGGCGTGTACCACTTCGACGTTGTCGCCATCATTCAATGTGGTGTCTGCATGCTGACTGCGCGGGACGATATCCAGATTGAGTTCGACCGCCACCCGACGTCCGGTCAGGTCCAGACGGGTCAGCAGGGCCGCAACGGTTTCGCCGTCGGGCAGTTCAAAGGATTCGCCGTTCAACTGAATGCGCATGCCGGATGCCGTCATCATTTTTAGGGGCTGGCATTCTAGCCCGATCAGTCAGGCCGACCCAAGCCATTCGTCATGAAATGGACCGGCTGGTCAACCCAGCCGCCAGGCGGCAAGCCCGGAACAATCCTGAAACAACTCCAGGGTTCAAGCACTCGCCCAAGCCTCCTATATTCTTTGCCTCGTGTCGAACCGCAGCAAAACCTGATCGAACACACGAGAGAGGAGCTTGTGTCCAGCCTTCATCCAATGCCGACCATCCCGGCCATCGACGGCCTGCGCGCCATTGCAGTCCTGAGCGTGATCATCTTCCACGCCGACTTCCTGAACGCACTGCCCGGTGGGTTTACCGGCGTCGATATCTTCTTCGTCATTTCCGGCTACGTGATCAGCCAGTCGCTGTCCGCTCGAGCCCACAGCGGCTTTCCCGCCTTCCTGGTGGATTTTTATCGCCGTCGATTCCTGCGTATCGTGCCCGCGCTGCTCCTGGTGCTTCTGGCTTGCAGCCTGTTTTCGGCGATGTTCGTGCCCCAAGCCTGGCTCAGCATGCAGAATGACCGTACGGGGCTGGCCGCCTTTTTTGGCCTGAGCAATTTTGTGCTGGCCTGGAACACCGACACCTACTTCTCCCCTTCCACCCTGCTCAACCCCTATACCCATACCTGGACCCTGGCCGTAGAGGAGCAGTTCTACCTGGTCTTTCCATTCATTTGTTTCATCTGGTTGCGCCATCGACAGCACAGCCGGCTCGCCTGGGCCTTGCTGCCCGTGCTCGCACTCATGTCACTGGCGTTCAGCGCCGTGCAGACGCGGGAGAATCCGCTTGAGGCGTTCTACCTGATGCCCAGTCGGTTCTGGGAACTGGCCGCTGGGGCACTCCTTTTCCAGTTGATCGCAACAGGACGCTTCACGCTGCATTCAACGGCCGCAAGCCGAGGCGTGTTACTCGGCGGCTTCGCGCTGGTCACCGGAGGACTGTTTCTCGCCGATAAAAACCAGTTCCCCTTCCCTTGGGCGCTGCTGACGGTTTCCGGCACCTTGATGATCATCACCACTCTGGCCCAGAAAGCCGACGATCACTTCCTGCCCCTGCGCCTGTTGCAATCTTCACCCGCGGTCTATGTCGGCAGATTATCCTACTCGCTGTATCTCTGGCATTGGCCGGTGCTGGTGCTCCTGCGCTGGACCACGGGCCTGGAGCAACCGGCCGTGCAGTTGGCCTACCCAGTGATCGTTATGGCGCTTGCCGTCGCTTCCTACCATTGGGTCGAGACACCGTTGCGCGCCGGCCATTCGCTTTTCCAGCGCCGCGCCTGGATCACGATCACCTCTTGCCTGGCAGCCATTGGCCTAGGCTGGTCCGGCGCGCGCTGGGTCAGCGAAAATCCCGAGGTCCTTTCACTGAGCCAGACCCGTGATACCTATACCTGGCTCTCCAGGCAGCTGCCGCAACATTCCACCAGCCAACCGGTCCAGAGCCCGCCATTGCAGGGACGCCAGTTGTTCGTGATCGGCGATTCGCACGCAGCGGCCTATCGAACGATGCTCAGCCTCGCATCACGGCAACTCGGCTTTACGGTTTCGGAATATGAACGCGGCGGTTGCGCGGTCGTCAGCCTCATGGCGCCCGACCCGCAAGGTGCCTGCACCAGGGCTCGGGAAAAAGCCCTGAGCGATATCGAGGCGCGAGCGGAGCCGGGCGATATTGTTTTCCTCGCGTCGTTGCGAATGCCGGAGCTGGCAGGGCGCGACTGGGCTCGGAGCGAGGGGGAAGCATTTGGGGAGGCTCTTTCCGAATTGACGTCCGAGCAGTCTGAAGGCGCCCGGATCGCCGCCGAGGCCGTGCTGACACGCTTGACGGCCGCCAAGGTGCGGGTATTGATCGATGCGCCCATGCCACTGTTCAAGGCTCCACCCTATCGCTGCTCGGACTGGTTTAACCGGATGAATCCGATTTGTGCGCCCGGATTCACCATGGCGCGAGAACACATCGAGCAACTGCGCACGTCGCAAATGACGCTGCTCGACCACTTGACCCGCCAGTATCCGATGCTTCGAGTCTGGGACCCACTGCCACTGCTGTGCTCAGGCGCTACCTGTTCAGCCTACGACGACGATAAACCGCTCTTCCGCGACGCTGACCACCTCAGCGGGCACGGCAACCGCGTCCTTGTGCCGTCTTTCACGCAAACTCTGCTGAATGGCTGGAAAAACGCAAGTTGATTCCCATCGTCAATTCAGGCGCCAGGCGGCCAGCCCGAGGCACAGCCAGCCAATCAGGAATGCCAGGCCACCGAACGGGGTGATGATGCCGAACTTGCCGATGCCCGTCAGCGTCAAAACATAAAGGCTGCCGGAGAACAGCAGGATACCAATGGCAAACGATGCGCCAGCCCAGGTGATCAGGCGGCCGGGAATCTGCGCGGCCAGGAATGTGACACCCAACAACGCCAGGGCATGCACCAGTTGATAGGTGACGCCCGTGTGGAAAATCGCCATGTACTCGGCACTCAGGCGGCTCTTCAGGCCATGGGCGGCAAAGGCGCCGAGGCCGACACCGGTGAAGCCGAAAAAAGCGGCCAGCATCAGAAAGCCACGCAGCATGCAGAACTCCAGTCAGTTTCGATCCCCAGGGTCTGTATAATGGCCCGCTCAACGGGTTCGGCCAAGCCATCTCTATGCTACGTATCTATTTCCGTCGCTTCACCAAGGCCGCGCTCTGGTTCATGGGTGGCAGCGTATTGCTGGTGCTGATCTTTCGCGTGGTGCCACCACCAGGAACGGCGCTGATGGTCGAGCGCAAGATCGAATCCTGGTTTGACGGCGAACCCATCGACCTGCAACGGACCTGGAAACCCTGGGACGAGATCTCCGATGACCTGAAAGTCGCGGTGATTGCTGGCGAAGACCAGAAGTTTCCAGAGCACTGGGGCTTCGATATTGGCGCGATTCAGGCGGCGTTTGCCCATAACGAGCGCGGCGGTTCGATCCGTGGCGCCAGCACCCTGAGCCAGCAGGTCTCGAAAAACCTGTTCTTGTGGTCCGGCCGCAGCTGGCTGCGCAAAGGCCTGGAAGCCTGGTTCACCGGGCTGATCGAAGTACTCTGGCCCAAGCAGCGGATTCTTGAGGTGTACCTCAACAGCGTCGAATGGGATGACGGCGTGTTTGGCGCTGAAGCGGCGGCCCGGCATCACTTTGGCGTGAGCGCTAAAGGCCTCAGCCGCCAACAGTCGAGCCTGCTCGCCGCCGTCCTGCCCAACCCTCGGGTCTGGAGTGCCGGCCATCCGACCGCTTACGTGGCGCGACGTGCAGGCTGGATTCGGCGACAGATGAGCCAACTCGGTGGCGACAGCTATCTGGTGGAGCTCAATGATTCGCGTCGAGCGCCTTGGGCGCAGTAATTGATCACAATTCTTCAGATCCTGAAAACCACTGTGGGAGCGAGCTTGCTCGCGATGACGGCCTGACATTCAACTTTTATATTGAATGTTCGGACCTCATCGCGAGCAAGCTCGCTCCCACAGGATCAATGATCGGGGCGTTTTTTATTGCCTGCTTGCCAATTAAGCAGCGATCGACACCTTGAGCTTGTTCATCGCGCTCTTCTCGAGCTGACGAATACGCTCGGCCGACACGTTGTACTTCTGCGCCAGGTCGTGCAGCGTGGCTTTCTCTTCCGCCAGCCAGCGCTGGTAGAGGATGTCACGACTACGGTCGTCCAGCACTTCCAGCGCTTCGTGCAGGTTGTGGTTGGAGTTGTCGCTCCAGTCAGCATCTTCCAGTTGACGGGCCGGGTCGTACCGGTGGTCTTCCAGATAGTTGGCCGGCGACTGGAAAGCACTGTCGTCATCCGCTTCGGCAGCCGGGTCGAAGGCCATGTCATGCCCGGTCAGGCGGCTTTCCATCTCGCGTACTTCCCGAGGCTCTACACCCAGGCTTTCCGCCACGCGGTGGACTTCCTCGTTGTTCAACCAGGCCAGGCGTTTCTTCTGGCTGCGCAGGTTGAAGAACAGCTTGCGCTGGGCCTTGGTGGTCGCAACCTTCACGATACGCCAGTTACGCAGGATGAATTCGTGGATTTCCGCCTTGATCCAGTGCACGGCAAAGGACACCAGGCGCACGCCCATTTCCGGGTTGAAGCGCTTCACGGCTTTCATCAGGCCGACGTTACCTTCCTGGATCAGGTCAGCCTGAGCCAGGCCGTAGCCGGAATAGCTACGGGCGATATGTACGACAAAACGCAGGTGGGCGAGCACCATCTGCCGAGCCGCCCCCAAGTCCTGCTCATAATAGAGACTCTCGGCCAGTTCACGCTCCTGCTCCGGCGACAGCAATGGAATGCTGTTGACGGTGTGCACATAGGCCTCCAGGTTCGCACCCGGGACCAGAGCATATGCAGGTTGCAAAGAATTGGTCATACGAAAAAACCTCCGACTTACAAACTCGTGCAGTTCAGCACTGCGAAAATTGACCGGAAACCGAAAGACAAGTTCCCTAAACCCAAAAACGCTGAAAGGTCAATACGAGCAAAATGATACTACTTAGGCGCAAGCTCCCTCAGGTGGCGTGCGACTGCAATCCATGCACCGATATACCCCAACAGCACCGCGCCAAGCAAGAGAGACAGACCGTCGGCAACTGGCACTCCAGCCAGCGCAAAATCACTGCCGTACAAACCGGCCAGCCCTACCACCGCGTCGTTCAGCCAATCAAGGCCGAACGCCAGAACGCCCCAGGACAGAATCCCCGCACCGAAGCCATACAGCGCGCCCATATACAGAAAGGGCCTGCGCACATAGCTGTCAGTGCCGCCGACCAGTTTAATCACTTCTATCTCTGTGCGGCGGTTTTCAATATGAAGACGAATGGTATTGCCTATCACCAAAAGTAATGCAGAAACCAGAAGCACGGTCAGACCGAAGACAAAACGGTCACCCAGCTTGAGGATGGCTGCCAGACGCTCGACCCAGACTAAATCAAGTTGCGCCTGTTGTACCTTCGGCAGCTCGGATAGTTTTTGTCTTAATGCTTCAAGGGCCGGCTTGTCGACTTCGTTCGGCGTCACCAGGACCACGCCCGGCAGCGGGTTCTCCGGCAATTCCTTGAGCGCCTCGCCCAGACCGGACTGTTGCTGGAACTCTTCCAGCGCCTGCTCCCGTCCAACGTATTCGGCATCGGCGACGCCAGGCATGCCCTTGATCTGATCGCGCAGCGCTTCGCCTTCGGCCGGTTTGGCCTCAAGGTCCAGATACAGGGAAATCTGCGCCGCACGCTGCCAGGAACCACCCAGCCGCTCGACGTTACCTAGCAAAAGTGACAGCCCCATGGGCAAACTCAGGGCCACCGCCATCACCATGCAGGTGAAGAAACTGCCGATGGGCTGCTTGCCCAGGCGGCGCAGGCTGTCGACCATGCTGGCACGATGGCTTTCGATCCAGGCGCGGAACAACGTGGCAAAGTCCGGCCCGTCGTCATCGTCGTGTTTTTTCTTTTGCGGCTGCGGATCGGCGGCTTTCGGGGCCACGCGCTCGGAAACCTTGGGGCTACGTGTTGCGCTCATACGGCCGCCTCCCCGTCACCAATCAATCGACCGCGTTGCAGCGTCAGCATGCGATGGCGCATGCGGGCGATCAGGGCCAGGTCGTGACTGGCGATCAGCACGCTGGTACCCAGGCGATTGATGTCTTCGAACACACCCATGATCTCGGCGGCCAGACGCGGGTCGAGGTTACCGGTCGGTTCGTCCGCCAGCAGCAAGGCCGGACGATGGACGATAGCGCGGGCGATGCCGACGCGCTGCTGCTGACCGGTGGACAGGTCACCCGGGTACAGATCGGTTTTATCAGACAGCGCCACGCGCTCCAGTGCCGAGTCCACGCGCTTGGCGATCTCGGCCTTGGACAGCCCCAGGATCTGTAACGGCAATGCGACGTTGTTGAACACCGTGCGATCGAACAGCAACTGGTGATTCTGGAACACCACACCGATCTGCCGGCGTAAAAAAGGAATCTGCGCGTTGCTGATGGTGCTCAGGTCTTGTCCGGCGAGCAGCAGCTTGCCGCTGGTCGGGCGCTCCATCGCCAGCAGCAGGCGCAACAGCGTGGATTTACCGGCGCCGGAATGGCCGGTGACAAACAGAAACTCGCCACGACGGACTCGAAAGCTCAGCTCATGCAAGCCGACGTGACCGTTCGGGTAGCGCTTACCGACCTGTTCGAAACGAATCATGAACGCTCCCGCTCGGCAAACAATGCCTGGACAAAGGGTTCTGCTTCAAAGGTACGCAAATCGTCGATGCCTTCGCCGACGCCGATGTAGCGAATCGGCAGGCCGAACTGCTTGGCCAGGGCGAAAATTACCCCGCCTTTCGCTGTGCCGTCGAGCTTGGTCAGCGCCAGGCCGGTCAGTTCGACGGTCTGGTTGAATTGCTTGGCCTGGTTGATGGCGTTCTGGCCGGTGCCGGCGTCAAGCACCAACAGCACTTCGTGAGGTGCGTCGGCGTCGAGCTTGCCGATCACCCGGCGAACCTTTTTCAGCTCTTCCATCAGGTTGTCTTTGGTGTGCAGGCGGCCGGCGGTATCGGCGATCAGCACATCGATGCCACGAGCCTTGGCGGCCTGCACGGCGTCGAAGATCACCGAAGCCGAGTCGGCGCCAGTGTGCTGCGCGATCACCGGGATCTTGTTGCGCTCGCCCCAGACCTGCAACTGCTCCACCGCCGCGGCGCGGAAGGTGTCGCCGGCGGCGAGCATGACTTTCTTGCCTTCCAGCTGCAGTTTCTTCGCCAGCTTGCCGATGGTAGTGGTCTTGCCGGCACCGTTGACGCCGACGACCAGAATCACGAACGGTTTGTTCTGCGAGGTGATTTTCAGCGGCTGCTCGACAGGCTTGAGCATGGCCGTCAGCTCAGCCTGCAGGGATTTGTACAGGGCATCGGCGTCGGCCAGCTCTTTGCGTGCGACCTTCTGCGTCAGACGCTGGATGATCACCGAAGTGGCTTCGACACCGACGTCGGCGGTCAGCAAGCGGGTTTCGAGGTCTTCCAGCAATTCGTCATCGATGACCTTTTTGCCCAGAAACAGGCTGGCCATGCCTTCGCCGATACTGGCGCTGGTCTTGGACAGGCCCTGCTTGAGGCGGGCGAAGAAACCGGCTTTGGTTTCTTCGGTGCGCACTGGCTGGACCGGGGTTTCGACGGGAGCGGGGACGGGAGCAGGTGCTGCAACAATCGGGGCTGCCGGTTCGATTACAACCGGTGCAGGTGCGGGCTCAGCCACAACGACTGGCGCCACCACCGGCTCGACCACAGGCGCATGAACCGGGGCCGGCGCGAACTCAGCCGGGGCCGGAATCGGCGGTGTCAGGTGGGGGGCCTGGTCATTCTCGACCAGTGCCACCGGCTCTTCCGCCACGGGCAATGTCAGCCATGGCTCGGTGGCGGTGGTCAGCGGTTGCTCGATGATTTCACGGGCAGGTTCGGCGACGACTTCGGCCTGCGTCTGCAGCACCGGCTCGGCAATCGGCAGAGTCGGTGCAGGCGCTTCTTCTATTACCGGGACCGGCGTCGGCGCTGGTTCAGGAATGGCTTGTGGCTGTTCGACGACGGGTTCCTGCGGCTTTTTGCGCAGCCATCCGAACAGGCTTTTTTTCTCGCCAGCCGCAGCTGGGGTCTTCTTGTCGTCGTTGGAACCAAACATGGAGGACGGCTATCTCACGGTAGCGACGCGCCAATGGCGCCCCGGCAAATAAATATTCGATGCAGAACAGACTGCGATTGACCCAGCTTGTTCACGCGCAACATTTTGTCGAAGTGCTCAACGGCACCTCAAGCAATCGATTTCTCATAGGACTAAAGCAGCAAAATCGGCGAAAAAGCAGAATTCAGTTGATAAACATCCACCTTCCGTCGCAAACCCATACAGCCTGATCAAGCATAAAGGCCTGATAGGCGTGGCCGCCGCTAAAACGGATCAGTATCCTAGCACCCTCTCGCCCGCTGACGCTAAGAACAAGCGGGCAGCCCCAAAGGTTTAAAAACGAATGAATGCTCTTGCCCGCCGTGCCGCAGGCCTGCTGCTCAGCACAGTTTGCCTGCCTCTCTCGGCCTTGGCCGCCGACCCGCAACCCACCCACGAATTCACCCTCGACAATGGCCTGAAGGTGGTCGTGCGAGAAGACCATCGTGCGCCTGTTGTGGTTTCCCAGGTCTGGTACAAGGTCGGCTCCAGCTACGAGACGCCGGGCAATACCGGCCTGTCCCACGCTCTGGAACACATGATGTTCAAGGGTAGCGAGAAGGTTGGCCCCGGCGAAGCCTCGCTGATCCTGCGCGACCTCGGTGCCGAAGAGAATGCATTCACCAGCGACGACTTCACCGCGTACTACCAGGTGCTGGCCCGGGATCGCCTGGGCGTAGCCTTCGAGCTGGAAGCCGACCGCATGGCCAGCCTGCGCCTGCCGCCCGACGAGTTTGCCAAGGAAATCGAAGTCATCAAGGAAGAGCGTCGCCTGCGCACCGACGACAAGCCGATGTCCAAGGCCTACGAGCGCTTCAAGGCCATGGCCTACCCGGCCAGCGGCTACCACACGCCGACCATCGGCTGGATGGCCGACCTTGAGCGGATGAAAGTCGAAGAACTGCGCCACTGGTACGAAACCTGGTACGTGCCCAACAACGCTACGCTGGTGGTGGTTGGCGATGTCACCCCGGACGAAGTCAAAACCCTGGCCCAACGCTACTTCGGCCCGATCGCCAAGCGTGAAGTGCCAGCCGCAAAAAAACCGCTGGAACTGGCCGAACCGGGCGAGCGCCAGATCACCCTGCATGTGCAGACCCAACTGCCTAGCCTGATGCTGGCCTTCAATGTGCCAAGCATCGCCACCACCGACGACAAACGCCTGGTCAATGCCCTGCGCCTGATGTCGGCGTTGCTCGACGGCGGCTACAGCGGACGCATCCCGACGCAACTGGAGCGCGGAGAAGAACTGGTGTCCGGCGGCTCGTCGAGTTACGACGCCTACACCCGTGGCGACAGCCTCTTCACCCTGTCGGCATCGCCAAACTCACAGAAACACAAGACCATCGCCCAGGCGCAAGCCGGTTTGTGGAAGCTGCTCGACCAGCTGAAAACCACAGCGCCAACCGCCGAAGAATTGGAACGCGTACGCGCACAAGTCATCGCTGGCCTGGTCTTCGAGCGTGACTCGATCACCAGCCAGGCCACCGCCATCGGCCAACTGGAAACCGTCGGCCTGTCATGGAAGTTGATGGACACCGAACTGGCCGATCTGGAAAGCGTCACGCCGCAAGACATCCAGAAAGCCGCCAAGCTGTATTTCACCCGCGAACGTCTCAGCGTCGCCCATGTACTGCCTCTGGAGACGACTCATGAGTGAGCGTAAACCCTCCCGCCTGGCCCTGATCGGCCTGGTCGCCGTCGCCGTTATCGGCTCCGCAGCGTTCTATTTGTCGCGCCCTGGCGAAACCAATGCCAGCGAAGCCCTGGACAAGGCCAAGGCCAGCCAGAAACTGCAGTCGCTGACCGAGCTCAATGGCAAGGCACCGGACCACCGCAAGCTGGACGTACAAACCTGGAGCACTGCCGAAGGTGCGAAAGTGCTGTTCGTCGAAGCCCATGAGTTGCCGATGTTCGACATGCGCCTGATCTTCGCCGCCGGCAGTAGCCAGGACGGCGACGCACCGGGTGTAGCGGTGTTGACCAACGCCATGCTCAACGAAGGCGTGGCCGGCAAAGACGTCGGCGCCATTGCCCAGGGCTTCGAAGGCCTGGGTGCCGATTTCGGCAACGGCGCTTACAAGGACATGGCTATCGCGTCGCTGCGCAGCCTCAGTGACAAGGACAAGCGTGAGTCGGCCCTGAAACTGTTCGCCGAAGTCGTCGGCAAACCGACCTTCCCCGCCGACTCCTTTGCCCGCATCAAGAACCAGATGCTCGCCGGTTTTGAATACCAGAAACAGAACCCGGGCAAACTGGCGAGCCTGGAACTGATGAACCGCTTGTATGGTGATCACCCGTACGCACACGCCAGCGACGGCACGGCGAAAACCGTCCCGGCGATCACCGTGGCCCAACTGCGTGCCTTTCACGAGAAAGCCTACGCGGCCGGTAACGTGGTGATCGCGCTGGTTGGCGACCTGTCCCGCGCGGAAGCCGAAGCGATTGCCGCCCAGGTGTCCAGCGCCCTGCCCAAAGGCCCGGCCTTGCCGAAAATCGCGCAACCGGTCGAGCCCAAGGCCAGCGTCGGCCATATCGAGTTCCCGTCCAAGCAGACCAACCTGATGCTCGCGCAACTGGGCATCGACCGTGATGACCCGGACTACGCGGCATTGTCCATGGGTAACCAGATTCTCGGTGGCGGCGGCTTCGGCACCCGTTTGATGAGCGAAGTGCGCGAGAAGCGTGGCCTGACTTATGGTGTGTATTCGGGCTTCACCCCGATGCAGGCCCGTGGCCCGTTCATGATCAACCTGCAGACCCGCGCCGAGATGAGCGAAGGCACCCTGAAACTGGTGCAGGATGTACTGGCCGACTACCTTGAAACCGGCCCGACCGAAAAAGAGCTCGACGACGCCAAGCGCGAACTCGCCGGCAGCTTCCCGCTGTCCACTGCCAGCAACGCCGATATCGTCGGCCAACTGGGCGCCATCGGTTTCTACAACTTGCCGTTGAGTCACCTGGAAGACTTCATGCAACAGTCCCAGGCCTTGACCATCGAGCAGGTCAAAGCCGCCATGAACAAACACCTGGGCACGGATAAAATGGTCATCGTCAGCGCTGGCCCGACCGTGCCGCAAAAGCCGTTACCGGCCCCTACTGATAAACCTTCCGAGCAACCGCTCGGGGTTCCGGAGCATTAATGGCAAGTCCAAAAAAACCCGCCAAGAACGTCCACAACGGCGTGAACCAGCTGCGCATCATCGGCGGCGAATGGCGCAGCCGCAAGCTGAGCTTCCCCGACGCCCCGGGCCTGCGCCCGACGCCGGATCGTGTGCGTGAAACCCTGTTCAACTGGCTCGCGCCTTACGTGCCGGGCGCCAAGGTGCTCGACCCGTTCACCGGCAGTGGCGCGCTGTTCCTCGAAGCACTGTCCCGTGGCGCGGCCATGGGTCAGGCGCTGGACGCCAGCAGTATCGCGGTGTCCAGCCTGAAAGAGCACCTGGGCACATTGCGCTGCACCAACGGCCAGGTCCAGACCGCCGATGCCCTGCGCTACCTGGAAACCCAGACCGCGATGGCCTATGACCTGGTGTTCCTCGACCCGCCGTTCAACCAGAACCTGCTGCCCGCCGTTTGCAAGTTGCTCGAAGAGCGCCAATGGCTGGCTGAAGACGCTTGGGTGTACACCGAAAGCGAGTCGGCGCCGTCGACCCTGGGCCTGCCGGAGAACTGGCGCCTGCACCGGGAGCAGAAATCCGGACGCGTGTATTACTCGTTGTGGCAACGTAGCGCCTGACATTTCGACGAGATGACTACCCCCGAGCCGGTTGCAGGGTGCACTACATAGTTACCGCCTGACATCCTTACGGATCATCCACAGTGGCTTGCGCAATTACCTGCAAACCACTGAGGATGAACAAGGATGAACGTCTCCCGCAGCCTACTTATGCTGCCCTTTATCGCCTGTCTGCCGTTCATGGCCGGCGCGGCGACCCCCCCTGCAACACAAGACTTCGTACTGGATAACGGCCTCAAGGTTGTCGTACGCGAGGACCACCGCTCCCCCATCGTCACCGCCCAACTCTGGATCAAGGCTGGTTCAAGCTACGAACTGCCCGGCCAGTCTGGCCTGTCCCACGCCCTCGAACATATGGTTTACAAAGGCAGCAGCAAGGCCTGCGCCGGAGAGTTCGCGGCGATACTGGAAAAACTGGGCGCCAGCCAAAACGCATTTACCGGCACTGATTTCACGGTTTTTTACCAGACACTGCCTTCCGGCCGCACTGGCGTCGCGTTCGAAATACTGGCCGACCTGATGAGCACGGCCGAGCTGGATGCACAGGACTTCACACCGGAACTCAAGGTCATTCAGGAGGAACGTCGGATGCGCGTTGATGATGAAATCATCGCGCTGGCTCACGAACGACTAAACAGCATCGCCCACCCGGCCAGCGGCTACGGCACCCCGACGATCGGCTGGATGCACGATCTGCAACGCATGAACACCGTGCAATTGCAGCAGTGGTATCAGGCCTGGTATTCGCCGAACAATGCGACGCTGGTGGTCGTTGGCGATGTTGCACCTGAGCGGATCAAGGCCTTGGCACAGCAGCACTTCGGCCATCTTGAGCGGCGCGCGATACCTGTGGCGCCTGCACCCGTCGAGCTGGCTACTGCCGGTGAACGGTCACTGACCCTGCGCGCGCCGGTAGCGTCCCCGCGCCTGATCATGAGTTTCAACGCGCCCAGCCTGACCACGGCACCGGATCATCGGACCGCCCATGCCCTGCGCCTGCTCGATAGGTTACTGGCCGGGTCCAATAGCGCGCGGATCAAACAGCAACTGCAACTGAGCGAGGCGGTATTCACCGAGGCCGACTCAGAGTACGACGCCTTCAATCGCGGCGATTCGTTACTGACCATCAGCACCCAGCTCAACCCGGACAAGCTCAATGACGCTGACGAAGCCCTCGCCCGTCTGTGGCAAGTGATCGAATCACTGAAGAGCAAGGCACCGGAACCGGCAGAACTGGAGCGCGCGAAAAACCTCCTGATCGCTAACTCGGTTTATGCGCAGGATGATCTGGAGGGGCAGGCCAACACCTTGGGCCTGCTGGAAACTATCGGCCTGGACTGGCGGCTGGCCGATCAGGATACGGATGAGCTGAACAAGGTCACTCCCCTGGACATTCAACAAGTCGCAAAGACTTACCTGACGCGTGAGCGCTTGAGTACCGCGAAAATCCTGCCGGAGAAAAACAATGGATAAGCTCAAAGGCCTCATCAATGGAGTGATCCTGGCCGTCATACTGTTGAGTGCACAGGCCCCTGCCGTTGCAACCACCGCGCCCCAGAAACCAGTGCTGCAATCGCTCAACGAACCACAGTCTCTGACGATCCACCGCGCGCTGTCGATCAAGGGTTACAAAACGCTCAGTGGAACGAAGATCCTGTTCATCCGCACTCCTGGCCTGCCGATGTTCGATGTCCTGGTGAGTTTTGCTGCCGGCAGCGCCCACACCCCGCATCAACCCGGCCTGGCCGCAGTTACCTTTAGACTTTTGACTGAGGGCGTAGCTGGCAAGGACGTCAACGCCATAGAGGCGACGTTCGATAATCTGGGGGCAAGGATGGATATGGGCATCAACCAGGACCGGAGCTGGCTTTCCCTGCGTAGCCTGAGTGACGAATCACGGCGCACTCCAGCCCTGGAACTTTTTGCCCAGGTACTCGGCAAGCCGCTGTTACCACAAGAGTCCCTGCCTAAGGTGAAATCCCAACTGCAGTACTTTCTGGATCTCGATGATCAGTCCCATGCTGTTCAAGCCCGAGAAACCAATTTCGGCCAGCTGTTTCCCAACCATGGTTATGCTCAGTCCCTCTACGGAACCAGGGCCGGACTGACCTCCATCACCCGCAACCAGGCGCAAGACTTTCATAGCGAGGCTTATGCCGCGGGCAATGCCCAGATCACACTGGTCGGCGACCTCTCCGAGGAAGAAGCCCAACGCATCGGTGCACAGATATCCGCGGCCTTGCCCTTGGGACCGGCCACTGCCGCGATCCAGCCAGTGACAAGTCCAGTCGCTCCAGGTCTGCTGCGCGCTGAGCGACCATCGACCCAGGCTTACCTGCGCCTTGCCCAGCCAAGTGTCCTGCGAAACAGTCCGGACTACGTTGCGCTACAGATGGCCATGCGGATTTTCACCAACCGACTGAGTAATGAACTGCGTGAACGCCGAGGCCTGACCTACCACGTTGAAGCCGACCTCTCAGCCCTTCAGGCACAAGGGTGGCTGACCATTGAATTGCAGACCCGACCAGAGCAGGCCGATGCCGTGCTGGCCCATATCAAGACGATGTTCAGCGACTTCCTCGCCCAAGGGCCGACCCAGCAGGAACTCGAAGGCAGCCAACAGCAACTGACCGGTAGCGCGCCGTTGAACAGTGCTACCAATGCACAGATTCTGAGGCAGTTGTATGCCATCAGCGCTCACAATCTGCCGCTGGACCTCGACTTCGCCACGCAAGCAGCTTTAAAGCTGAGCCCCGCTTCAATCAAAAACACGCTCAACCGGCATTACCACGCCGAACATTGGCGCGCGGTCATTCTGGGGCCGAAGGCAGATCAACAACCACTGCCAGCTCCGAGCGAAAGCACAACCAACGCCATGTGTCGCGCACCTGCCGAGATTGTGGCAAGTTAGATAGCCATGCTGGCGCGGTCGCGGCGCTGTCCCGCCGCGTCTTCGGGCACACTCATGAACACTTCCACCGAGAATGACTGTGCAATCGCACCCCGCACTGGCCTCACCGCCGTCCTTTACCCCCGCCTTTGGCATCGGCAATCCGCACTTGCAAACCTTGTGGGGGCCTCTGTGGCGTAAAACCGTGCACATCGAACGCGAACGCGAACGTCTTTGGCTTGAAGACGGCGATTTTCTCGATCTCGACTGGCATGGCCCGCACAGCGCCGACGCACCCTTGGTGCTGGTGTTGCACGGGCTCACCGGCTCCTCGAATTCGCCTTATGTCGCCGGCATGCAAAAAGCCTTGGGCGACCGAGGCTGGGCCAGCGTCGCGCTGAATTGGCGTGGCTGCTCTGGCGAACCCAACCTGTTGCCGCGCAGCTACCATTCCGGCGCCAGCGAAGACCTGGCCGAAACCATCAGGCACTTGCGGGCCAAACGACCTCTCGCGCCACTGTATGCGGTGGGGTACTCCCTGGGCGGTAATATCCTGCTCAAGCATTTGGGCGAAACCGGCAGCGACAGCGACTTGATGGGCGCCGTGGCGGTGTCGGTGCCGTTCCGCCTGGACCAGTGCGCCGACCGTATCGACCAAGGTTTCTCAAAAGTCTATCAGGCGCATTTCATGCGCGAGATGCTCGCCTACATCAAGAACAAACAGCGGCAGTTCCAGCATGACGGACGCGAGGATGGCCTGGCCGCATTGGCTGCACTTGGCTCGCTGGAAAACATGCGCACATTCTGGGATTTCGATGGCCGGGTTACCGCACCGCTGAACGGCTTTGTCGATGCCGAGGATTACTATCGCCGCGCATCGAGCCGCTACTTCCTCGGCGAAATTCGCACGCCGACCCTGATGATTCAGGCGGCCGACGACCCCTTCGTATTTCCCCACAGCCTGCCGCACGCCGATGAATTGTCCGCCTGTACGCAACTTGAACTGCAAGCCAAGGGCGGGCACGTCGGTTTCGTAGACGGCACGCTCCGGCAACCGGGTTATTACCTGGAACGGCGCATCCCCGAGTGGCTGGTCGCCGTGGCTCGCGAGTAAAGCCATGGTCAGCGATCAGGGCGAGTCGATTCATTTCTGGCAAACCGCACCACTGGCCGGAGTCGAGTTATTGTCCGCCCGCTACATCGATCATCGTTTCGCGCCCCATGTGCATGATGGCTATGTGATCGGCATGATCATGGCCGGTGCCCAGCGTTATCGCTATCGCGGTGCCGAACACTTGGCGGGCAGCGGCACACTGGTGCTGATCAACCCCGATGAATTGCACACCGGTCATAAAGGCACCGAGGATGGCTGGCTCTACCGGGCGTTTTATCCGGACAGCGGACAGATAACCTCGCTGCTGGCCGAACTCGAATTGCCGACCCGCCACTTGCCGGCCTTCGGTGCCACGCTGTATCGCGATCAGGATCTGGTGAACGGTTTCTGCCAACTCCACCGCCTGCTGGAAAGCCCCGCCACGGCATTGCAGCAACAAACGGTCTGGCGCGAACTGGTGCTGTCGCTGTTGCAGCGTCATGCGGCGGTGCCCGATGCCGGCAAACCTGGCAAGGAACACCGGGCCGTGAGCCTGGCCAAGGAATTGCTGCAGGCGCAACTGGCAGCACCGCCCTCACTGGAGGCGCTGGCAGCGGCGGTCAATCTCTCGCCATTCCATTTCGCCCGAGTGTTCCGCCGTGCCACCGGCATGCCGCCGCACACCTGGCTGATGCAACAGCGCATCGCCCGGGCACGGGCGATGCTGCAAAGTGGTTGTCTGCCGCTGGAAGTCGCGATGCAACTGGGGTTTGCCGACCAGAGCCATCTGAGTCGGCAGTTCAAGCAAGTGTATGGGGTCGGGCCGGGGGCGTATCGCAGCGCAAAGCGGGGACTTGAGGCTTAACGAGATCTCACAAACACCATCCATCCCTGTGGGAGCAGCCGGTCGACGCTCGATTGCTCGCGATAGCGGCTTAACAATCAGCATCAATATTGAATGTGATGGCCTCATCGCGAGCAAGCTCGCTCCCACAAGGTTTCGTGGTGCTTATTCGCCGCTAGCAATGCCCCGCGCAGGCTCGTTGATCCATTCGCTCCACGACCCGGCATACAACGAACCCAACGGATAACCGGCCAGACACAACGCAAACAGGTTGTGGCACGCCGTCACGCCGGAACCGCAGTACGCCACCAGATCGGTCGGCGAGCGATCACCCAGTTTCGTGGCGAAACGCTGCCTGAGCTGATCGGCCGGCAGGAAGCGCCCGTCTGCGCCCAGGTTGTCGGTAAACGCTGCACACTGGGCGCCGGGAATGTGCCCGGCTACCGGATCGATCGGCTCCACTTCACCCTTGAAACGCGGCAGTGCACGGGCATCGAGCAGGGTCAGTTGCGGCTGGGAGAGGCGTTTTTGCAGTTGCTCGGCGCTGATCAGCAACGCTGTGTCAGGACTGCCGGTAAAGGTGCCACGGGTGATTGACGGCGCATCCAGACTCAACGGAAGCCCCGCTGCATGCCAGGCCTTGAGGCCGCCATCGAGGATGAATACGCCATCGCGCTTGCCCAGCCAGGCCAGCAACCACCAGGCCCGCGCCGCATAGGCACCCGGGCCGTCGTCATACAGAACCACTTCGCTATCGGCATTGATGCCCCAGGCTTGCAGGCGCTCGATCAGTTGCGCGGGCTCGGGCAACGGATGACGCCCGGTCACGCCCTTGACCACGGTGCCACTCAGATCACGCTCAAGGTCGGCATAGCTCGAACCGGCAATGTGCCCTTCGGCATAGCTGCGCTGACCGTAATCCGGGTCTTCAAGGGCAAAACGACAATCCAGAATCACCAGCCCCGGCTGGTCCTTTTTCAGGTCCAGTGCTTGCGGGCTGATCAGTTGCGCAATGGGCATAACGGGCTCCTGTGATTTTTATCGGGCTTCGATCCTACGACACTTCCTCAAGCGCCTGGGCCAGGGGCACGTAAAACTCTTCGAACAAGGCGTTGACCGCATCGCGGGCCTCATCCGTGACGAACCCGGCTTCCAGTACCAATACCTGATACACACCGCGTTTAATGGCCTGCTCGCTGAGGTGGCTGGAATTCTCCCGCGTGGTGCACAGGAAGCGCACCCAGGACGTGAGGATGATCCAGGCATTGAGCGTCAGGGATTCGATCTGCACCTTGTCCATCTTCAGAATGCCGGCGGCGACGAAGCCTTCATAGATCGCCGAACCCTGGATCAGGCAGCGCTGGGAGAAACGTCGATAGCGGTCGGCCAGGTCCGGATCGCTGTCGAGCAAATGTTCGAGATCGCGATGCAGAAACCGGTAACGCCACATCGCCGCCAGCAGCTCCTTGAGGTAGAAGCGTTTGTCTTCCACCGTGGCAGCACGGCCCTGGGGCGGGCGCAGGAAGCTGTCCACCAGGCTTTCGTACTCGCTGAACAGCACAGCGATGATCGCCTGCTTGTTAGGGAAGTGGTAGTACAGGTTGCCCGGGGAAATTTCCATATGGGCAGCAATGTGGTTGGTACTGATGCTGCGCTCGCCCTGTTGATTGAACAGCTCCAGGCTGTTCTGCACGATGCGCTCGCTGGTTTTGATCCGTGGGGCCATGGCTTGAGCTTTAATTCAGAGTGCGTTGAGGGGCATCTTAGATCTATCCGCGAGTGGATAAAACAAAGCTGTTACAGGATGTCATTTGACTTTTTAGAGCATAGACTCTAAAAAATGCCTCATTACAATAAATCCGGAGCCGACCATGACTGCTGAAATTTCCTACCTGCAGAACCTACAGCAGCCGTTGGAAGAGCTTCAGGCCCTGTTCAACGCCCAGCGTGCCGCCTACGCTGCCAATCCGATGCCACCCGCCGCGCAGCGTCAGCAATGGCTCAAGGTGCTAAAGGATTTGTTGAATACTGAACGTCAGGCCCTGATCGATGCGATCAGCCAGGACTTCAGCCATCGCAGCGCCGATGAAACCCTGCTCGCCGAACTGATGCCCAGCCTGCACGGCATCCATTACGCCAGCAAACACCTCAAGGGCTGGATGCGAGCATCGCGGCGCAAGGTGGGTTTAGCCTTCCAGCCCGCTGCGGCCAAAGTGATTTACCAACCGCTGGGCGTGGTCGGGGTCATCGTGCCGTGGAACTACCCGCTGTACCTGGCCATCGGCCCGCTGGTCGGCGCGCTGTCGGCGGGCAATCGGGTGATGCTCAAGCTCAGTGAGTCAACCCCCGCGACCGGCCTGCTGATGAAGCGACTGCTGGCGCGAGTCTTCCCCGAAGACCTGGTTTGCGTGGTCCTGGGCGAGGCCGATATGGGCGTGGCGTTTTCACGCCTGCCGTTCGATCACCTGTTGTTCACCGGCGCCACCAGCATCGGCAAACACGTCATGCGCGCCGCCGCGGAAAACCTGACCCCGGTCACCCTGGAACTGGGCGGCAAGTCCCCAGCCATTGTTTCCCGCGACGTGCCGCTCAAGGACGCCGCCGAGCGCATCGCCTTCGGCAAGACCCTGAACGCCGGCCAGACCTGCGTGGCACCGGACTACGTACTGGTGCCGGAGGATCGCGTCGGAGGTTTCATCGAGGCCTATCGCACAGCCGTCCGCGGGTTTTATCCGACGCTGGCCGACAACCCGGACTACACCGCGATCATCAATGAGCGACAACTGGCGCGCCTAAACGGCTACGTCAGCGATGCCACCAGCAAGGGTGCGTTGCTGATGCCGCTGTTCGACCAGAGCCAGGGCCGACGCATGAGCCATAGCCTGCTACTCAATGTCACTGACGAGATGACGGTGATGCAGGACGAGATTTTCGGACCGCTGCTGCCGATCGTGCCGTACAAGGATCTGGACCAGGCATTTGCCTACATCAACCAACGCCCTCGCCCACTGGCGCTGTATTACTTCGGCTACGACAAGCGCGAACAACAGCGTGTGCTGCATGAAACCCATTCCGGCGGCGTGTGCCTGAACGACACGCTGCTGCACGTCGCTCAGGACGACATGCCGTTCGGCGGAATCGGTGCCTCGGGCATGGGTCATTATCATGGCCATGAAGGGTTCCTGACCTTCAGCAAGGCCAAGGGCGTGCTGATCAAGCAGCGCTTCAACGCGGCGAAACTGATTTACCCGCCGTATGGCAAGTCGATCCAGAAGCTGATCCAGAAGCTGTTCATCCGCTAACGATTTCACCATCGGGTAATAACAATAATGAACCCCAGCTTTTCCGATACACCCGCGCTGTCACGGCGCGGGCTACTTAAATTCAGCCTTGGCGCCAGCGCCTTTCTCGCCACTGCCGGATTGGGCGCCAGCCTCAGCGGCTGTACGTCGAGTGTTCCGGCCAGTGGTTTCGTCACGTTACGCAGCGGCGACCTGCTGTTTTTGCGGGCATTGATTCCAGTCATGCTCGAGGGTGCCGTAACCTCCGAACGGATGCCCGAGGCTGTCGAGGGCACACTGAAAAGCCTTGATTACAACCTCGCTCACTTGTCACCGGAAATACTCAAACTGACCCGGCAACTGTTCGATGTGCTGGGCATGGCCGTAACCCGCGGGCCGTTGACCGGGATCTGGGGCAGTTGGGAAAACGCCAGCGCCAACGACATCCGAGCCTTTCTCGATCGCTGGGAAAACAGCTCGTTGAGCCTGTTGCGCATGGGCCACAGTTCCTTGCTGCAACTGGTGATGATGGCCTGGTACGGCCGCAAGGAATCGTGGGCGCATTGCGGGTATCCCGGGCCGCCTACGGTCTGAAAACGAGTCGCCCCTATCGCGAGCAAGCTCGCTCCCACAGGGGATTTGTGAACGACGCAGAACCAATGTGGGAGCGAGCTTGCTCGCGATGGGGCCAGCCGTTTCACCGCCTACTCCAACAATAAAAAGAGAATCCGAAGATGCCCGTACCCGATCCGTTCCGCGAAGGCATGGCCCGAGGCTGGAAAACCTACAATGGCTCGCAACTGACCCAGGACCTGACACTCGAAGCGGACGTGGCGATCATCGGCAGCGGAGCCGGCGGCGGCACCACCGCCGAAATCCTCAGCGCAGCCGGCTACAAAGTGCTGCTGATCGAAGAAGGCCCACTCAAGACCAGCAGCGATTTCAAGCTGCTCGAAGACCAGGCCTACAGCAGCCTTTATCAGGAAGGCATCGGCCGCATGAGCAAGGACGGCGCGATCACCATCCTCCAGGGCCGGGCGGTGGGCGGCACCACGTTGATCAACTGGACCTCCAGTTTCCGCACTCCGGAACCGACCCTGGAACACTGGGCCAAAGAGCACAACGTCAAGGGCCATAGCCCGGCGGAAATGGCACCGTGGTTCGAAAAAATGGAGCAACGCCTGGGCGTCGCGCCGTGGATGGTGCCACCCAACGCCAACAATGATGTGATTCGCAAGGGCTGCGAAGCACTGAATTACTCATGGCACGTCATCCCGCGCAACGTGCGCGGCTGCTGGAACCTCGGCTACTGCGGCATGGGCTGCCCGACCAACGCCAAGCAATCGATGATGGTCACCACCATTCCAGCGACCCTGGAAAAAGGCGGCGAGCTGCTTTACTTGGCCCGCGCCGAAAAACTTAACATCAGCGGCGACAAGGTCACCAGCCTGCAATGTTCGGCGATGGATGAACGCTGCGTCGCACCGACCGGGCGCACCATCACGGTCAAGGCACGGCATTTCGTGCTGTCCGGTGGCGGCATCAACAGCCCGGCCTTGCTGATGCGCTCCGGGGCACCCGACCCGCACAAGCGCCTGGGCAAACGCACCTTCCTGCACCCGGTGAATATGTCTGCCGCACTGTTCGACGAAGTGGTCAACCCGTTCTACGGCGCGCCGCAGTCGATTTACTCCGACCATTTCCAATGGCAGGACGGCACCACCGGCAAGATGTCCTTCAAACTGGAAGTCCCGCCCCTGCACCCGGCGCTGGCCACGACGTTGCTCGGCGGGTTCGGCCAGGAGAATTCGCAACACATGGCCAATCTGCCGCATACCCACGCCATGCTGGCGTTACTGCGGGACGGTTTTCACCCGGATAGCCCCGGTGGCAGCGTCGAATTGCGCAGCGATGACACACCGGTGCTGGATTATCAGCTCTCGCCCTACGCCTGGGATGGATTGCGCCGGGCGTTCCATACCATGGCCGAGATCCAGTTTGCGGGTGGCGCCAAGGCAATCATGCCGATGCACGCCGATGCCCGTTACGTGAAGACACTCGCCGAAGCCCGCACGCTAATCGACGGCCTGAGCCTGGAGTTGTATCGCACACGCCTGGGCAGTGCCCATGTGATGGGCGGTTGCGCCATGGGTGAAGACCCGACGAATGCGGTGACCGACAGCCTCGGCCGGCATCATCAACTGGGCAATTTGTCGATCCACGACGGTTCGCTGTTCCCCACCAGCATTGGTGCCAACCCGCAGCTGTCAGTCTATGGACTGACGGCGCAACTGGCGACATCCTTGGCCGAACGTTTAAAAAATCCATGAAAATGACGATTATTCCCATCGTCTATAGTGCTTTCTTATCCAACAGGCGACTTGGCCGACCGGGAAGGCTGCGATACCATCCGACTCCCCAACGGATTCCCGCCAGGACGACGCGATGAACCGAGTGTTGTACCCAGGTACCTTCGACCCTATTACCAAGGGCCATGGCGATCTGGTCGAACGCGCCTCGCGCCTGTTCGATCACGTGATCATTGCCGTTGCCGCGAGCCCCAAGAAAAACCCGCTGTTTCCAATGGAACAGCGCGTGGAACTGGCACGCGAGGTCACCAAACATCTGCCGAACGTTGAAGTCGTCGGCTTCTCGACGCTGCTCGCGCACTTCGCCAAAGAGCAGAATGCCAACGTGTTCCTGCGTGGTTTACGCGCGGTGTCAGACTTCGAATACGAGTTCCAGCTGGCCAACATGAATCGCCAGTTGGCGCCGGACGTGGAAAGCCTGTTCCTGACCCCTTCCGAGCGTTACTCGTTCATTTCCTCGACGCTGGTCCGTGAAATCGCAGCCCTGGGCGGCGATATCACCAAGTTCGTCCACCCTGTGGTGGCGGACGCCCTGACCGAGCGTTTCAAGAAGAAATAACCCCCGCAAACTGTAGGAGCGAGCCTGCTCGCGATGGACGTCAACAATAACGCGGGAAACCTGACACCCCGCGGCGTTCTCGGGTTCTTCGCCAGCAGGCTGGCTCCTACAGTACGTCGCACCTGCGTGCAACGCAGGCGCCAATGCGGCACAATTATGCGCATTGGTTTATTGCGCCCGGGCTTGCCGCCCCGGCTGGAGTTAGCATGTCCCTGATCATCACCGACGATTGCATCAACTGCGACGTCTGCGAACCCGAGTGCCCGAACGCCGCCATTTCCCAAGGCGAAGAGATCTACGTGATCGACCCGAACCTGTGCACCCAGTGCGTCGGCCACTACGACGAACCGCAGTGCCAGCAAGTCTGCCCGGTGGATTGCATTCCACTGGACGAAGCTCATCCGGAGACTGAAGAACAGTTGATGGAGAAGTACCGCAAGATTACCGGCAAGGCTTGAATGATGTAGTGCTCTTTCAGGCCTCATCGCGAGCAAGCTCGCTCCCACACTGGATCTGTGTCGTTCACAAACCCCTGTGGGAGCGAGCTTGCTCGCGATGAGGCCATCAGCCACGCCGAATCTCTAACGGATTGTCGCGCGTATCAGCTCTGACAACGCGGGCAAAAAACGCTGGCGCGCTGCCCGAGCTTCACTTCCCGCAGCCCCGTGCCACAGACCTTGCAGTGTTCACCGCCACGGCCGTACACGAACAGTTCCTGCTGGAAATAACCGGGCTGACCGTCACCACCGATAAAGTCCCGCAGCGTGGTACCGCCACACTCGATGGCAGCCGCCAGGATGCGCTTGATCTCGATGGCCAGCTTCAAGTAACGCGCACGGGAAATGCTCCTGGCTTCGCGGCGCGGGTCGATCCCGGCGGCGAACAACGCTTCGGTCGCGTAGATATTGCCGACGCCCACCACCACCGCGTTATCCATGATGAATGGCTTGACCGCTATCGAACGGCCACGGGACTGCTGGAACAGGCGCTCACCATCGAACAGGTCGGTCAGCGGCTCAGGCCCCAGGCGAATCAGCAATTCATGATTGAGCGGGTCGAGGCTCCAGAGCATTGCGCCGAAGCGCCGCGGGTCGGTGTAACGCAGGGCCAGGCCCGACTCCAGCTCGATGTCCACGTGCTCATGCTTGGCCGCCGGCAGCCCGACCTCCACCAGACGCAAATTGCCTGACATGCCCAAATGACTGATCAAGGTGCCGACTTCGGCATTGATCAGCAGGTACTTGGCGCGCCGCTCCACCAGTACGATGCGCTGCCCGGACAACCGCACATCGAGGTCTTCGGGAATCGGCCAGCGCAGGCGCCGATCACGCACGATCACCCGGCTGACGCGCTGGCCTTCCAGGTACGGCGCGATGCCGCGACGGGTGGTTTCGACTTCTGGCAATTCAGGCATGGTGCGCTCTTGAAAGAAGAAAGTCCGACACTCAGCGATGAGTGCCGAGGTCGCGGATCGTCTGCTTGAGGGTCTCGAAGTCATAGTCCGAGAGGCCGACATAATCGAGCACCAGCGGCGCGATGCTGTTCCACTCGTGATCTTCGGTCTGGTTGCCCAGCACCCGATAAGAAGCACAAATATGCTCGGCCATTTTCAGTATCGCCAGCAGGTTTTTCAGCGAACTGTTGCGCGACGACTCATCGCTGAAGATCGCCAGGGCGTTGTGGTGATTGGCGATCGCCGCGCTCACGTGTTCCGGCAGACGCCAGGACTTGGCCGTGTAATACCCGACCACCGAGTGGTTGGTATTGAACACCTGATTCTCCGTATCCACCACCCGGCATTCGGCGCTGGCGTTGGCATAGGCCTGCTCCAGAACGCCCATGTAGTCGGGAAAACGCTGGAGCATCAAGGGCACCCCGCAGTCATGGAACAGGCCCAGGGCATAAGCTTCGTCGCCATTTTCAACGCCAATGCGCTTGGCCAGGGTCAGGCAGGTCATGGCCACGTCCTGGGCGGTGTCCCAGAAACGGTTCAGGGTGACAATGGTCTCGTCATTCATCTCGCCCTTGATCGACTGCGCGTTGATCAGGTTGATGACCGAGCGGCTGCCCAGCAGATTTACCGCGCGCTGGATCGAGGCGATCTTGTTGCTCAGGCCGTAATACGGCGAATTGACGATCTTCAGCAGGGAACCGGAAAGACCCGGGTCCTGGGAAATCAGCCTGGCGATGACTTCCAGATCCGGGTCGGGCATGTACTGCTCCATCTGCAAATCCACCATGATTTGCGGCTGGGCCGGTACGCTGATGCCCTGCAGGGCTTGTTGGATCTGTTCGCAAGTCAGCTCTTGGGACATTTGTGCACACTCTGGGTCAGACGGTGATTCTAACCTTTATAAAGTTGGATCCGACATACCAAATCGCAAGACAACCCTTGCCACATGTCCATTCGCAGGCCAATCCGGGGGCTCAACACGCTATACTCCCGCTCTTTTTTCCGGAGCGACGACATGTCCCTGCCTAGCCTGCGCCTCAAAGCCAACGCCGACCGTCGTCTGCGCAACGGTCACTTGTGGGTCTACAGCAACGAAATCGATGTAGCCGCTACGCCTTTGCACGGTTTCAAGGCCGGCGACCAGGCGATCCTCGAAGCCGCTGGCGGCAAGCCGCTGGGCATCGTTGCCATGAGCCCGAACAACCTGATTTGCGCCCGTGTGCTATCGCGCGACATCAAGTTGCCGCTGGACAAATCGCTGCTGGTACACCGCCTGAACGTGGCCCTGTCCCTGCGCGACCGCCTGTTCGACAAGCCGTTCTATCGCTTGGTCTACGGCGACTCCGACCTGCTGCCGGGCCTGGTGGTCGACCGTTTCGGCGACATCCTCGTAGTACAGATCGCTTCGGCCACCATGGAAGCCCATAAAGACGACGTGATCGCGGCACTGACCCAGGTGCTCAAGCCAAGCGGCATCCTGTTCAAGAACGACTCCGCTGCCCGTGACGCTGAAGGCCTCACCCGCTACGTCGAAACCGTCTTCGGCCTGGTGCCGGAGTGGGTTGCCCTCGAAGAGAACGGCGTGAAATTCGAAGCGCCAGTCATTCAAGGCCAGAAAACCGGCTGGTTCTACGACCACCGCATGAACCGCGCACGCCTGGCGCCGTATGCCAAAGGCAAACGCGTGCTGGACCTGTACAGCTACATCGGCGGCTGGGGCGTGCAGGCTGCCGCGTTCGGCGCCAGTGAAGTGTTCTGCGTCGATGCGTCGGCCTTCGCCCTCGACGGTGTCGAGCGCAACGCTGCGCTGAACGGCTTCGCCGAGAAAATGACCTGCATCGAAGGCGACGTGTTCGAAGCCCTCAAAGAACTCAAAGCCAGCGAAGAGCGTTTCGACGTGATCGTGGCCGACCCGCCGGCGTTCATCAAACGCAAGAAAGACATGAAGAACGGCGAAGGCGCCTACCGCCGCCTGAACGAGCAAGCCATGCGCCTGCTCACCAAGGACGGCATCCTGGTCAGCGCATCGTGCTCGATGCACCTGCCGGAAGACGACCTGCAGAACATCCTGCTGACCAGCGCCCGTCACCTGGACCGCAACATCCAGATGCTCGAACGCGGTGGCCAGGGTCCGGATCATCCGGTGCATCCGGCGATTGCCGAGACGCGGTATATCAAGAGCATTACTTGCCGGTTGTTGCCGAACAGCTAAAACGCAAACCACTGTAGGAGCGAGCTCGCTCGCGATGGTCGTCAACGATAACGCGGGAAGCCTGGCGCCCCGCGGCGCTCTCAGGCTCATCGCGAGCAAGCTCGCTCCTACAGATCAGAGCCAAATGGCATCCCACAGTGAGTAGTCACGAACACTGGTCACAAGTCCGGCTCGCAATGGGTTGGCAATAATGTATCGGGCAGCGGCTTTCAGGTCTTCCTCTCGGCGTAGCGCCCGATCGAAATAGCCTTTTTGCCATAGCGTCTCGTGGCAACCTCTCTCCTTGTTAATGGCACGAGCACTTCGAGACTTCGTCGTTTGCATCAACTTCGGTAAATCACCATTGTGCAACTCAACCAGCCAGTGAAAATGATCCGGCATGACCACCCAGGCTATCGAAGTGGCATTGCCAGACTCCTGAGCTCTTCTGAATTCGTGCACCAGAAAACGACCCATCCTCCAATCCTTAAAGAATTGTTGCCGTCCTTGTGTGACAGCAGTCAGCAGATAGATACGACCAGACTCTGACTGTCGACCTGTGCGTAAGCGATGACCATGGTTCGGGTTGGACATTCCGTTGTCCTCCTTGGCGAATGGAGGATAAACGGTAGATGGGGCGAATGGGTTTGTCGCCACGACAGTGGATCTGGATGTATCGAACACATCTCCCTGTAGGAGCGAGCTCGCTCGCGATGGTCGTCAACGATAACGCGCTCACCCTGGATGAACGCGTTCCCCTCAGGTTCATCGCGAGCAAGCTCGCTCCTACAGAAAATCGTTCCATGTGAAGTTCCGCAGGCCTGTCCGCATGTCTTGTGAATGCTGCCTCCCCCGCTTGCAGGCATTCCCTCCAGCCGCCAGCCGTGTAGAATCGCGAGCATTCATCGCCAGTCATCCCCGGCGGGTTTATGAGCTCAAGCTGAAGCGCGCGGCGATCCCGCAAAGTTATCGGCAACTTCCGGACACGCGGCCATTTCTGAGTGTTCCAGACGTCAATAGAAGCTCACTTCCCTTTTGATACCTGATTAGCCGCCCGGAGTGCTTCATGCCTGATTACCGCTCGAAAACATCCACCCACGGCCGCAACATGGCCGGCGCCCGTGCACTGTGGCGCGCCACGGGGATGAAAGATGACGACTTCAAGAAGCCGATCATCGCCATTGCCAACTCGTTCACCCAGTTCGTACCGGGCCACGTGCACCTCAAAGACCTGGGGCAACTGGTCGCCCGCGAGATCGAACGCACTGGCGGCGTGGCCAAGGAATTCAACACCATCGCTGTCGACGACGGCATCGCCATGGGCCACGACGGCATGCTCTATTCGCTGCCGAGCCGCGAGATCATCGCCGACTCCGTCGAGTACATGGTCAATGCCCACTGCGCCGACGCCATCGTGTGCATCTCCAACTGCGACAAGATCACCCCTGGCATGCTGATGGCCGCCCTGCGCCTGAACATCCCGGTAATCTTCGTGTCCGGCGGCCCGATGGAAGCCGGCAAGACCAAACTCGCCTCCCACGGCCTCGATCTGGTCGACGCCATGGTGATCGCCGCCGACTCCAGCGCTTCTGACGAGAAAGTCGCCGAGTACGAGCGCAGCGCCTGCCCGACTTGCGGTTCGTGCTCCGGCATGTTCACCGCCAACTCGATGAACTGCCTGGTCGAGGCCCTGGGCCTGGCATTGCCGGGCAACGGTTCGACCCTGGCCACCCACAGCGACCGCGAGCAGTTGTTCCTGCAGGCCGGGCGCACCATCGTCGAGCTGTGCAAGCGTTATTACGGCGAGAACGATGAGTCGGTGTTGCCGCGCAACATCGCCAACTTCCAGGCGTTCGAGAACGCCATGACCCTGGACATCGCCATGGGCGGTTCCACCAACACCATCCTGCACTTGCTGGCCGCGGCCCAGGAAGCCGAGATCGATTTCGACCTGCGCGACATCGACCGTCTGTCCCGTCACGTGCCGCAACTGTGCAAGGTCGCGCCGAACATTCAGAAGTACCACATGGAAGACGTGCACCGCGCCGGCGGGATCTTCAGCATCCTCGGCTCGCTGGCCCGTGGCGGCTTGCTGCACACCCAGCTGCCGACCGTGCACAGCCGCAGCATGGAAGAAGCCATCACCAAGTGGGACATCACCCAGACCACCGACGAAGCCGTGCACCACTTCTTCAAGGCCGGTCCGGCAGGCATCCCGACGCAAACCGCGTTCAGCCAGTCGACCCGTTGGGAAACCCTGGACGACGACCGTGAAAACGGCTGCATCCGCAGTGTCGAGCATGCGTACTCGCAAGAAGGCGGCCTGGCCGTGCTCTACGGCAACATCGCCCTGGACGGCTGCGTGGTGAAAACCGCGGGTGTCGACGAGTCGATCCACGTGTTCGAAGGCAACGCCAAAATCTTCGAAAGCCAGGACAGCGCCGTACGCGGCATCCTTGCTGACGAAGTGAAAGAAGGCGACATCGTCATCATTCGCTACGAAGGCCCGAAAGGCGGCCCGGGCATGCAGGAAATGCTCTACCCGACTTCGTACCTGAAATCCAAAGGCCTGGGCAAAGCCTGCGCCCTGCTCACCGACGGCCGTTTCTCCGGCGGTACGTCCGGTCTGTCCATCGGCCACGCTTCGCCTGAAGCCGCTGCCGGCGGCGCGATCGGCCTGGTGCAGGACGGCGACAAGGTGCTGATCGACATCCCGAACCGCTCGATCAACCTGTTGGTCAGCGATGAAGAACTGGCGGCACGCCGAGTCGAGCAGGACAAGAAAGGTTGGAAGCCGGTGGAAGTGCGGCCACGTAAAGTGACCACCGCGTTGAAGGCTTACGCCCTGCTGGCCACCAGTGCCGATAAGGGTGCTGTACGTAACAAGGCGATGCTTGATGGGCTGTAAGGCTTAAGCATCGAACATAAAAATGCCCCGCCAAGTGCGGGGCATTTTTTTGGGATCATTTATCAACCGATGACCTCCTTGTGAGCTCTAACGAGCCATATGCAAAAAATCGGCATTTTCCGGAGCAGTGAATCCGCACAACTTGCCACATGTAGTGAAGTGCCAGAAGTGTTGGCCCCAGAATTGCCCAATTAATCCATATTTCGTCGCTGAACGCTGTGAACAAAAAAAACAGCAGAGGAGACATAGCGAGCAATCCCATCGTTAACATTGCTGTTATAACCAGCCTACGTCGTGGCTCAGTATCAGTGGGTTTGTTTGATGCCGCCAAAATAAGTCCGCAGGTCCCTAGCCATGCGAGCGTGCTGAGCAGCATGAAAAAAGCTTTACCGGACCCCATAAAAACCAGACTGAGTAGCGCCAATCCCGAGGCAGGCAAGACACCTCCAACTACATATATAAGTGACCGAAAAATGCATGCATCCATATATACCTACTCCATTAAATTAATTCGCTGAACTGAATAAACTCTCGGGCTTACAGATGTTTTAAATTTCACAAGCCGTTAACTATGGCTGGGTCCGAACCATTGTCGCGACCATTGGGTCATGGGCTTCCCCAGGGCGTGGCAAGCTGCAACGTGATGAGATAGCGCTCTTCTGTGGGACGCTTATCGTCCCTGAAGCGATTAACCCCTAGCAGTACCTGATATTTGTCGTCAGCTCGCCAGTAAGCAGTGCCGCCGGTGTTTACATCTCGTAATCGGGCACGCCATTGAGGAGTGTCGGCGAATGACGGAAAGTCATTGAGCCGGATTGGTGTCCAACCGCCTTGGCGCCATTGCTCCTGCAGGCCCAACAGGACTTTGAGCGTGTCGTCGAGCAATAGCGGCTCTATCTGCGGGGACATACGGACACTGCTGACTAACCCATCCTTATCGAAACTAACCGTGAAAAAGCGAGCTAGCGGGGTCTCAAATCCGAGTTGAGGGTCGATAAAACGTAGGCGCGCATCAGACTTGGGCATGTTGAACCAGGAGTATCCAGGAAAAGCCGGAGCGATAACCGCGCTGGAGCGCTGACGCATGGCTTCCCAAGGCTCGCCAATCATCAGCGCGATCACAGGCTCGTCCGAAAGCGCTCGAACCATCGCCACGATCAACAGAACCGCGACTACGATTGCCAAAACCTTGCGTTGCCAATCTATTCGTCGTAGCAGACTCATCGCACGCCCCGGCCTGCGGCAATGTCCAGGATCGCCTGTTCGATCAGGTGGCGATCAGAGCGTCGTAGCAGCTCATCAAATTGCGCCGCGGCCTTGAGTACGAAAGGCATGCGCTGATGGATATCGGCCAGGTTGGCAAAGTAATCATTGCTGAAGCCCACGGTGCGCCCGTCTTCGCTTGGATGACACTGGCTGGCCAGAGTCAGCTCGACCGCTGCCGCAGCACCGGAGGGGAAGTTCGTGACATAGGAGAAATGGTTACCACGTAGCAAACGTACCAATTGCACGTTGCTGTACATCGCTGGTTGCAGGATGTTCTTCTGCTCATGTTCGGCAAGAAAAACAACACTTTCGACGATATTGCCTGCATCCATGGCTTCGAAGGCTTGCAGGATTTCCTTGTGATCAACACCGAATCTCAACCTCTCCTGCTCAATCGGCCACAGGACTGGATACTGATCGTGGCCATAAATTTTTTGACGTGATTCCAGGCAGGTTTTGAGCGCGAACAACCCACGCTCCTTGTAAAACGCATGCAGCGGAAACACATCCAGAAACAGCGTGGTATTGCCCAGCGCCAGCATGTCGTGAACGTACTGAAGTTGCTTCTGTACGAGCGACAACGGTTCGTTCGGGCTCCGCACATCGAGCCACCACGTCGGATTGTTGCGGCGCGCCTGTTCGTAATCCCGTTCAGCCCGCTCAAGTTCGCGTGCTGTCGTCTGCCGTTCACTCTTACTGAACCAGCCGAACAAGCCAGCGGGCTTTCTCCTGTGCGACTCCACCCATCGTTGTTTTGCCTCCTTTTCCGCATCGATCTTTTCGATCGAATCCGCAGCATGCAACAACCCACAACCCACCTGCTTGGAGGCGAACGCTGCCAGGCCCGCCCATTGGAAGCGCTGATCCTCCAGCCACAATCGGGCGTACGCCGCATTGATCGCGCGATTACGCGCCTTTGGGTCGGCAATCAAGATGCCACCCGGTGCCACGATGGCCTCGGCTCTTTGCTGGTAGCCGCGCCACAAGTTCTCGCAAACCGGCCCCGGTAAATCGCCGAAAGACGGTGTCGCGGGGCTTGCGGCAGGTGCAAGACCAGAGGGACCCGGTGCCGCTCGCGCGGGACTGGTTGCAGACGGCGCGGCAGATTGGGCGGCGGCTCTTGTCCCCGAGGCGACCTGCACATCGTCGAACTGTTGAGAACGGAGTGTCTGGTTAGCAATCAACCTGGGGGGCGGGTCGCATTTGCATCTGCAGAGATCGTTGTCCAAGGCAGCCTGGCGGCCGTCCATCTCATCCACCAAGTGCGGGCCGTCGAGGACAATCACACCGATGCTGTCGCACTTCGGGCAATAGACTTCATCACCTTCGCGGGCCATGGCCTGATCTTCGATGGTGCTGTACTGATAGCCCGTACGCACGGTGCCACCGACGGTGGTTCTAGCACCGACAGTGATGTTATAGCGCTTCATGCGAAATGTGTCCTTGTCAGATCGAAAGGACGCACGCTAGAAGAGGCGAAGTGGGAGATAAATCAGACGTTTCCTTGATTGATGTAGGTTAATTCTGAAATGAGTCTGGATATGGACGTCGGTATGCTGGCGTTAACCGCCGAACATAAAAATGCCCCGCCAAGTGCGGGGCATTTTTGCGAGCGTTAATCCTGCGGATCGAGATTATCGAGAGCCTGATTCACCGCCAGCTCGCCCAACATGATCACCTGCGCAATCCCCAGCATCGTGCTGCGTTGCGAGCCTTCCAGCAGTCCGGCGAAATCGCTGGCCATGACATTGGCCGAGGCGAGGGATTCGCAGGCGTGAGCCAACAGGGTTTCGGTGTCGAGGCCGGGCGCGATCAAGAATGTTCGGCTGGGTTTGCGCGGGGTGGTGTTGATGTGGGCGGACAGGTTGTCGGTATTTGGGGGATCGGGGGTAATTTTCAGCATTGATGGAACTCCGGGTGAGAAAAAAGGAGCCATCACTCTCGCTACCAAACGATGGGTGGCGGCCATACGCAGGTTGGTAGACCGGTCACCAGGAACCCGGCGCGTCCGAAGATGCCCTGCGCATGGCCACCATATGAGCAGAGACGGAAACGAACCCTGCAAAGGGTGGCGCAATGCGCCGAGGTGAACACGGGCTACCAAACCCGATCACTGATGTTCAGCGACGCGGAAACGATAGAAGCCGGTACCCAGACGCACAAGCCGGCGGATTCTGGCGCAGTCGTAGTCCCTTACGCAAGAATGCGTAGGTTGCGACTGTCAGGAGATGTCGATCATGCAGAGGCTTTCATTGCTCCGACTGGCCTCATCGCGAGCAAGCTTGCTCCCACAGGGGATCTTCGGTGCTCACACAGTCTGTGTTTCACCCGAGATCTTTGTGGGAGCGAGCTTGGTCCGGGCGGCGTTCCGACGATGGCGGCGCCGCGGTCTTACTGGATGTCTTCAGGTTTGACGATCACCCAGTTCTTGTCGGCGGTCACCGTCAACCCTTCCTTGGTCTGGGCCGCGGCGTTCTTGGCCATCATGCCGTTGATCTGGGTCATGTACTTGTCCTTGCGGTTGACCCACAGGTGGATGCCGCCCTTGGCTACGTCAACACTGTGGAACAGCATGTAACCATCGCTGCTCGGGGTGTCGCCGCCCACCAGTACCGGTTTTTTCCACTCGTCGATGTAGGTCAGGATCGCCGCCTGCTTGCCGGCCATCCAGGTCGCCGGGGTCCACAGGTATGGAGTCAGTTCGAGGCCGAGGTTGGCCTTCTCGTCATATTTGCCGGCGGTGACCTGCTTGCGTGCGGTGGTCAGCTCGCCCGTCTTCGGGTCCTTGAGCAGCAGCGACACGCCAATCACGTTTTGCGGTTTGACGTTGTAGCCGTACTTCGGATCGGCCGCGACCATGCGCACCAGTTCTTCGGAGGCGGCGGTCATCACGTAGACCTCGATGCCGTTCTCCATCAGTTTGTTGTACAGCTCTTGCTGGCCGGTGAAGATTTTCGGCGGGTTGACGTCGAGTTTCTTGACCACGTCGCCTTCGTAATAAGTGGCCGGCACCGGTTTGCCGGACGCCATCATCTCGTCGACATAGCCCTTGAGTTCCTTGAGCGTGAAGCCGGAGAACACTTGGGCGACCCATGGATAGCAAACCATGTCGTCGACTTCGCAGAGGCGGTAGTAGTAGCTGAACAGGCTTTCCTTGTGGTCGGCGGTGTCCTTGAACGGCATCAGCTTCAGGGAAGGGTCGAGTTTATCGCGGGTGATCAGGCCCTTGTTCTCCATGAACGGCAGCAACGACTCTTCGAGGTCGTAGCGGTAACTGGTGTTGTCCATGTCGAACACCGCGTAGTTACCTTTGTTGGCGTTGGCGGCGATCATCGCGTCCAGCGCCTTGGCCTGATCGGCGGGCCAGTGTTTCAGATCCGTTGCGAGAACCTGGCCGGCGAGGCCCAGGCAAAGCGCTGCTGCCAGCAATTTCGGTGCGAACTTCATTGGCATGCTTCCCTTATAAAAAGACCCTGAATGAAGGAGATCGACGCTAACAAATATGTGTGACAGTCCTCGTCTGTCAGCGACCGCCTGCGTCCCTTTCGCGCCAGCTGCATTTCTGACAGCGACACCCGCTTATTCCAAAAACGACTGAAATCATGCGTTTTTGATATTAATTCATTATTTTTCAAGCTGTTAGGCTTGCCGATTCACAGCTGCCCCGGACGGTAGCTGGCACAAGTCTGACTCGGAGTTCTCATGAATCTGCCGCTGATTCTCAATCTGCTGGTGTTCCTCGCCCTGCTCTACGGCCTGGCACAAACCCACCACACCAGCTGGAGCCTGGCGAAAAAAGTTTTGCTCGCGCTGGTGCTGGGCGTGACGTTCGGCGTGGCCTTGCACACCGTTTACGGTGCCGGCAACCCGGTGTTGAAAGCCTCGATCGGCTGGTTCGATCTGGTGGGCAACGGTTATGTGCAACTGCTGCAGATGATCGTGATCCCGCTGGTATTCGCCTCGATCCTCAGCGCCGTGGCCCGTCTGCACAATGCTTCGTCTCTGGGCAAGATCAGCGTCCTGACCATCGGCACGCTGCTGTTCACCACCGCCATTGCAGCGCTGATCGGCATCGGCCTGACCAACCTGTTCGGCCTGACCGCCGAAGGCCTCGTGGCCGGCACCCAGGAAATGGCGCGGCTGCAAACCATCCAGACCGATTACGCCGGCAAGGTCGCCGACCTTAACGTGCCACAGTTGCTGCTGTCGTTCATCCCGCAGAACCCGTTTGCCGATCTGGCACGGGCCAAACCGACCTCGATCATCAGCGTGGTGATCTTCGCTGCGTTCCTGGGTGTCGCTGCGCTGCAATTGCTCAAGGATGATGCCGAGAAAGGTCAGAAAGTGCTCAACGCCATCGACACCCTGCAAGCCTGGGTGATGCGTCTGGTGCGCCTGGTGATGAAGCTGACCCCGTATGGCGTACTGGCACTGATGACCAAGGTGGTCACCGGTTCGAACCTGCAAGACATCATTAAACTCGGCAGCTTCGTGGTGGTGTCCTACATCGGCCTGGGCCTGATGTTCGTGGTGCATGGCGTGCTGGTGTCGGCCGCCGGGATCAATCCACTGCGCTTCTTCCGCAAGATCTGGCCGGTGCTGACGTTTGCTTTCACCAGCCGCTCCAGCGCTGCGACGATTCCGTTGAGCATCGAAGCGCAGACCAGTCGCTTGGGCATTCCGCAGTCCATCGCCAGCTTCGCCGCTTCGTTTGGCGCAACCATTGGCCAGAACGGTTGTGCCGGCCTGTACCCGGCGATGTTGGCGGTGATGGTTGCGCCGACTGTGGGCATCAATCCGCTGGACCCGCTGTGGATCGCGACGCTGGTGGCGATTGTCACGCTGAGTTCGGCCGGTGTGGCCGGGGTTGGCGGCGGTGCGACGTTTGCGGCATTGATCGTGCTGCCGGCGATGGGCTTGCCGGTTTCACTGGTGGCGTTGCTGATTTCGGTCGAGCCGCTGATTGATATGGGGCGTACGGCGTTGAACGTCAGTGGTTCGATGACGGCGGGGGCGATTACCAGTCAGGTGATGCAGCAGACCGATAAGGCGTTGCTGGATGCGGATGAGCATTTGGCGTTGGCGCACGTTTGATCGGCGTCTGATAGACCGCTATCGCGAGCAAGCTCGCTCCCACAGGGATCTGTGGTGCTCACACAATTTGTGATTCACCTCAAAACACTGTGGGAGCGAGCTTGCTCGCGATGCTTTTAGGCTTTTTCCCAGACTTCGAAGTTGTACGCCGGCTTGTCGCCTTCCGCCGGATTCGGCACATTCGACACCAGTTTCCATTGGGTCAAATCAAACGCCGGAAACCATGCATCCCCTTCCGGGTTCAGCGCCACGCGGGTCAGGTACAAGCGATCGGCCTGCGCCAACCCTTGCGCATACAACTGCGCACCACCAATCAGCATCAGCTCATCAACGCCCTGCTCCTTCGCCCATTCCTCGGCGCGAGCTACAGCGGCTTCCAGCGACGGATAAACCTCCGCGCCTTCGAGCACCAGATCCGCCTGACGGCTGACCACGATGTTCAAGCGGCCGGGCAACGGGCGACCGAGGGAATCCCAGGTCTTGCGCCCCATGATGATCGGCTTGCCGAGGGTGGTGGCCTTGAAGTATTTGAAGTCCCCCGGCAGGTGCCAGGGCATGCTGTTGTCGACGCCGATCACGCGGTTTTCACCGAGGGCTGCGATCAGGCTGAGGGGGAGTGATTTAGTCATGCCGGCGAGGATACCAGAGCCGCGCTTTCGCCGATAAGCGCCACAGCGGTTATGCTCACAGCTCAATTAAGCGACGGGATGCCGCGTGACTGAACTCAATACCCTCTGGCTGACAGAAACCATTCGACTGCGCGAAGAACACGCAGGTCCTCTGGAAGACCTTGAAGCCAACCGAGTGGCCCGCAGCGCCGGCGGCGATTTGCCGTCGCGCATTCAACGCCGGGCCCTGTGGCTGGCTGAACGCGATGGCTTGGCTGCGGCCCTCAAACACTGGCTGCAAGGCGCACGACTGGCGCTGATCGTTATGGCGGTGCTGGCCGTGATCAGCGGCGCCGGCCTGGCCTTTGCTGCACTGGGCGACGGCCTGCACCCGGTGAATGTGTTCTGGGCCTTGGGCAGCCTGCTCGGGCTCAATCTGATCCTGCTGCTGAGCTGGGCCCTGGGCCTGGTGTTCGCCGGTGAACAAGGCGCCAGCCTCGCACGCCTGTGGCTGTGGCTTAGCGAAAAGCTCGCGCGGGACGCCAAAGCCGCACAACTGGCACCGGCCCTGCTCCTGTTGCTACAACGCCAGAAACTCAATCGCTGGGCCATCGGCGTGCTGGTCAACAGCCTGTGGTTGCTGGCGATGCTCAGCGCCTTGGTGCTCCTTCTGATGTTGATGGCGACCCGGCGCTACGGCTTCGTCTGGGAAACCACGATCCTCAGTGCCGACACCTTTATCGCCGTCACTCAGGCGCTTGGCGTGCTACCGGCCCTGCTCGGCCTCAGCGTGCCGACCGAGGAAATGATCCGCGCCAGTGGCGATGCCGCACTGAACATCGAAAGTGCCCGTCAGGCCTGGGCCGCGTGGCTGGTCGGCGTCTTGCTGGTCTACGGCGTTGTGCCGCGCCTGCTGCTGGCGCTGCTTTGCCTGTGGCGCTGGAAGACCGGGCAAACGGCGCTGCGTCTGGATTTGAACCTGCCCGGTTACGCACAACTGCGCGAACGCTTGATGCCCACCAGCGAGCGCCTCGGCGTCAGCGATGTGGCACCGGCGCAGCTGCATCGCGTGGAAAGCGGCGTGACTGAACAGCAAAGCGACGGCGCGTTACTGGTCGCCATCGAGCTGGACGACCAGCGCCCGTGGCCACCGCAATTGCCGAAAAACGTGAACAACGCCGGCATCCTCGACAGCCGCGAATCGCGACACAAACTCCTCGAACAATTGAGCCGTTTCCCCCCGGCACGCCTGGCCATCGCGTGCGATCCACGGCGCTCGCCGGATCGCGGCAGTCTGGCCTTGATTGCCGAGTTGGCCCGCAGCGCCAGCGCCACCCGCGTGTGGTTGTTGCAGGCGCCCCCCGGTGAAGCGCTGGACGCCGAACGCCTGGGCGACTGGCACGTGGCGCTGCAACAGCTTGAGCTGCCGTTTGCCGATTGTGCACCGATGAACTGGCTGGAGACGGGTCATGACTGACACCTGGAAACAGCCTCTGATACTCGCCGTGGTCGGCCACACCAATGTCGGCAAAACCTCGTTGCTGCGCACCCTGACCCGCGACGTCGGCTTTGGTGAAGTGTCCCATCGCCCCAGCACCACGCGGCATGTCGAGGGCGCACGGTTGTCGGTGGATGGCGAGCCGTTGCTCGATCTCTATGACACCCCCGGACTGGAAGACGCCATCGCCCTGCTCGATTACCTCGAACGCCTGGAGCGTCCCGGTGAACGCCTCGACGGCCCGGCACGCCTGGCGCGCTTCCTCGAGGGTAGCGAAGCCCGGCAACGCTTCGAACAGGAGGCCAAGGTGCTGCGCCAATTGCTGGCGTCGGACGCCGGGCTCTACGTGATCGACGCCCGGGAGCCGGTGCTGGCCAAGTATCGCGACGAGCTGGAAGTACTGGCCAGTTGCGGCAAACCCTTGCTGCCGGTGTTGAACTTCGTCAGCAGTGCCAACCACCGCGAGCCGGCATGGCGTGAAGCGCTGGCGCGGCTGGGATTGCATGCCTTGGTGCGCTTTGACAGTGTCGCGCCGCCGGAGGATGGCGAGCGTCGGCTCTATGAAAGTCTCGCCCTGCTGCTGGAGTCTGCCCGACCGCAACTGGAACGCCTGATTTGCGATCAGCAAGCCCAGCGTTTGGCCCGCCAGCAAAGTGCGGTGCGGTTGATTGCCGAATTATTGATCGATTGCGCGGCCTGCCGACGCAGCGTGGTCAGTGATGCCGAAAAGGAACGACAGGCGATCAGCGAACTGCGCAAAGCCGTGCGGCAACGGGAGCAGCGTTGCGTCGAGGCCCTGCTCAAGCTCTACGCTTTCCGCCCACAGGACGCCGCGGCCAGTGAGTTGCCGTTGCTCGACGGCCGTTGGGGCGATGACCTGTTCAACCCGGAAACCCTCAAGCAACTGGGCGTGCGCGTCGGTGGCGGGATCGCAGCGGGGGCTGCTGCGGGGGCTGGGGTCGATTTGCTGGTAGGCGGCATTACCCTCGGCGCTGCCGCACTGGCCGGTGCCATCGCCGGCGGCGCGCTGCAAACCGCGCGCAGTTACGGCAGCCGCTTGCTCGGCAAGGTCAAGGGCCAGCGCGAACTGACGATGGACGACAACGTGCTGCGGCTGTTGGCGCTGCGTCAGCGGAAGTTGCTGCAAGCACTGAACGCCCGTGGGCATGCGGCGATGGACAGCATTCAGGTCGCCACGCCACAGGACAAGAGCTGGCGCGAAGGCAAACTGCCCGAGGCTTTGAGCAAGGCGCGGGCGCATCCGCAGTGGTCGTCGCTCAATGCGCATGCGAAGTTGAATCAGGCGGAGCGCCAGGAGCAGGTTGAGGTGTTGGCGCAGCAGCTGTAGAGGCAGGAACACTTGTGTTGCCTGGGCTGACGCCATCGCGAGCAAGCTCGCTCCCACAGGGTTTTGTGCTGGGACATCAATCTGTGACCAGACACAGATCCAATGTGGGAGCGAGCTTGCTCGCGATGGCCGCGCCTCGGTTCAAAGGCTTTATGCAGCCAACAACCGCACCGCTTTGTCCTTCAACACCGCCAGATCAATCACCGGCACATGCATCTCTTTCGCCAGTTCATCCCACTGGCGCATGCGCAAGCTCACGGCACACAGCGGGTCCTGCTCGAACGCCTCAGCCTCGGCCTCCGTCATCACCCCGCCCTGATATTCCAGGGTTCGACGACTGGCTTCGCTCCAGCGCTCGAAGTACCCGGGCGCTTTCAGCGTCAGATAACGTTTGGCCTGAACGTGATATCCGACCAGCCGCCCCATCAGATTTCCCCCAGTACCGTGGCGACGTTTCGCTCGGCCATCGCCGGCCCGATGCTCATGCCGACACCAGTGTGCATCAACGCCACGCTCAGACCTTCTGCCGGGCGCAGGAACGAGAACGGTCCCGGCCCCCGTGAACCATAGACACCCTGCCAGCGTTCGACCACTTGCACCTTGCAGCCCAGAGTCTGCTCGGCCAGTTCGATCATCCAGTCGTCGACCTGCTCGGCATTGAAGGGCGACGGATCGCTTCCGTAATGGTGCGAATCGCCAATGATCAACTCGCCATAGGGCGTCGGGCTGATCAGCAGGTGGATGCCGTTTTCGTGCAGGTGCGGCGCGTGCCGCAGAATGTCTGCCTGCACCGCGGCGGCCTCGGGCAAGTCGGCGAAGGCGCCGTAGTGCACGCAACTCAATCCGGTGAGCAATGCATGTTGCAGGTTCAGATTGATCTGCGGTCGAGCGCGGAGCATTTGCAGGTGGCAGATTTGCGGGTCGAGTTCGGCGATCTGTTCGGCCAGCAACGTCTGATAATCGTGGCCGGAACAGACGATGATCTGCTCGGCACTGAAGCTGCCGGCGGTGCTGTGCAGGCGGCCCGGCTCGATATCGCGCACCAGGGTAGAGAAGTGAAACTTGACGCCCAGGTCGCGGCGCAGGAAGTCGATCAGCGCCGGAATTGCTTCGCGGGAATACAGTTGCTGGTCATCCATGCCGTGCAAGGCCGCGCGATGATGGCGGAACTGGCCGCCATACAAATCGCACAATGCAGCACCGCGCAGCAGGTCGACGCTGTAACCGTGCTCCACCGCTCGGCCGTCGCAGAAGGCTTCCAGCAGTTGCTCTTCTGCTTCGGTGCGGGCGAACAAATACGAGCCACTGCGCTTGAGTTGCAGGCCGGCGAGCTGTGCCCAATCGCCCCAGATACCGCGACTGGCCTTGGCCAGCTCAAGCATCGGGCCCGGGGGTTGGCCTGTTACCAGTGCCTGACCGAAGTTGCGTACCGATGCACCTAAGGGCGTTTCGCTGCGTTCGAAAACGGTGACTTTCAGACCGCGCTTGGCGGCGGCGTAAGCGTGGGACAGGCCGAGAATGCCAGCGCCAACGATCAGCATGTCGTTGTGTTGTGTCATGGGGTTTTGTCCTGAACTCAGGACCGCTATCGCGAGCAAGCTCGCTCCCACATTGGATTTGTGATGGACGCACATCCTCTGTGGGAGCGAGCTTGCTCGCGATGAGGCCCTGTCAGCCGATAGAGATCCTACTTGGCCGCCACTTTCTCGGACTTGCCGTCATAGCGCTTGCGCCATTCGGTCAGGATTTCGTCGCGGTTCTTCGAAGCCCAGGCGAAGTCGTTCTTGATCAGGCGCTGTTCGTAGTCGGCTGGCAGTTCGGTCTGTGGCTTGGCGATGCCAGGCTGGGCGAGTACGGCAAAGTTTTCTTTATAGAGCTCCATTGCCTCAGGGCTCGCGGAGAAGTCAGCCAGTTTCTTCGCCGCTTCTTCGTGGGCAGTGCCCTTGATCACGGCAGTCGCTTCGATCTCCCAGCCCAGGCCTTCCTTCGGCAGGATGATGTCCAGCGGTGCGCCCTGGCGCTTGAGTTGAACAGCCGGGTACTCGAAGGAAATACCGATCGGGAATTCGCCAGCCGCCGCCAGTTTGCAAGGTTTGGAACCGGAGTGAACGTACTGGCCGATGTTCTGGTGCAGGCCGTCCATGTAGGCCCAGCCCTGCTTCTCGCCGAAGGTTTGCAGCCAGGCGCTGACGTCGAGGAAACCGGTGCCGGACGATGCCGGGTTCGGCATGACGATCTTGCCTTTGTACTCAGGCTTGGTCAGGTCTTGCCAGCTCACGGGTTTGGTCAGGCCCTGCTTCTCGGCTTCGACGGTGTTGAAGCAAATAGTCGCGGCCCAGACATCCATGCCGACCCAGGCTGGCGGGTTGGCGGCGTCGCGGTAGTTGGCGCCGATCTTGGCCAGGTCTTTCGGTGCGTAGCTTTGCAGCATGCCTTGCTGATCGAGAATCGCCAGGCTGGAAGCGGCCAGACCCCATACGGCGTCAGCCTGCGGGCGCTCTTTTTCGGCCACCAGTTTGGCGGTGATGATGCCGGTTGAATCACGCACCCATTTGATTTCGACGTCCGGGTTGGTCTTCTCGAAAGCTTCTTTGTAGGTCTTCAGTTGTTCGGCTTCGAGGGCGGTGTACACCGTCAACTCGGTTTTCGCCGCGAAGGCGTTCAGGCTGAAAGCGGTGAGGACAGCAGCGGCCAGGGCCATAGGCTTGAACATGATCTTTTCCTGTTTTTTGAGTTGAGGGGTTGTGCAGATTCAATGACCGGGCGCGGTCTGCCGCCAGGCCTGGGAGCGGCGCAGCAAACCGCGCGAGGCCCAGGCCAGCTGCAGGGACACGCCCGCCGAGGTGAACAGAATCAGGGTCGACATCGCCGCCGCGCCGCCGACATTGCCGGCGTCGTCCATGTTCAGCACCGCCACTGCCGCGAGGATGGTGTCGGGCCTGTAGAGGAAGATCGCCGCCGAAACGGTGGTCATGGCCGAGACGAACAGGTAGCGCACGATGTCCAGCAACGCCGGCAGGCAGATCGGTATGGTGACTCGCAGGTAGTGGCGGTACAGCGGCGCCTTGAGCGACAGCGCGGCGGCTTCGAACTCGGCATCGAGTTGACGCAGCGCGGTGGTGGCGGTCATTTGTGCGGTGGTCAAATAGTGCGCAATGGTGCAGACGATCAGCAGGGTCATGGTCCCGTAGAGCACATGCAGCGGGTTGCCGGTGAGGTTGAAGAAGAAGACGTAACCCAACCCCAGCACCAGGCCCGGCACCGCCATCGGGACGAAACTGAGCATGCGCAAGGTCAGGTTAAGACCGCGCTGGTCCCTGGTTTTTTCCATCAGGTAGGCGCCAGTGAAAATCAGCATGGAACCGATCAACGCGGTGCCCAAGGCCATCTTCAGACTGTTGCCATAGGCCAGCCAGCCACCGCCGGTGGTTTCATTGAACTGGTAATGGTTGAGCGACAGCGACAGGTTGTACGGCCAGAACTTCACCAGGGACGAGAACACCGCCATGCCGAATACCAGCAGCAATGCGGTGCAGATCAGCAGGACGATGGCCAGGTAGCAGCCGTCGCGCAGCTTCGATGGAGCAGGTTTCAATACTTGGGCACGACCGCTCATGAAGTCGCCATGGCGCCGACGCAGCCAGGCATCGACGCCGAAACTGAACAGCGCCGGCAGCAGCAACACCATACCGATCAACGCACCGCGACCGAACTGTTGCTGGCCGACCACGGCTTTATAGGCCTCCAGCGCCAGCACTTGATAGTCGCCACCGACCACCACAGGCACACCGAAATCGGTGATGGTCAGGGTGAACACCAGGCAAAATGCAGCGAACACAGCCTGACGGGTCGCCGGCCAGGTGATGCTGCGGAACGCTTTGGCGGGACTCGCGCCCATGCTGGAGGCGGCATCGAACAGCCGCGCATCCGCCAGGGACAGGGCCGACAGCAGAATCATCAAGGCGTGGGGGAAGGTGTAGATGACTTCGCCGAGCACAATGCCCCAGAAGCCGTAGATGTTGTCCGAGAGCAGGCCGCGCAGCAGGCCCTGGTTGCCGAACAGATAAACCAGCGCAATGCCGGGCAACATCGATGGTGCCATCAATGGCAGCAGCGAAATGCCACGCCAGATGCCTTTGGCCGGAATCAAGGTGCGTTGCAGGGCGCAGGCAAACAGGTAGGCCAGCGGTACGACGATGGCTGCGACGCTGAGGGAAACTTTCAGGCTATTGCCCAGGAGCCAGTGGAAGTTCTCACTGGTCACCAGCTCTTTCGCGGCGACCCAGCCACCGCCCTGCCCGGCCTCGGCGCTGAAACCACGCCAGAAGATCGCCAGCAACGGCATCAATACGGCAACACCGAGCAACACCAGCAAGAGGACCTTTCCACCGACCACGAACAACCGGTCACCGATTTCGGCACGGGCGGCCTGCCACAGCTGCTTGTGTGGCAGCGCGATGTTCGCGCTCATCAGGCAAACACCTGCAGGCTGCGCGGCGGCAAGGCGACCATGATCTGCTGGGCGCCAAGGCGCGGCATGGCTTCCGGCGCCAGCTCCGCCAACAGCGCGTGGCCCGGCAATTGATCGAGCTCGAAGCTCATGCGGCAGCGGTTGCCGAGGAAGGTGATTTCACGAACCTTGGCCGGGAACAGGTTTTCCTCATGCACCAGCGGGTTGACGTTGATCGCTTCCGGACGGCAGAACAAACGGCCCGACGCGGCCTTGGCGCCGCCATCGGCCAGTCGCATGCTCATTGCACCGACCTGAGCGTGGCTGTCGCTGCTGCGCTGGAACGGCAACCAGTTACCTTGGCCGACGAACTCCGCCACGAATGGCGTGGCCGGGCGATTGTAGATTTCCAGCGGTGTGGCGTACTGCTCGACCTTGCCGTTGTTCATCACGGCGATACGGTCGGCCATCAGCATGGCCTCGTCCTGATTGTGGGTGACCATCAGGGTGGTGATGCCGAGGTTGCGTTGCAGCTGGCGCAGTTCGGTGCACAGATGCTCGCGCACCCGGGCATCGAGGGCCGACATCGGTTCGTCCAGCAACAACAACGAAGGCGCAGGCGCCAGGGCGCGGGCCAGTGCCACACGTTGCTGCTGACCGCCAGACAACTGGCCCGGGTATTTCTTCTCGCTGCCGGTCAGGCCAACCAATTCCAGCATCTGACCGACACGTTGGCGAATCTGGTCGCGGCCATTGCCGGCGAGGCCGTAGGCAATGTTCGCTTCGACGGTGAGATTGGGAAACAACGCGTAGGACTGGAACAGAATGCCGTAGTCCCGCGCCTGGGGTGCCAGGTGGGAAACGTTGCGATCACCCAGGTACAACTCGCCGCTGTCCTGTTTTTCCAGACCGGCGATGCAGCGCAGCAAGGTGGTTTTGCCACAGCCCGAAGGGCCGAGCAGACACACCAGCTCACCGGCCGCCACGTCGAGGGAAACGTTATCCAGCGCCGTGAAGGCGCCAAAACGCTTCTGTACGCCGCGCACTTTCATCGGTGCACCGGGGTTGGTCAGGGCAGTTGCGATCGGGTTGCTCATGGACGGACCTCATCTGGCAGATAGGGCCATCCTAGGGTTGTAATGAGTCCGTCATGTGGCAGTAAGGCAAAAACTGCCGATAGTGGTATTCAGGGTTTTGGGGTATTCCTGTGCTGACTGATCTACCGCCATCGCGAGCAGGCTCGCTCCTACAGGAGAATGCGGTCAACTGTAGGAGCGAGCCTGCTCGCGATGAGGCCGGGACAGCCGATAAAGACCTTTAGGCCGGCGCCATTTCCTGCGCCAACCCGAGAAACGCCGCCGGTAGCCGCGCGCCTTTACGCTCCTTGAGGCAGTACAGATACTCGGGAATCTGCGGCGCATTCTCGATGGTCAGCACCCGCAGCTGCGGATCATGGGGCACTTCCTGGCGGGCAATGATGCTGATACCGATATTGCGCAGTACCGCTTCGCGGATCGATTCGCGGCTGCCAATCTCCAGCAACGGGCCGAAACACACGCCGGCGCTGGCCAGCAATTCTTCGGTCAGGCGACGGGTGGTCGAACCCGGTTCGCGCATCAGCAGGGTATGCCCGGCCAATGCACTGAGCGAAACGTGATCGTGAACCGCCAGCGGATGATTGCGATGCACCGCCAGCACCAGCGGATCGCTGCCGAGCACCCGGCGAATCAGCCGCGCGTCATCGAGCAACTGCGACGACGCCGCGACATCGACCCGATAATCCTCCAGCGCTTCAAGCACCTGTTGGGAGTTGCCGATTTCCACCGACACCTCCACTTGCGGCAAACGTTCGCGGAATGTTTTTACCAGGTCGAGGATGTAATACGGTGCCGTGGCGGCAATGCGCAATGAGCCCTGGACCTGGCCGCAGTTACGCAGGAAAAACTCGATGTCGGCCGCCTGTTGCGTCAGCACCTTGACCATCGGTAGCAGCCGCGCGCCCTCCTCGCTGACACTGAGACGCCGGCCACCACGGTAGAACAGCTCGACGCAATACTGACTTTCGAGGTTGCGGATCTGCGTCGTCACCGTCGGCTGGCTCAGGCCGAGCTTTTTTGCAGCCTGGGTAATGCTGCCCAGGCGGGCCACCATGTAAAACGCCTTCAGCTCGGCACTCAGCACAACCGTCCCTCATCCTTTACTTGCGCAGCAGGCGCAAACCGTTGAACACCACCAGCAAACTCACGCCCATGTCGGCGAACACGGCCATCCACATGGTAGCGAGCCCGGCGAAGGTTACCCCAAGAAAGATCGCCTTGATGACCAAAGCCAGGGCGATGTTCTGCTTGAGGATGCTCGATGTCTGGCGCGACAGCCGAATGAATGCCGGGACTTTGCGAAGATCGTCGTCCATCAGGGCGACATCGGCGGTTTCGATCGCGGTATCGGTGCCTGCGGCAGCCATGGCGAAACCGATCTCGGAACGCGCCAGTGCCGGAGCGTCATTGATGCCATCGCCGACCATACCGACCCGATGTCCTTGGGCATAAAGGGCATCGATGGCCTGCAATTTGTCACCCGGCAACAGGTCGCCCCTGGCCTCGTCGATGCCGACTTGCGCGGCAATGGCTTGCGCGGTGTGGACGTTATCGCCCGTGAGCATCAGGGTTTTGATGCCCAGGTCATGCAGTTGCCGGATGGCTTCGCGGCTGGACGCTTTTACCGTATCGGCGACGGCGAACAGCGCCAATGGCCCGGACTGATCAAGCAGCAGCACCACTGACTTGCCCTGTTTTTCCAGGGCGAACAGTTTCTCTTCCAGCGCCGGCGAGCACAGCCCCAGATCCTCCACCAGTCGATGGTTGCCCAAATGGTAGAGCTGGCCGTTGATTTCGCCGCGCACACCGCGCCCACCCAGCGCTTCGAAGTTATCCACAACCAGCGTCGCGGCTTGGTTATCCACAGCCGCTTTGGCAATGGCCTGGGAAACCGGATGATCCGAGCGCCTGGCCAGCGCGGAGGCAATGGTCGGCGCCGAATCGTCGGCGGTCGGATCCAGCGACAGGTAATCGGTCTGCACCGGTTTGCCGTGGGTGATGGTGCCGGTCTTGTCCAGGGCCAGGTAGTCGAGTTTGTAACCGCCCTCCAGATAGACGCCACCCTTGACCAGGATGCCTTTGCGCGCCGCCGCCGCGAGGCCACTGACGATGGTCACCGGCGTGGAAATTACCAGCGCACAGGGGCAGGCCACCACCAGCAGCACCAGCGCCCGATAAATCCAGTCGAACCACAACGCGCCCATGAACAGTGGCGGAATCACTGCCACCGCCAGGGCCAGGACGAACACCGCCGGAGTGTAGACTTTCGAGAAGCTGTCGACGAAACGCTGGGTCGGCGCCCGCGCGCCCTGCGCTTGTTCGACCGCGTGGATGATGCGGGCCAGGGTCGAGTTGTCGGCCGCAGCGGTTACTTCATATTCCAGGGATCCGGCCTGATTGATGGTGCCGGCGAATACCTTGTCGCCGACGGTTTTCTCCACCGGCATGCTTTCACCAGTGATTGGCGCCTGATCGATGGTCGAGCGACCGGACAGCACTTCGCCGTCCAGGCCGATGCGCTCACCGGGGCGGACCCGCACCCGCGCGCCGAGCCCGATGTTTTTGACATCCTGCTCAAGCCAGCTGCCGTCAGCCTGCAACACCGTCGCAGTGTCCGGGGTCATCTGCATCAGGCCACCGATGGCATTGCGTGCGCGGTCGAGGGACCTGGCTTCGATCAACTCGGCCACGGTGAACAGGAACATCACCATTGCCGCTTCCGGCCACTGGCCGATCAGCACCGCGCCGGTCACGGCAATGCTCATCAGCGCATTGATGTTCAGGTTGCGGTTTTTAACGGCGATCCAGCCTTTTTTGTAAGTACCGAGGCCACCGCTGAGGATCGAGACCAGTGCGATGATCGCCACCACCCAGTTCGGCGCGAAACCGGTGAAGTGGATAACTTCTGCCAGCAATGCACCGACACCGGACAGCGCCAAGGGCCACCATGGCTTTTTCCGGGGTGTCGGCGTCGGGGTTTCAGCACTCTGATCCAGCGGCTCGGCCTGCATGCCCAAGGACTTGATGGCCTCGACGATCGGCTCGATACCAGGCAAATCGTGGGTCACGCCGAGCACCCGATTAATCAGATTGAACTCCAACTGCTGCACACCGGTCAGTTTGTTTAGCTTGTTCTGAATAAGCGTCTGTTCGGTTGGACAGTCCATCGCCTCGATGCGAAAACTGCTCAGTCGGGCCCCGGGCGTCGACGATTCGCTCAGTCTTATCAACGCGGGCGCCGTCGCCCTGGATGAACAGCAGGAATCGCCATGACCGCCGTGGTCATGTTTTTGCACGGGCTTGAGCTTGTGGTTGTGCCCGTGTTCAGGCCCGGGTTTGTGGGAATGCAGGGAATCGCTCATTGGTTGCGTCCATAAGAGTGCCTGTTGCCAAGTAAAGACCCTGTAGCCACTATAGGGTCAAGCACCCTTTCTGGAGTTTTGGAGATTGGCGTCATGAAAATTGGAGAATTGGCGAAACTCACGGACTGCGCCGTGGAAACGATCCGCTACTACGAGCGCGAGAGCCTTCTGCCGGAACCGGCTCGCAGTGATGGCAATTATCGCCTCTACACCCAGGCCCACGCCGAGCGCCTGACCTTCATCCGTAACTGTCGCACCCTCGACATGACGCTTGAGGAAATCCGCAGTCTGCTGGCCTTTCGCGACAGTCCGCAGGACCAGTGCGAAAGCGTCAACGCGCTGATCGACGAGCACATCCATCACGTCAGGGCGCGGATCGACGGCTTGCTGGCCTTGCAGACACAACTGCTCGACCTGCGCCAACGCTGCGACGAGGGGCCGGATATCGATCAATGCGGGATTTTGCAGCGGCTGGAAGTGAATGGCGGGGTTGTGACGACGGAGGTGGAGCATTCCCATGTCGGCCGTAGTCACGGCCACTAAGAACACCACAAAACCCTGTGGGAGCGAGCTTGCTCGCGATGGCGTCTGTTCAGCCAACATGGATGTCGTCTGATACACCGCTATCGCGAGCAAGCTCGCTCCCACAGGGTCGGTGGTGGTTTTTCAGACCGCCATCGGCGCGGTCATCGGTGCGTGGTGCTCGTAGCCTTCCAGCGAGAAATCGCCCGGCTCCACCAGCTCCAGCCACTCCGGCTGATACACACCCGTCTTGGCAAACGCCGGCACACGCTCGGAAATCACCAGTTTCGGCATCGGGAACGGCTCGCGCTTGAGCTGTTCGTTGAGCATGTCCAGGTGGTTTTCGTAGACGTGGGCATCACCGATGAAATAGGTGAACCAGCGCGGCGTGTATCCGGTCAGGCGACCGATCAGGCTCAGCAGCGCGGCGCCTTCGGTGAGATTGAACGGCGTGCCCAGGCCCAGGTCGTTGGAGCGGATGTAGAGGGTCAGGGAAATCTCCCTGGTTTCGACATTCGGGTGGAACTGGTACAGCAGGTGGCACGGTGGCAGGGCCATTTCATCGAGCTGGGCGCAGTTCCAGCCGTGGAACAGGATACGGCGGCTGCCCGGGTCCTTGATGATGGTGTCTACGCACTGGCGGATCTGGTCGATCGCCTTGTACAGCACCACATAAGCCTGGCCATCCTCTTCGCCTTCGGCGATCTGACGATAACCTTGGCTCAGGGTCTGCTCGATGGCGGCCGGGTTGCTGACTGGAATCTGCTTGTACGCCGGCCACTTGCGCCATTGCACGCCGTAGATTTCGCCAAGGTCGTCTTCGCCCTGGCGGAACGGGTTGGCCAGCCACTGGGCGTTTTCGTTGGCGTTCTGGTCCCAGACCTTGCAGCCCAGGGCACGGAACTCGGCAGCGTTGTTCACGCCACGCAGGAATCCGCACATTTCGCCGATGGCCGACTTAAAGGCCATCTTGCGTGTGGTGATCGCCGGAAAGCCTTCCTGCAGGTCATAACGCAGCATCGCACCGGGAAAACTGATGGTGTTCACGCCAGTGCGGTTGGCCTGCTTGGTGCCGTTCTTGATGACGTGGGCGACCAGTTCGAGATATTGCTTCATGAGTTACCTGTGTCCTTGAACCCGGGACCGAAGCCCCGGGATTCGAATTTTATACAGCTGCCGCTGGAGCCGACGGAGCGCGGTGATACGCCAGCCAGATCAAGAGCAGCCCACCGACGATCATCGGCACGCACAGCACCTGGCCCATGGTCAGCCAGTTCCAGGCCAGGTAGCCCAGTTGCGCGTCCGGTACGCGGACGAACTCGACGATGAAACGGAAGATGCCATAGAACAGCGCGAACATCCCCGAGACCGCCATGGTCGGCCGCGGCTTGCGCGAGAACAACCAGAGGATGGCGAACAGTGCCACGCCTTCCAGCGCGAACTGGTACAGCTGCGACGGGTGACGCGCCAGTTGCGCCGGATCGGTCGGGAAGATCATCGCCCAAGGCACGTCAGTCGCCTTGCCCCACAGCTCGGCATTGATGAAGTTGCCGATACGCCCGGCACCCAGGCCAATCGGCACCATCGGCGCAACGAAATCCATCAGTTGGAAGAACGACTTGTTGTTCTTTTTACCGAACCACAACGCCGCCAGCATCACGCCGATGAAACCGCCGTGGAATGACATGCCGCCCTTCCACACTTCGAAAATCAGCGTCGGGTTGGCCAGATAAGCGCTCAGATCGTAGAACAGCACGTAACCCAGTCGCCCGCCAACGATCACCCCCATCGACATCCAGAACACCATGTCGGAGAGTTTCTCCCGGGTCCAGGTCGGGTCGAAGCGGTTCAAGCGACGGGACGCCAGCAGCCAGGCGCCGCCGATGCCGATCAGGTACATCAGACCGTACCAGTGGATTTTCAGCGGACCGATGGCCAGGGCCACCGGGTCGATCTGCGGGTAAGGCAGCATTGCGACTCCTCGTTAGAGTTCAAATCTTAAAAATTCCCGGGCGACGCTGCCACCTCAGGATTAAGCCAGGATTGCGCTGCCGGTCAGAGCAGATGCTTCAGACTAGAAAGTTCAGACCGACGCAGAACAGCAAAGCGGCAAACAGCCTTTTCAGCAACCTCGGCGACAACCTGTGGGCCAATCGTGCGCCCAAGCGGGCGAACACCATGCTGGTCAGGGCAATGCCCAGCAACGCCGGCAAATAAATGAAACCGAGACTATGGGCCGGGAGCAACGGATCGTGCCAGCCCAGAATCATGAAACTTAATGCACTGGCCAGGGCAATCGGCAGACCGCAGGCCGACGAAGTAGCCACGGCTTGCTGCATCGGCACGCTGCGCCAGGTCAGGAATGGCACGGTCAGCGAACCTCCACCGATGCCGAAAATCGCCGAAGCCCAGCCAATCACGCTGCCGGCCACGGTCAGACCGAGTTTGCCTGGCACGGTTCGGCTGGCCTTGGGTTTGACCTCCAGCGCCAGTTGAGCGGCGATCACCAAGGCAAATACACCGATGAGTTTCTGCAGGTTAGGGCCGGAAATCGCTTCCGCCGTCAGCGCGCCGAATCCGGCACCGACCAGAATGCCGACGGTCATCCACATGAAGATCGGCCAACGCACGGCGCCACGGCGGTGATGCTCACGTACCGCGTTGACCGAGGTAAAGATGATCGTCGCCAGGGAGGTACCCACTGCCAGGTGCGTGAGGATCGACGGATCGAACCCTTGGGCCTTGAAGCTGAACACCAGCACCGGGACAATGATGATCCCGCCGCCCACGCCAAACAGCCCGGCGAGTACACCTGCACAGGCGCCGAGCGCCAGATAGAGCAGAATTTCCATGGTCGTCTCGCCCGCATCCCTAAAACCGGAGCGGCATGGTAACGGATGCATGGCCTCGATCTCCACTGTGTAAGGCGATGGATCGATGAGCGATGTCTGCGTAGAGTGAGCAAAAAACACACAAGGACAGCCTTATGTGCCTGATTGTTTTTGCCTGGCGCCCGGGTCATGCCCAGCCGCTGGTCGTGGCGGCCAATCGCGATGAGTTCTACGCCCGCCCCAGCCTGCCTCTGGCGCCATGGCCCGAAGCGCCGCACGTACATGCGGGGCGCGACCTCGAGGCCGGTGGCACCTGGCTCGGGATCGGTGCCAACGGACGATTTGCGGCGCTGACCAACATCCGCGATCCCCATCGACCGCCGGGGCACAAGTCTCGAGGGGAACTGGTGGCGCAATTTCTCACCGGGGAAATGTCAATTGACGACTATTTAGCCGACGTTGTCGACCGTTCTCTGGAATATGGTGGCTTTAACCTGTTGGTCGGCAATACCAATGAACTCTGGCACTTCAACGCCCGGGAACCGGCAGCGGTGATGTTGGCCCCGGGGATCTACGGAATATCCAATGCGGGGCTGGATACGCCGTGGCCGAAGTTGCTCAAGGCCAAGGCGGCGTTGAGCGAGGTGCTGGATGATCCACAGCCTCAGGCGCTATTGGCGTTATTGAGCGATGCGCAGACCGCGCCGCTTGCCGAGTTGCCGGATACCGGGGTGGGACTGGCCACCGAGACGTTGCTGTCGAGTGTGTTCATTGCCAGTCAGAGTTATGGAACGCGGGCGAGTACGGCGTTGATTGTGCAGGCGGATGGGACGTTGCATATGGTCGAAAGGAGTTTCGGACCGTTTGGCGGGCATCTTGGGGAAGTGGAGATCAGGCTTTAGTTTTGTGTTGCTTGAGCTGGCCTCATCGCGAGCAAGCTCGCTCCCACAAGGGATTTGCGTCGTTCACAGATCCAGTGTGGGAGCGAGCTTGCTCGCGATGGGGCCGTCAGCGTTTCAGAGAGGCTTGATCGCCGCCGGATTGATCATCCGCGCCAGCCCGAGGTTCTTCAGCGACAGCTGCAACGAGCTGTGAATCACTTGCGGGTTGTCGATGGTCATCAGCTCGGCCAGTAATTCCTTGGCCTTGCTCAGGTTGATCTGGCGCAGCATCCACTTCACTTTTGGCAAGTTGGTGGCGTTCATCGACAGGCTGTCGAACCCCATCGCCATCAATAGCACGGCCGCCGCCGGATCACCGGCCATTTCACCGCAGATGCTCACCGGTTTGCCTTCGGCATGGGCGTCGCGCACGACGTTCTGCAAGGCTTGCAATACAGCCGGGTGCAGGTAGTCGTAAAGATCGGCCACCCGCGGGTTGTTGCGGTCCACGGCCAGCAGGTACTGGGTCAGGTCATTGGAACCGACTGACAGGAAGTCCACTTGCCGCGCCAGTTCCTTGGTCTGATAAACAGCGGCCGGAATCTCGATCATCACGCCAACCGGCGGCATCGGCACGTCGCAGCCCTCGTCGCGAACTTCGCCCCAGGCACGGTGGATCAGGTGCAAGGCCTCTTCCAGCTCGTGAGTGCCGGAGATCATCGGCAGCAGGATGCGCAGGTTGTTCAGGCCTTCGCTGGCCTTGAGCATGGCGCGGGTCTGCACCAGGAAGATTTCCGGGTGGTCGAGGGTGACGCGAATGCCGCGCCAGCCGAGGAACGGGTTGTCTTCCTTGATCGGGAAGTATGACAGTGACTTATCGCCACCGATGTCCAGGGTGCGCATGGTCACCGGTTGCGGATGAAACGCGGCGAGCTGCTCGCGGTAGATCGCCAGTTGTTCCTTTTCGCTCGGGAAACGCTGGTTGATCATGAACGGCACTTCGGTGCGGTACAGGCCCACGCCTTCGGCACCGCGTTTTTGCGCGCGCGCCACGTCCGCCAGCAGGCCGGTGTTGACCCACAGCGGCATGCGGTGGCCATCGACCGTCACGCACGGCAGATCGCGCAGCGCATCCAGCCCGAGGGCCAGTTGTTTCTCTTCCTCGACCACCTCGGCGAACTGCTTGCGCAGCACTTCACTCGGGTTGGTGTAGACCTCGCCGTGGAAGCCATCGACGATCATCTGGATGCCATCGACCTTGGAGTACGGCAAGTCGACCAGGCCCATCACGGTCGGAATGCCCATGGCGCGGGCCAGGATGGCAACGTGGGAGTTGCCGGAACCGAGTACCGACACCAGGCCGACCAGCTTGCCTTCCGGCACCTCGCCGAGCATCGCCGGCGTCAGTTCTTCGCTGACCAGAATGGTGTTGTCGGGGTAGACCAGCGTTTGCTGACGCTCTTCCTGCAAGTAAGCCAGCAATCGCCGACCAAGGTCCTTGACGTCCGAGGCCCGCTCGCGCAGGTAGGCGTCGTCCATCAATTCGAAACGGTTGACGTGATCGGTGACCACCTGGCGCAAAGCGCCCTGGGCCCACTGCCCGGTCTTGATCACAGTGGTGACTTCGCTGCCCAGCGCGGCATCGTCGAGCATCATCAGGTAGACGTCGAACAAGGCCCGCTCTTCCGGGCGCAGCTGCGTGGCGAGTTTGGCAGACAAGGTGCGCATGTCGGCGCGCACGCCTTCGATGGCGGTCTTGAACAAACCGAGTTCGGCGTCGATGTCGATGATGTTCTTGTCCGGCACCACGTCCAGATCGGCGGGCGGCAGCATGACCACCGCCGTACCGACTGCCGCACCCGGCGAACCCGGAACGCCGATGAACTTGGCCTCCTGAATGCCTTTACCCTGACGGCCCAGGCCGCGGATCGAACCGGTGGCCTCGGCGTGGGCGATAACACCGGCGAGCTGCGCACTCATGGTCACGAGGAAGGCTTCTTCACCTTCATCGAACTGGCGACGTTCTTTTTGCTGGATGACCAACACGCCGACAACGCGGCGGTGGTGAATGATAGGTGCCCCGAGGAATGAGGCGAAGCGCTCTTCACCGGTCTCGGCGAAGTAGCGGTAGCGCGGGTGATCCGCAGCGTTTTCGAGGTTCAGGGGTTCTTCGCGCGTACCGACCAGGCCAACCAGACCTTCGTTGGGTGCCATGCTGACTTTACCGATCGAGCGCTTGTTCAAGCCCTCGGTGGCCATCAGCACGAAGCGGTTGGTCTCGGGGTCAAGCAGGTAGACCGAGCAGACCTGGCTGCCCATGGCCTCTTTGACGCGCAACACAATAATCCCCAACGCCGCCTTGAGATCCTTGGCGGAGTTAACTTCCTGGACGATCTTGCGCAGCGTATTGAGCATGGCTCGGGGTCGAACTCCGTCGTCAGTCGCGCGCTAAAAGGCGCGGGGCAAGCTCTTTGAGAGCGCGTCGATACACCTCGCGCTTGAATGTCACCACCTGGCCTAACGGATACCAATAGCTGACCCAGCGCCAGCCATCGAACTCCGGTTTACCGGTCAAATCCATCCGCACCCGCTGTTCGTTGGAGATCAGGCGCAGGAGAAACCATTTCTGCTTCTGGCCGATACACAGCGGTTGGCTGTGGGTACGCACCAGACGTTGCGGCAAACGATAGCGCAACCAGCCCCGGGTGCAGGCAAGAATTTCAACATCTTCGCGCTCAAGGCCAACTTCTTCGTTCAGCTCGCGGTACAAGGCGTCTTCCGGCGTCTCTTCGGGGTTGATTCCCCCCTGCGGAAATTGCCAGGCATCTTGATTGATTCGGCGAGCCCATAGCACCTGGCCGGCGTCATTCGTCAGAATGATCCCGACATTGGGGCGAAAACCATCGGGGTCGATCACGGCAACAACCTCGCAAACGCATGTCGCCGCATTGTTCCACAAAGGTTGTGAAGGCGGCAACGAAGGTTCCTACCTTATGTGCACTCTTGTGAAAAGACCGTATTCTTGTCGCCTTTTTTACTGACTTTTCAGCGGGTAACTGCGATGCGCCTGGCTTTATTCGATTTGGACAACACCCTTCTGGGCGGTGACAGCGATCACGCTTGGGGCGATTACCTGTGTGAGCGCGGCTTTCTCGACGCCGTCGCCTACAAGGCTCGCAACGATGCGTTCTACCAGGATTACCTGGCCGGCAAACTCGATAATGCCGCTTACCTGAACTTCTGCCTGGAAGTCCTCGGCCGCACCGAAATGGCCACGCTGGATCAGTGGCACAGCGATTACATGCGTGACTGCATCGAACCGATCGTGCTGCCCAAGGCCATCGACCTTTTGGCCAAACACCGCGCCGCCGGCGACAAACTGGTGATCATCACGGCGACCAACCGCTTCGTCACCGGGCCGATTGCCGTGCGCCTGGGCGTCGAAACCCTGATCGCCACCGAATGCGAAATGGTCGACGGCCGCTACACCGGGCGCAGCACCGATGTGCCGTGCTTTCGCGAAGGCAAGGTGACGCGCTTGAATCGCTGGCTGAAGGAAACCGGGTATACGCTGGAAGACAGCTACTTCTACAGCGACTCGATGAATGATTTTCCGCTGCTGGAGCAGGTGACCCATCCGGTGGCGGTCGATCCTGATCCGAATCTGCGGGCCGAGGCCGAGAAGCGGGGTTGGCCGGTGATTTCGTTGCGCGACTAAAATTGCTATCGCGAGCAGGCTCACTCCTACATTGGAATGCGTTCCCTTGTAGGAGTGAGCCTGCTCGCGATCGGGTCGACTCGGTTTCAAGCCTTAAACAGGCTTGGCGCCCATCAAACCGGCAATGGCCACAAGACAGACAAAACTGAGCAGCGCCAAGGCAAAGGTGAATTTCCCCACGCCACCCGGCGTCTTGCGCAGTTTATTGAGCCGCACCAGCAACCAGAACCAAGCCAGCGCCGCCACGGTGTACAGCACACTGGATGCCAGCAACCAGGTCTGCCCCAATGGCCAGCCCACCAGATGCACCATCCACCAGCCGGTAAACGGCATGCTCAGCAGCGCCAACCCCATCAACAGCCAGACAAATACCCGTGGCCGTTGCAGGGTGCGGCTTCCCGCCGTCGCATCACCCTTGCGCCGCGCAAGCAAAACCCAGACGCCCAGACCCAGCGCACCAGCCAGCAGTACAACCGTTGCCACCATGTGCGCCATTTTCAGGGCAGTTAACGTTTCCATTGTCAGATTTCCTTATAACCTGCCCGTCAGCGTAGCCGTTCAGCCAAGAAACAGCTGATAGGCCGGGTTGTCGCTTTCGTCCCAGTACGGGTAACCGATGGCTTCCAGCGCCGCCGGCACCAGGTGACGCTCGTCGTGGGGCACTTGCAGGCCCGCGACGACCCGGCCATCCGCTGCACCATGGTTGCGGTAGTGGAACATCGAGATGTTCCAGCGCCCGCCGAGCTTGTTGAGGAAGTTGAACAGCGCGCCCGGACGCTCCGGGAATTCGAAGCGCAGAATCACTTCATCGACCACATGCGCCGCACGCCCACCGACCATGTGGCGGATGTGCAGCTTGGCCAGTTCGTTGTCGGTCAGGTCCAGCACCGGGAAGCCCTGCTCGCTCAGACTGGCGAGCAACGCGCTGCGCGGGTCGCTTTCCGGGTGCGTCTGCACACCGACAAAGATGTGCGCTTCGCTGCCGGTGTTGTAGCGGTAGTTGAATTCGGTGATCTGGCGCTTGCCGATGGCCTCGCAGAACGCCTTGAAGCTGCCCGGCTTTTCGGGAATGGTCACGGCGATGATGGCTTCGCGGCCCTCGCCCAGCTCCGCACGCTCGGCAACGTGGCGCAGGCGATCGAAGTTGACGTTGGCCCCTGAGTCGATGGCCACGAAGGTCTGGCCGCTGACGCCGCGCTGCTCGACATACTTCTTGATTCCGGCCACACCCAAGGCGCCGGCAGGTTCGGTGATCGAGCGGGTATCGTCGTAGATATCCTTGATGGCGGCACAGATTTCGTCGGTGCTGACGGTGATCACTTCATCGACATGGTCTTTGCAGATGTCAAAGGTGTGCTGACCGATCTGGGCCACAGCAACACCGTCGGCGAAAAGGCCCACGGTCGGCAATACCACACGCTCGCCCGCTGCCATGGCGGCTTGCAGGCAATTGGAGTCATCCGGTTCGACGCCGATGACCTTGATGTCCGGGCGCAGATACTTCACGTACGCCGCGATGCCGGCAATCAGGCCGCCGCCGCCCACCGGGACGAAAATCGCGTCCAGCGGCTGCGGGTGCTGGCGCAGAATTTCCATCGCCACGGTGCCCTGCCCGGCAATGGTGTGGGGATCGTCGTAAGGGTGAATGTAGACATAGCCTTTTTCGTCGACCAGTTTCAGCGAGTACGCCAGGGCTTCCGGGAACGAATCGCCGTGCAGCACCACCTTGCCGCCACGGGAGCGCACGCCTTCGACCTTGATCTCCGGGGTGGTCTTGGGCATGACGATGGTCGCTTTCACGCCCAACACCTTCGCCGCCAGGGCCAGGCCTTGGGCATGGTTGCCGGCCGACGCGGTGACCACGCCGCGAGCGCGTTCTTCTTCGCTCAACTGGGTCAACTTGTTGTAGGCGCCGCGAATCTTGAACGAGAACACCGGCTGCAAGTCTTCGCGCTTGAGCCAAATGCTGTTACCCAGCCGCTCGGAGAGCTGGCGGGCAGACTGCAGCGGGGTTTCTACGGCAACGTCATAAACGCGCGAGGTGAGGATCTTTTTGACGTACTGTTCAAGCATCGGAAAGCATCACTGAGCGGGTTGGGCGGGACCACGGAGTCTAACCCGGCTTTCAGCCACACGACCACACTAAACCGGTGGTTTAGGGTGTGGAGTTCCATTGTGGCGAGGGGGCTTGTCGGATCGCCGCACCGCCCCGTTCGGCTGCGCAGCAGTCGTAAAACCTGTGCATGCGATCTGTCTGAACAGATGCAGGGGAGCGCTTCGCACTCCAACGGGGGCAAGCCCCCTCGCCACAGGTGTTTCCCCCTGCACCACCGCGGGGCCTATAATGCCGGCCTTTCGTTCCCTCCTCGGCACCCCGGAGCCCGCATGAACCAGGATCAACTCAAACAGGCAGTGGCTCAGGCCGCCGTCGACTTCATCCTTCCGAAACTCGACGACAAGAGCATCGTCGGGGTCGGCACCGGCTCCACCGCCAACTGCTTCATCGATGCCCTGGCCCAGCACAAAGGTGCGTTCGACGGCGCCGTCGCCAGTTCCGAAGCCACCGCCGCGCGCCTCAAGGGCCACGGGATTCCGGTGTACGAACTGAACACCGTCAGCGACCTGGAGTTCTACGTCGACGGCGCCGATGAAAGCGACGAGCACCTGAACCTGATCAAGGGCGGTGGCGCCGCCCTGACCCGCGAGAAGATTGTCGCGGCCGTGGCCAAGACCTTCATCTGCATCGCCGACGCCAGCAAACTGGTGCCGGTCCTCGGTACATTCCCACTGCCGGTGGAAGTGATCCCGATGGCCCGCAGCCACGTGGCCCGCGAGCTGGTGAAGCTCGGCGGCGACCCGGTTTACCGCGAAGGCGTACTGACCGACAACGGCAACATCATCCTCGACGTGTTCAACATGCAGATCACCAATCCGGTGGAGCTGGAGACGCAGATCAATCAGATCGTCGGCGTGGTCACCAATGGTTTGTTCGCGGCGCGCCCGGCGGATCTGCTGCTGCTGGGTACCAGCGAAGGTGTAAAAACCCTGCGCGCGCAGTAAGCCACACTGCCCACATTTTTCGGGCAGATAAATGACCTGTGGGAGCGAGCTTGCTCGCGATAGCGGACTGTCAGTTGAAATCAATCTCGACTGATACACCGCTATCGCGAGCAAGCTCGCTCCCACATTTGCTTTTTGGTGTCGGTCAGGGCTGTGCTGGTTTCTTGAAAACGTAAAACAGGTTCGGCTCACTGACGAGGTACAGCGTACCGTCGTCATCCATGGCAACCCCCTCCGCTTGCGGTACGTTTTTCTGCAGGCCATGCTGCCACTTGCTCAATGACATTGTGCTCAGCGGACGCCCATCCACATCCAGCTCCAGAATCAATCGCGACTCATCCGATAGCGCCAGCAAATGCCCGCTGCGCTCGTCGTATTGCAAACCCGACAGGTCCCGCACAAACATCCCGGCATCACGCTTGGGGTCGTTGACCACGTGCACCGACCAGGAATCTTCAGGATTGAATCGCGGAAAACCGTACACCTCGTAGATCAGCATCGGGTCGCGCTCCTTGGCGACGAACAGGCGCTTGCCCACCGAATCGTAAGCCAAGCCCTCGAAGCCCTTGTTGTTGCCCATGTGTACGCCAACGGTCATCTGCTCGGCGTCTGCCGCATCGATGAAGGCGGTGTCCTGCTGCAGATGAATCTTGATCAGCCGTTGCTGACTTTCATCGGCGACTACATAGGTGTCGGCGCTGATGAATTCAACCGACTCGGGATCGCCGAAACCGACCAGTGCCACACGGCGCAAGATCCTGCCGTCGAGGGACAACTCGATCAACTCGCTTCGCTTGTTGGTAACGGTAAACAGGCTTTTGCGCACCGGGTCGTAGGTCAATGCTGAAACGTTGTCAACCTGGCCATCGATCACCTGCGCTTCGGTCACGACCTGATATTGATCCAGGCCCATGGACCGGGAACTCACCGGCTGCCACAGCGTATGCAGATTGAACCAGGCGCGCTCCAAGAGGCGCATGTGCTGGGCGATTCCGATCAACGCGATCAGCGAGACCGCCGACAGGATCAGAATCAGGGATTTGAGGCGGGCAATTCGACGCATTCGGGTGGGCTCAGGGTCAATACAGGCGGATGAAATATCACGCCTGCCTGAACTGCAGCTTAATGGCCGCTGGCCTTTTACGTACAGGCAATCAGCGCAAGCGCTGGTTACCTCTGTTTTTCGAAGCGATAGAACAGGTTCGGCTCACTCACCATATACAGAGTACCCGCTTCATCCATGGTCACGCCTTCGGCACGGGGAATGGTATTTTTCAGGCCGTTGAAGCCACGCAGCAAAGTAATGAAACTGACCTGCTCACCCTTATTGTCCAGCTCCAGCAACAGGTGCGAGTCGGCGGACAGCACCAGCATGTGGCCAGTGCGCGGGTCGATCGCCAATGCCGACAGGTTACGCATGTCCAGCGCATGACTGGCCAGCTTCAGCTTGTCGCCAGTAAGGACTTTGCTGTCACCTTTCCAGGCAAACAATGCCGGCGGGCGCTCTTCGCCCAGCAGCAGCTGCTGATTGCGCGAATCCCAGGTGACAGCCTCGAAAGCCTTGTTCTGGTCTTTGGAAGGACCGAGGTCGTATGTCGGGAAATCAGTGATGTTCAGCTCGCGAGTGTCGGCATTGACCTTGACGATGGCGATCAGGTGGTCGCGCTCATCGACAATAGCCAGTCGACCGTCGCCCAGCACGGTGATGCCTTCAGGGTTGCTCCAGCCGACCAACGGCATTTTGCGCAGCACATCGCCCTGCAGGGTCAATTCGACCAGGAAGGGGTTCTTGCCCATGACCGAAAACAGGGTTTTGGTCTGGGGGTCGTAGGCCAGGTCCGATGCTTCGTCCTTCTCCATGCCCGGCAACGGCTTGGCATCGATCACCGCCCGATAGTCGGGAAGCCAGATACTGGCCTGACGCTCGGCTGGGCTCTTGAATTGCTCTTTCACCCAGAGCACGCCCCGCGCATCCCAGTGCATGGCAAACGCAACGCCGTAGGCGACAACGACCACCAGCAGTAGCCAGATTTGCCAACGCAGGGCGAAGCGTGAGCGGCGGGCAGGTTCAAGCGTGGAAAGCGGAGAAGTGGCCATCAGGGATGCGTTCCAGAAATTCAGGCTAGGGGTAATAGCACAATTTGGGGCCGGCTCAGAGGCCAACAGCCCTGAAATTATCCAGACCGGATGTGAAAAAAACGGGAAATGACAGGATCTATCTGGATGCGTACAAAACTTAAGACCACCAGAAACAACTGTGGGAGCGCGCTTGCTCGCGATGAGGCAGTGTCAGTCAGCGAAGATGTTGAATGACACTGCCTCATCGCGAGCAAGCTCGCTCCCACAGGGTTTGGCAGTGTCTGGACTAGCGGACGCTGCTGGTGAAGCGGCTTACGCCCGGCAGTTCCAGAACGATCTCATCACCGACATTCAGCGGACCGACGCCCACTGGTGTGCCAGTCAGAATCACATCGCCGGCCTGCAGCGAGAAGCAACCGGCCATGTGCTGGATCATCGGCACGATCGGGTTGAGCATTGCACTGCTGTTACCGTCCTGGCGTACTTCACCGTTGATGGTCAGGCGGATACCGATGTCGGTCAGGTCGGCGAACGCGCTACCGGACACAAACGGAGCAATCACTGCCGCGCCGTCGAAGGACTTGGCGATTTCCCAGGGCAAACCCTTGGATTTCAGCTCGGCCTGCTTGTCGCGCAGGGTCAAGTCCAGGGCCGGGGCGAAACCGGAGATGGCGTCGAGCACTTCTTCGCGGCTCGGCCTGGTCGACAACGGCTTGCCGATCAAGACCGCGATTTCCGCTTCGTAATGCACCGAACCGCGCTCGGTCGGAATGCTGAAACCGCCTTCCAGCGGCACAACACAACTGCCCGGCTTGATGAACAGCAGTGGCTCGGTCGGTACCGGATTATCCAGTTCCTTGGCGTGTTCGGCGTAGTTACGGCCGATGCACACCACTTTCCCCAACGGGAAATGAATACGCGTACCGTCGACATACTGGTGCTGATAGCTCATTACCGACTCCTGCCTTCATGGATGCTTAAAGATTGCAGATCAAACCGCGAAGATCTTGCCCGGGTTCATGATGCCGTTCGGGTCGAACACTGCCTTGACCGCTTTCATGTACTCGATCTCGACCGGGGAGCGGCTGTAGGTCAAGTAATCACGCTTGGTCATGCCCACGCCATGCTCGGCGGAAATCGAACCGTTGTACTTCTCGACGGTTTCGAACACCCACTTGTTGACGGTGGCGCACTTGGCGAAGAACTCGTCCTTGCTCAGGTTATCCGGCTTGAGGATGTTCAAGTGCAGGTTGCCGTCGCCGATGTGGCCGAACCAGACGATTTCGAAGTCCGGGTAGTGTTCGCCGACGATCGCGTCGATTTCCTTCAGGAACGCCGGGACTTTCGACACGGTGACCGAGATGTCGTTTTTGTACGGCGTCCAGTGGGAAATGGTTTCGGAGATGTATTCGCGCAGTTTCCACAGGTTTTGCAGCTGGGTTTCGCTCTGGCTCATCACGCCGTCCAGTACCCAGCCCTGCTCGACGCAGTGCTCGAAGGTTTCCAGGGCGTGGTTGGCTACATCTTCGGTGGTCGCTTCGAACTCCAGCAGCGCGTAGAACGGGCAGTCGGTTTCGAACGGCGCCGGGACATCGCCACGCCCCATGACTTTGGCCAGGGCCTTGTCGGAGAAGAATTCGAAGGCGGTCAGGTCAAGCTTGCCCTGGAAGGCGTGCAGCACCGGCATGATCGAGTCGAAATCGGCGGTACCGAGGACCATCGCGGTGAGGTTTTTCGGTGCGCGATCCAGGCGCATGGTCGCTTCGACCACGAAACCAAGGGTGCCTTCGGCGCCGATGAACAGCTGACGCATGTCGTAGCCGGTAGCGTTCTTGATCAGGTCGCGGTTCAGTTCCAGCACGTCGCCCTTGCCGGTGACCACTTTCATGCCGGCGACCCAGTTACGGGTCATGCCGTAGCGAATAACCTTGATTCCGCCGGCATTGGTGCCGATATTGCCGCCAATCTGGCTCGACCCTGCCGAAGCGAAGTCCACCGGGTAGTACAGGCCCTTTTCTTCGGCCACGTTCTGCAGATGCTCGGTGACAACGCCCGGCTGACAAACCGCGGTGCGGTCCGTGAGGTTCACGTCGAGGATCTGGTTCATATAGTCGAACGACACGACCACTTCGCCATTGGCTGCCACGGCAGCAGCGGACAACCCGGTACGACCGCCGGACGGCACCAGTGCCACCTTGTGTTTATTGGCCCACAGGACAATGGCCTGGACCTGCTCGGTGGTCTTGGGGAACACAATGGCGGTCGGGGCCGGGGCGAAATGCTTGGTCCAATCCTTTCCGTAAGCATTCAGGGAGTCGGCATCGGTCAGCACCTTGCCAGGCTCAACCAGTGTCTTCAGCTCATCAATCAGGGCAGGATTGGTCATCGACAGAACTCTCGAACAATTCATGGTCATCCTGAGAACGCTTCACGTCGCAGGAATGAGTGTTTAGCGGGGCGCATATGCTAGCATACCGACCCCGCAGGATTGTGCCCAAGGGCTGTTCTGCGGTGACGGCTGTCGTGCCGTCCGGGTCAGCGTCTGCTGGCTATCTCCTGCCATTTTTCTCCGGGATACAGGTTTACGCAGATGAGCAAGACTTCTCTCGATAAGAGCAAGATCAAGTTCCTTCTTCTCGAAGGCGTCCACCAATCGGCTGTCGACGTCCTCAAGGCGGCGGGCTACACCAGCATCGAGTACCTCACCGGTTCTCTGCCGGAAGCCCAGCTCAAGGAAAAGATCGCTGATGCTCACTTCATCGGCATTCGCTCCCGCACTCAACTGACCGAAGAGATCTTCGATCACGCGAAGAAGCTCGTGGCTGTAGGGTGTTTCTGCATCGGCACCAACCAGGTCGACCTGGACGCGGCCCGTGAGCGCGGTATCGCCGTGTTCAACGCGCCGTACTCCAACACCCGCTCCGTAGCGGAGCTGGTGCTGGCCGAAGCGATCCTGCTGTTGCGCGGCATCCCTGAGAAGAACGCTTCCTGCCACCGTGGCGGCTGGATCAAGAGCGCGGCCAACTCCTTCGAGATCCGCGGCAAGAAGCTGGGCATCGTCGGTTACGGTTCGATCGGTACTCAACTGTCGGTCCTGGCTGAAGGCCTGGGGATGCAGGTGTACTTCTACGACACCATCACCAAGCTGCCATTGGGTAACGCTACTCAGGTAGGCAAGCTGCACGAGCTGCTGGCGATGTCCGACATCGTTTCGCTGCACGTACCGGAAACCGCCGCCACCCAGTGGATGATGGGCGAGAAAGAAATCCGCGCCATCAAGAAAGGCGGCATCCTGATCAACGCCGCCCGCGGCACCGTGGTCGAACTGGACGCCCTGGCGGACGCGATCAAAGACAAGCACCTGATCGGCGCAGCCATCGACGTATTCCCGGTAGAGCCACGCTCCAACGACGAAGAGTTCGAGAGCCCGCTGCGTGGCCTGGACAACGTGATCCTGACCCCGCACATCGGTGGTTCCACCGCTGAAGCCCAGGCCAACATCGGTCTGGAAGTGGCGGAAAAACTGGTCAAGTACAGCGACAACGGTACTTCGGTATCGTCCGTGAACTTCCCGGAAGTGGCCTTGCCGGCTCACCCTGGCAAACACCGCCTGCTGCACATCCACGAGAACATCCCGGGTGTGATGAGCGAGATCAACAAGGTCTTCGCCGAAAACGGCATCAACATCTCCGGTCAGTTCCTGCAGACCAACGAGAAGGTCGGCTACGTGGTGATCGACGTCGACGCCGAGTACTCGGACCTGGCGCAAGAGAAGCTGCAACACGTCAACGGCACCATCCGTAGCCGCGTGCTGTTCTAAAGAACAGCGGCGAGCTTGTGTGTGATAAAAAGGGAGCCCCTGCGAAGGGGGCTCCCTTTTTTTATTTCACATTGACGGTGATCTTCTCGGAAAGGATCGGCGGCTCGAACGGTATGTGGTTGCTATCGCCCAGTTCAAGCTGCAGGGTGTGTTTGCCCGGCGTGAGCGTTATTTCAGCCTGGGTCTGCGCACCGCCGAAATGCAGGTGGTTGGCATCCTTGGGGATCGGCGTACCGGCGGCTGGCAGCTGATCGACGTCGATCAGCACGTGATGATGACCGGTGTTCTTGGTGGTATCGCCCGCCGGTGCCAAGGCAATGTTCTCGACCGCGAACTTGACGACGACGGTCTGTGGAATCGTCGCACCGTCCTCGGGAGAAACAATGGACACTTCGGCGCCTTTCGGAGCCGGCGTTGCACTGGCCAGCACCGAAACACCCATCAACAGGCCAGCCAAAGCAGCACGTGACATAAAGGTTTTCATTCTCTTCTCCAGTTTTTCCGTAAAATCCGCGTGACCATGACAACTTCATGGCCATTCGTTGTCGAAGGCACTCGACAACCATAGCAAAGCGAGCCTGAATCAGAGGGTCCGCGATAAAAATTCAAAGGAGTGACCATGCGCTTTCTGCCTGGCCTGATCTGCCTGCTACCCCTTTTGAGCCCTTTGGCTCACGCCGAACTGATAGATGACGTCAACGACCGAGGCGAATTGCGCATTGCCGTTGAAGCCAACACACCCCCATTCAATTTCAAGGATGACGACAAACTCACGGGTTTCGAAGTCGAACTGGGCCAACTGCTGGCAAGTGAACTCGATGTCCGGGCCGACTTTGTCGTCACCGACGGCAGCGATCTGCTGACTGGCGTCGAAAGTGGCAAATACGACATCGCCATCAACCACATAGCAGTGACCCCGGACCTCCAGGATCGTTTCGACTTCAGCGAGCCTTACGCTCAAACCCATGCGCAATTGATCGCGCAAAAAGAACAGCCGCGCTCCATTCTGCTGGTGCAGTCGCTGACGGAAGAGAAACCTGAAACCAACCCGGCCGTGAGCCTGGCGATTCCCTTTCAGAAGGGTAATCCGGCGTTCCATGCCAGCCTGGAAAACGCGTTGCAGCGGATCAAGGATGATGGGCGACTGCAAGCGCTGGAGCAGAAGTGGCTGGGGGCGGATGCGGGTGTGGTGCCGAAGCTGCAGAACTGAAGTAAATGCAGAACCTGTGGGAGCGAGCTTGCTCGCGATGAGGCCAGTCCAGTCAACATTGATGTTGAATGTCAGGCCGCCATCGCGAGCAAGCTCGCTCCCACAGGGTTTTGTGTCGGTTGTCAGTTCAGCGTTGCCAACGCCTGCGCCGCCTGCGGCAACTCCAGCTCACTGAACACCTGCACCCCATGGCGCCGGAGCAACGCCGCCGTCACGCCCTCGCCACTGACCTTCACGCCGCTGAACGTCCCGTCATAGGTCAGCAGATTGCCGCAGGACGGGCTGTTGGCCTTGAGGATGGCGATGCGGATGGCATGCTTTTGCACCAGTTCCAGAGCCTGATACCCCCCCCGACAGAAACTGCGCACTGACATCCTCGCCCTCGGTAGTGATCACCAGCGCCTGGCCGTCGAGCACTTGCGCGCCCTGCCCGCCCGGAATTTCCGCCGCCGCCCGTGGCGTCGGCAAGCCGCCGGCGACCTCGGGGCACAAGGGTATGACCCGACCTTCATCAAGCCACTGCGCAAGCTGATCGAACGGCCCGCTGGCCCCGCCGTCGTAACGAACCCGGTGGCCCAACAGGCAGCGGCTGACGAGAATTTTCTGCATGATCAGAACGGCTCGTTACCGCGCCGGCGGAACCAGCCGGTCAGCGACAGGCGATCCCGGGTCGCGGGCAGGACTTCGTGGGGAACCTCTGCGGAGAGAAACACCACCAGGCAGCCGCCGATAGGTTGCACGTCTTGGACGCGATCATTGCCGAGGTACATGCGCAATTGGCCGCCGTGCTCGGGAAGCCAGCCGTCATTGAGGTAAACCACCGCCGAAACCATGCGCCGGTCGTCATCGCGAAAGCGGTCGACATGCTTCAAGTAAAAGGCACCGGGCGGGTACATCGCAAAATGGCTTTCGAAGTCCTCCAGGCCGAGAAACAGACCGCGATTGATCGCCTCGCGCAGGCTGCCCATCAATCTCAGGTAGCTGTCGCAAGCCTCGGCCTGGCCGGGGTCGATCCACTGGATATGGTCGCCACGAATCCCTTCGCGGATCTCCGATGATGGCCCACGACCCACGGCGGCCGGAGCCAGTTCACCCTCGACAGCACGCTTGCGACACTCGGCCGCCAGCGCCTGGGTCAGATCCAGAGGCAGGAAAATATTCTGCTGCGACCAACCGTGCTCGGCCAGATCGTCGACGATTCGTAACAGCAGCGGATGATCAGAGGATATTTGCATGCCGCGCATAGTATTCCTGTACCCGGAAATCCGACAGAGCCGCGCAGCGGGCTGATACGAATTCTCGACAAGTACGGATGCCGCACGGAGAATAGTCGCCTGCTGACTGGAGTCCCTATGCGCCGTTTGCTTTTATCACTGCTGATGTTCTGCGTATTGCCCGCCTGGGCAGACAGCCACGACCAGTTGTACAAGGTCGCCGGCTGGCCGGAACAACGCGCGCATTTCAACGACGCCCTCTCGGCTGCTCAGCAACGCTACCAGGGCAGCCTGCCTCCAGCGGTGTTTCAGGCACTGGTCAATAACAGCAATCAGCGTTTTTCCGCCCAGGCCGTGGACCAGCGCGCCGAAGCGCAATTGCGCAATAAGCTCGCCAACCCAAAACCCGCGCTGACGTTTTTCCAATCGCCCCTGGGCAAGAAAATCGTCGCCGCCGAACTGCTGGCGACCCGTCGTGACCAACTGGCAAAAAACGCCAAGGGTCTGCCGAAAATGCAGGCCAGCGACAGCCGCCTGCTGATCATCGGCCATTTGGCACAAGCCCTGCCCGCCCGCGAGGCCGGTGCGGAAGTCAGCCTGGCGATTGCTGGCGTCGCCGCCGATAGCTTGAGCTCGATGATTCCCGGGCTGCTCGGTGCCGGTCAGGCACAGGGCATGCTGAACGGACAACGTCAGCGCCTGATGGACCAGATCGGCAGCGATCTCAACAACACGCTGTTGTATGTCTATCGCGACCTGTCGGACGACGAGCTGGAAGAGTTCGCGACCTTTGCCGAATCGGCGGAAGGCCAGGCTTATTATCAGGCCGCATTGGCTGCGATTCGGGCGGGGTTGGCGGTGGGGCAGAGCAATTCGAACCTGACCCAGTGATTTTCGGCACCTGACAGATTGCTATCGTCGGAACGCCGCCCGGAGCAAGCTCGCTCCCACAGTGGATCTGTGAAAACCCACTATTGTGATCACCGCAAAACCTGTGGGAGCGAGCTTGCTCGCGATGGGGCCAAAACAGGCACTAGAGATTGTGCCCCTTGATCCGCCTGGTCAAAAACCCGAAATACTCCTGCCGCATCACCAACGTTTCATTCGCCAGATGATGCCGTGCCTCGGGCAGCATCAGCACCTGCGGCCGATCAAACTTGCCCCGCAAAACGTCCAGGTTGTGCTCCCAATCCACTGTCATGTCGGCCTGGCCCTGCACGATCAGCGGCCGCCGCGTGCTCGTGGGTGCGGCTTCGATACGCTTGATCCAGCGTGCCAACGCGCCCACCCAGGCTGTCGGCAGGCGCAGCGGCTGCAACGGATCTGCTTGCAGGAACGGCAAAAACGCCGGGTCGTTGGAGTTCTCGCTGAAACGCCGGGCGATGGCTTTGACGAAAGGCTTGAGCAGGTAGTAACTCAGTTGCGACCAACCCCACGCCCGCGGCCGCACCAGCGGCGACAGCAGAATCACCTGACCCTGCGCCGGGCTGCTCACCCCCGCATTCAACACATGATCGATCACGATCGCCCCGCCGGTACTCTGCCCGCACAGGTGCCACGGTTGCGGCAAGTCGAGGGATTGCGCCTCGCCGAACAACCCTTGCAACGCGTCCTGATACTCGGCGAAATCCTTGATGCTCGCCCGTTCGCCACTGGACAAGCCGTGCCCCGGCAAGTCGCAGGCAATCACCGCAAAGTCCTGGTCCAGCGCCCACTCGATTACATGCCGGTAGAGCCCGGTGTGATCGTAGAAGCCGTGGATGACAAACAGCGTCGCCTTCGCCCGCTCGGGCCACCAGAACTGGCTGACCAGCTCATAACCATCGACCTCGAATCGCCCAAGGCCACTGCGCACCTGACGCTGCGCAAAATCCAGCCCGTAGAATCGCTGGTAAGCTTGCGCCTGTGCTGACAACGGCTGCCCGGCTGCCAGAGGCAGCAAGCTGGCGCGTAGAAGATCAGGGTCGAAAGTAGCCGGCATGGACGATTCCAGAGCGTGAAACGGACTTTATAGGCCTGCGATATTCATCTGTCGCGGCAAGCATGGCAAGCTAGCCGACCTTCGAGGATTGAACCGATGCGCCCGCCCTTTCGCGTCACCCTGTTAGCCGGCCTGCTCGCCGTGGTGTGTGCCGGCGTGTTGTGGGCGGCCTACGACTGGTTCCAGGGGCGTTACCTGCGCACGTTCAGCGAGCACACCGCGATATTTTCGGGGGATGCGCTGCGCCTTCCCGAATCCCTCGCCGGCCCTGGCGCCATCCGCCTGGTGCATTTCTGGGACCCGGCCTGCCCGTGCAATGTCGGCAATCAACAACACCTGACCGAACTGGTCGAGCGCTATGCCCCCCATGGCGTGGAATTCTATGTCGTGCAAAAACCCGGTAGCCACGGCCAATTGCCGGGCACCTTGAGCAGCCTCAAATCCATCGACATCCTGCCCGGTTCCGAACAAGTCCCCGCCAGCCCGGCCGTGGCGATCTGGGATCGCAGCGGCAAACTGGCGTACTTCGGCCCGTACAGCGAAGGCCTGACCTGTAATTCCAGCAACAGCTTTATCGAGCCGATTCTGCAGGCGCTCGATGAGGGTCGTGCGGTGAGTGCCACGCACACATTGGCTGTGGGTTGTTACTGCCCGTGGCCTGTCGATCCCGCGAAGTAGGCAAAGACCTGGCAATACGAATCCCTCCTACGGGCGATGCGTCAGACTGGCGCGTCGTGCTACACAGTGGCACCAGGAATCACAATAACAACAAGGAGTCACCATGAAACGCAGCCTGACCGCTCTCGCTCTGCTGATCGTCGTGCTGGCCGCCGGGGCCGGCGGGTACCTCTACAGCAAGCAGCCGTCACGCCAGGGCATGGTGGAACTGCAACACCTGCAAGGCTCCGTCACCGTGCGCTACGACGAGCGCGGTGTTCCGCACATCCGCGCCGACAACGAAACCGACCTGTACCGTGCCCTCGGCTATGTCCATGCCCAGGACCGCCTGTTCCAGATGGAGGTCTTGCGTCGCCTGGCCCGTGGCGAACTGGCTGAAGTGCTCGGGTCGAAACTGCTCGACACCGACAAACTGATGCGCAGCCTGCGCATTCGCGAGCGCGCCGAAACCTACTTCGCGAACCTCGACAAGCAGTCGCCCTCCTTCATCGCCATGCAAGCCTATCTGGACGGCATCAACCAGTATCAGGACAGCCACGCAAAACCCGTGGAGTTCGACGTGCTGGGCATTCCAAAACGCCCATTCACGGCCCAGGACACCATCAGCATTGCCGGGTACATGGCCTACAGTTTTGCCGCGGCGTTTCGCACCGAACCCCTGTTGACGTTCGTCCGTGATCAGTTGGGCCCTCAATACCTGAACATCTTCGATCTCGACTGGCAGCCAAAAGGCGTGCTCAACGGGACCGCCCCCGCATTGGCCAGCGCCGACTGGAAAGACCTCAACGCCCTCGCCCGCCTGAGCGAGCAAGCCTTGGCTGACAACGGCCTGCCACAGTTCGAGGGCAGCAACGCCTGGGTCGTCGCAGGCAGCCGGACTCAAAGCGGCAAGCCGCTGCTGGCGGGTGATCCGCATATCCGTTTTTCCGCGCCGTCGGTGTGGTACGAAGCGCAGCTCTCGGCGCCGGGCTTTGAACTCTACGGCCACTATCAGGCCCTGATGCCGTTCGCCTCCCTGGGCATGAACCACGACTTCGGCTGGAGCATCACCATGTTCCAGAACGACGATCTCGACCTGATCGCCGAGAAGGTCAACCCGGACAACCCCAATCAGGTCTGGTATCGCGGCAAGTGGGAGGACATGACGACCAGCGAGCAGCAGATCGCGGTCAAGGGCCAGGCGCCAGTCACCCTGGTGTTGCGTCAATCGCCCCACGGCCCGATCGTCAACGATGCCCTGGGCAGCGGCGGCGGCAAGACACCGATTGCGATGTGGTGGGCGTTTCTCGAAAGCCAGAACCCGATACTCGAGGGTTTCTACCAGCTCAATCGCGCCGACACCCTGGCCAAGGCCCGCGGTGCCGCGGCAAAAATCCAGGCTCCGGGCCTGAACGTTGTCTGGGCCAATGCCAAGGGTGACATCGGCTGGTGGGCGGCGGCGCAATTGCCCAAGCGCCCGGCGGGGGTTCGCCCGTGGTTCATCCTCGACGGCAGCACCGCCGAGGCGGACAAGGATGGCTTCTACCCGTTCAGCGCCAACCCCCAGGAAGAAAACCCGGCGCGGGGCTACATCGTCTCGGCCAACTTCCAGCCGGTGTCACCGACCGGCATGGAGATTCCCGGCTACTACAACCTTGCCGATCGTGGCCAGCAACTCAATCGTCAGCTCAGCGACAAAGCGCTCAAATGGAACCTGGAAAACAGCCAGCAGCTGCAACTGGGCACCACCACCGCCTATGGCCCGCGCCTGTTGGCACCGCTGTTGCCGGTGTTGCGCGAAGTGGTGAGCGATCCCGCCGAACTCAAACTGGTGGAGCAACTGGCCCAGTGGCAAGGCGATTACCCGCTCGACTCCACCAGCGCCACGCTGTTCAACCAGTTCCTGTTCAACCTGGCTGACGCGACGATGCACGATGAGCTGGGCAACGATTTCTTCGAGACGCTGCTCTCGACCCGGGTGATCGACGCCGCGTTACCCCGCCTGGCCGCCAGCGCCGATTCGCCGTGGTGGGACAACCGCGGCACCCTCGGCAAGGAAACCCGTGCAGACATAGTGAAGGCCGCCTGGCAAGCCAGCCTCGCGCACCTCAAGAGCACCCTCGCTACAGACTCCGCGCAATGGCAGTGGGGCAGCGCGCACACGTTGACCCATGGCCATCCGCTGGGGCAGAAAAAGCCGCTGGACCTGATCTTCAATGTCGGCCCCTTCGCCGCACCCGGCACACATGAAGTGCCGAACAACCTCTCGGCGAAGATCGGCCCGGCCCCGTGGCCCGTCACCTACGGCCCTTCGACCCGGCGCCTGATCGACTTCGCCGACCCGGCCCACAGCCTGACCGTCAACCCGGTCGGCCAGAGCGGCGTACTGTTCGACAGTCACTATGATGATCAGGCCGAGGCCTACATCGAGGGGATGTACTTCCAGGCGCATCTCAATGATGAAGAGGTCACGGCCAATTCCCGCAGCACCTTGAAGCTGTTGCCGGCGCGGGCTGTGCCATAGATTTTTGCTGGCCGGGCTGGCCTCATCGCGAGCAAGCTCGCTCCCACAGGTTTTTCTGGTGTTCACAAAATTTGTGTTCAACAAAGATCCCTGTGGGAGCGAGCTTGCTCGCGATGGGGCCCTAAAAGGCACCCACAAATTCAGCTCATACCATCGCCGCAAAATTCAGCCTGAACTGCTGCGGCGTCACCCCCAATCTACGATTGAACACACTGCGCATGTGCTGGGCATCGCGAAAGCCGCATTGATAGGCCACAGTCTTGAGCGGCGCGCGGGTGCTTTCGAGCATCACCCGCGCCGCATCGACCCGTGCACGCTCGACAAACTCGGCCGGGGTGATTTTCGCTTCCCTGGCGAACACCCGGGAGAAGTTGCGTGCGCTCATATTGGCGGCATTGGCCAGGTCGGCGATGGTCAAATCTCCCGTCAGGTTGGCCAGCACGTAATGCTGGACCATCGCCACCGCCGAAGTCGGTTCGGCGTGGGGCACAAGGAACGGGCTGAATTGCGATTGCCCGCCCGAACGCTGGGTGAACACCACCAAGCGCTTGGCGACATTCAGCGCCACTTCCGGCCCGTGATCCCGGCCCAGCAGATACAGGGACAGATCGATGCCCGCAGTGACCCCGGCCGAGGTGAACAGCTCCCCGTCCTCTACGTAAAGGCGATCCGCTTCAACCCGGGTCGACGGACACAACATTGCCAGCGCCGACGCATCATTCCAGTGGGTAGTGACCGTGCGCTCTTCCAGCAGCCCCGCCCGAGCGAGCATAAACGCGCCATTGCAGATCGAGCCAAAGCGCTTGGCCCGCGCGCAGGCATCGCGCAACCAGGTGTCGAACGCCACACCGAAACTCATGAACGGCAACTGCGGCCCGCCAGCCACCAGCAACAGGTCATACGGCTCCAGCGCTTCGCTGAAATGTCGATGGGCATTGAGTGCCAAACCGTTGGAGCACGCCATCATTCCGTGCTCGACGCCGATCACTTCAAGACGATAGTGATCCTGCGGGGCAAGGAAACGATTGGCCTCGGAAAACACATCCATGGGGCCAGTGATATCTAGCGACTGGACGCCCGCGAACACCACGATGGCAACGGTTTTACTCATGGTTCGACGCGCCTCTCATGGCACTGATTGCAACGCTCACCTGTAGGAGCGAGCCTGCTCGCGATGGACGTGAGGGCGCCGCGTACATCCAGGTAGCCCCCGTCATCGTTGACGTCCATCGCGAGCAAGCTCGCTCCTACAGGGTCTGCATGCACCCTAGCCAATCCACCCCCAACAAGCGAGGTTGGCGCGATATGCACGCTCATTGGCCGGGATCGCAGCCATGGATCGATTGTCCGGTTTCGGGGGCTGGAACAGACTGAAACCCTCATCACGACGAGGAAAACTCCATGAGCACTACCATCGCCGGCATCAGGATCCCCGACAGCGCGTTGGCCAAAGCCACCACCGAATTCATCCGCGACATCGAATCGGACCTGCTCTACCACCACTCGCGCCGGGTCTTCCTGTTTGGTGCACTGAGCGGTGAGCGCAAGCGATTGGCCTACAACCCGGAGTTGCTGTACGTCGGCGCGATGTTCCATGACCTGGGCCTGATGCAGGGTCATCGCAGTGACAACGAACGCTTCGAAGTCGATGGAGCCAATGCGGCAGCCGCATTTCTCAAGCCTTACGGATTGAGCGATGACGACATCGAACAGGTCTGGCTCTCGATTGCCCTGCACACCACACCGGGCGTGCCTCAGCACTTACGGCCCACCGTGGCGCTGGTCACGGCGGGCGTCGAGATGGACGTGCTGGGCATGGACTACGCGGCGTTTTCCAGCGTGCAGCGCGAAGCAGTGGTGCATGCGCATCCACGGGGCGAAGGATTCAAGGAGTGCATCATCTGCGCGTTTGCCGACGGTTTGCGCCATCGTCCGCAGACTACATTCGGTAATGTGAAGACCGATGTGCTGGCGGATCAGGAGCCGGGGTTCAAGCCGATGAACTTCGTCGAGGTCATCCGCGAATCCCCTTGGGTCGCCTAAAAAAACTGTGGGAGCGAGCTTGCTCCGGGCGGCGTTCCGACGATGGCGGCGTCACATTCAACATCGATGTTGAATGACAGTCCGCTATCGCGAGCAAGCTCGCTCCCACAGGGGATTGGGTAGACCACAATACTGTGGCCAACCCGATTTCAGGCTCAAGCCGCTTCCGGTGCCTGTGCGCGACGCACGTCCGGTTGCTTCCATGAATCGGCTGCAGCTTCTTCGATCGCTTGCTGGATCGCACGCTTGCGGCTTTCTTCGGCACGACGGCTGAAGAACCAGACCATGAAGGTCACGATCGACACCGCCAGCAGGATCAGGCTGGCCACGGCGTTGATCTCGGGCTTCACCCCCAGACGCACCGCCGAGAACACTTCCATCGGCAGGGTCGTGGAACCCGGACCCGACACGAAGCTCGCCAGCACCAGGTCATCCAGCGACAGGGCGAACGACATCATGCCGCCCGCTGCCAGCGATGGCGCGATCATCGGGATGGTGATCAGGAAGAACACCTTCCACGGCTTCGCGCCCAGGTCCATGGCCGCCTCTTCGATGGACAGGTCCAGCTCGCGCAAACGCGCCGAGACCACCACCGCCACATAGGCCGCGCAGAACGTGGTGTGGGCGATCCAGATGGTGACGATGCCGCGTTCCTGCGGCCAGCCGATCATCTGCGCCATGGCCACGAACAGCAACAACAGCGACAGACCGGTGATCACCTCAGGCATCACCAGTGGCGCGGTGACCAGGCCACCGAACAGGGTGCGGCCCTTGAAGCGCGTAATGCGCGTCAGGACGAACGCCGCCAATGTACCCAGTGCCACCGCCGCCACCGCCGTGTAGCAGGCGATTTCCAGCGAGCGCACCACCGAGCCCATCAACTGGCTGTTGTCGAGCAGGCCGACGTACCACTTGATCGACCAGCCACCCCACACCGTTACCAGCTTGGAGGCGTTGAACGAGTAGATCACCAGGATCAGCATCGGCGCGTAGATGAATAGCAAACCCGCTATCAGCATGAAACTTGAGAAACGGAAGCGCTTCATTCTTTACCCTCCATTTCCTTGGCCTGACTGCGGTTGAACAAGATGATCGGCACAATCAGGATCGCCAGCATCACCACCGCCAGGGCAGACGCCACCGGCCAGTCACGGTTGTTGAAGAACTCCTGCCAGAGCACTTTACCGATCATCAGGGTTTCCGGACCGCCGAGCAGTTCCGGGATCACGAACTCGCCCACCACCGGGATGAACACCAGCATGCAGCCTGCGATGATGCCGTTTTTCGACAGCGGCACGGTGATTTTCCAGAAGCTGTTGAAGGTGCTCGAACCCAGGTCCGACGCGGCTTCCAGCAGGCTCTGGTCGTGCTTCACCAGGTTGGCGTACAGCGGCAGGATCATGAACGGCAGGTAGGAATAGACCACGCCGATATAGACCGCCAGGTTGGTGTTGAGGATCTGCAGCGGTTCGTCGATCCAGCCCATGCTCATCAGGAAACCGTTGAGCAGGCCGTTGTTGCTGAGGATGCCCATCCACGCGTAAACGCGGATCAGGATCGCAGTCCAGGTCGGCATCATGATCAGCAGCACCAGCACCGTCTGCACTTCCTTGCGGGCAACGGAGATGCCGTAGGCCATCGGGTAGCCGATCAGCAGGCAGAGGATGGTGCTGAAAAGCGCCATCTTCAACGAGCCGAGGTAAGCGGCGATGTACAGCTCGTCACCGGCCAGCATCGCGTAGTTACCCAGGTTAAGCAGCAACTGCAGCTTCTGCTCGGCGTAGCTGTAGATTTCGGTGTACGGCGGAATGGCGACGTCCGCTTCGGCGAAGCTGATCTTCAGAACAATGAAGAACGGCAGCATGAAGAACAGGAACAGCCAGATGAAAGGAACTCCGATGACCATCTGACGGCCACCGGGAATTATTCGATTGAGACGGCGTTTGAATTTGCGCATGTTCATGAGCGAAGTACCACGCCGCTGTCGTCTTCCCAGTACACGTAGACCTGATCACCCCAGGTCGGACGCTGCCCGCGACGCTCGGCGTTGGCCACGAACGACTGCACCAGCTTGCCGCTTGGCAGTTCGACGTAGAACACCGAATGGCCGCCGAGGTAGGCGATGTCGTGCACCTTGCCGCTGGACCAGTTGTACTGGCAGGTCGGCATGTTGGCGGTGACCAGCAGTTTTTCCGGACGTATCGCGTAGGTGACCGACTTGTCCTGCACCGAAGTGCTGATGCCGTGGCCGACGTAGATCTGACGATCCAGGTCCTTGCAGGTAATGATCGCGTGGCCTTCGGCGTCGTCGATCACTTCACCTTCGAAGATGTTCACATTGCCGATGAATTCGCAGACCAGGCGGCTGGTCGGGGTTTCGTAGATGTCGATCGGGCTGCCGATCTGGGCGATCCAGCCCAGGTGCATGATCGCGATGCGTTCGGCCATGGTCATGGCCTCTTCCTGATCGTGGGTCACCATGACGCAGGTCACGCCGACGCGCTCGATGATCTCCACCAGCTCCAGCTGCATTTGCGAACGCAGCTTCTTGTCCAGTGCGCCCATCGGTTCGTCGAGCAGCAGCAATTTCGGACGCTTGGCCAGGGAACGGGCCAGGGCTACGCGCTGACGCTGGCCGCCGGACAGCTGATGCGGCTTGCGCTTGGCGTACTGGCTCATCTGTACCAGCTTGAGCATGTCCGCCACCCGCGCATCGACTTCAGCGGCCGGCAACTTGTCCTGCTTGAGGCCGAAGGCGATGTTCTGCGCCACCGTCATGTGCGGAAACAAGGCGTAGGACTGGAACATCATGTTGATCGGCCGCTCGTAGGGCGGCATGTCAGTGATGTCTACGCCATCGAGGAAAATGCGCCCCTCCGTGGGCCGTTCGAAACCTGCGAGCATGCGCAGCAACGTGGATTTGCCCGATCCCGAACCGCCGAGCAGGGCGAAAATTTCGCCTTTCTTGATTTCCAGGGACACATCGTCCACGGCAATCGTCTCGTCGAACTTCTTCGTGACCCGGTCGATTTTGACCAGCACCTGTTTAGGTGACTGGTCGCCCTCGAGGGCTTTCTTATAGGCGCCGGAGGCAACTGCCATTTACGAAACTCCCAACAAAATTTTCAGTTCGCTCAAGGTGAGCCTTGAAACTATTTACCCGACTTGACCTTGGTCCAGCTGCGGGTCATCAAACGTTGAATATTCGGCGGCAGCTCGATGGACACGTAGGTCTTGTCGAGCACCGCTTGCGGCGGATAAACCGCTTCGTCGGTGCGAATGGACTGTTCCATCAGTTTGTCCGACTTAGGGTTAGGGTTGGCATAGCCGACGTAATCACTGACCTGGGCAATCACCTCAGGCTTGAGCAAATAGTTGATGAAGGCATTGGCCTGCTTCACGTTGGCCGAGTCCTTCGGAATCGCCAGCATGTCGAACCAGAGCGCGCCGCCCTCTTTCGGGATCGAGTAGGCGATGTTCACGCCTTTCTTGGCTTCTTCGGCGCGATTCTTCGCCTGGAAGATGTCGCCAGAGAAGCCGATCGCCACGCAGATATCGCCGTTGGCCAGATCCGCGATGTATTTCGAAGAGTGGAAGTAGGTCACGTAAGGCCGCACTGCGAGCAACTTCTCTTCGGCCTTTTTGTAATCTTCAGGGTTGGTGCTGTTCGCATTCAGGCCCATGTAGTTGAGCACTGTCGGCATCATTTCATCGGCGGAGTCGAGGAAGGCTACACCACAGCTTTGCAGCTTCTTGATGTTCTGCGGCTCGAACAGCACGCCCCAGGAATCGATCGTGTCGACGCCCAGCACAGCCTTGACCTTGTCGACGTTGTAGCCGATGCCATTGGTGCCCCACAGGTACGGCACGGCGTACAGGTTGCCCGGATCGTTCTGTTCCAGGCGCTTGAGCAGCACCGGGTCGAGGTTCGAATAATTCGGCAGCTGCGATTTGTCGAGCTTCTGGAATGCCCCGGCCTTGATCTGTTTGCCGAGGAAGTGGTTCGACGGCACGACCACGTCATAACCGGTACGCCCGGCCAACAACTTGCCTTCCAGGGTTTCGTTGGAATCGAAGACGTCATAAACCGGCTTGATGCCGGTCTCTTTCTGGAAGTCGGCCAGAGTGGTCTCACCGATGTAGTCCGACCAGTTATAAATATGCACGGTGCCGGCGGCCTGGACACTGACAGCAATCGTCAGCCCGGCGCCGACCAGCATGGCTTTGCGCAAGAAAGAAAAAACAGGCAAGTGGAGGTCCTCTGAAATTAGTTGGGCCCAAGTTGCCCCGCGCTACATGACAACCGTGGTTGCCCGGCAACAAAACCGGCGCGCAACTTACCCTCGAAAAACCGTTCCAGCAAAACTTTTATGCAGATACCACGACCCTTGTAGGAGCGAGCTTGCTCGCGATGGTCGTCAACGATAACGCGTTGTGCCTGACACCCCGCGGCGTTTCGGTTTTTTTCGCGAGCAAGCTCGCTCCTACAGAGGTATTACTTATTTACCGGATTTGATCTTGGTCCAGCTGCGGGTCAATTCCCGCTGAGTCGCCGCTGGCAGGTCGGCGATGGCATACAACTTGACCAGCACATCGGCTGGCGGGTAGATGCCTGGATCGCTGGTGATGTCTTTGTCGACCAGAGCTGTTGCAGCGGCGTTACCGTTCGGGAAGCGTACGGCGTTGGTGATACCGGCCATGACTTCAGGCTTCTGCAGGAACGTCATGAACTTGTAGGCGCCCTGAACGTTCTCGGCATCCTTGGGAATCGCGACCATGTCGTAGAAGGTGCCAGCGCCTTCTTTCGGAATGGCGTAGCTGACTTTGACCTTGTCACCCGCCTCTGCGGCACGGGACTTGGCCTGCTGAACGTCACCCGAGTAGCCAACCGCTACACAGATGTTGCCGTTGGCCAGGTCCGAGATGTACTTGGACGAGTGGAAGTAGGTGATCGAAGGACGAATCTTGAGGAACAGTTCCTCGGCTTTCTTGATGTCTTCTTTCTTCTGGCTATCGGTTGGCAGGCCCAGGTAGTGCAGCGCGACCGGGATCATTTCGGTCGGCGAATCGAGGAAACTCACACCGCAACCCTTGAGCTTGGCAATGTTTTCCGGTTTGAGCAGCACGTCCCAGGAGTCGATGGTATCGACGCCCAACGCGGCCTTGACCTTCTCCGGGTTGTAACCGATGCCGATCGAGCCCCACATGTACGGGAAGGCGTGCTTGTTGCCAGGGTCACTGACCGAAACGGCCTTGAGCAGATCCTGGTTCAGGTTTTTCCAGTTAGGCAGCTTGGACCGGTCCAGCTCCTGATATACGCCGGCCTTGATCTGCTTGGCCAGGAAGTTGTTCGATGGCACGACCACGTCGTAGCCGGACTTGCCCGCCAGCAGTTTGGCTTCCAGGGTCTCGTTGCTGTCGAATACGTCGTAAACGACCTTGATCCCCGACTCTTTCTCGAAGTTCGCGATGGTGTCCGGAGCGATATAGTCGGACCAGTTGTAGACGTGCAACACCTTGTCGTCCGCCTGAACCGCACCCGCCATCATGCCCGCGACGGACAGGGCGAGAAATGTCTTGCCAGCAAGCTTTTTACCTAATGCCTTCATGCGTCATGCTCCAAATTTTTCTTTTTTGAACCACTTTGTTCAGCAGCCGAACCCTGACAACTGGAACTGCGGCTAGTCTGGCAAGATCCTGGGCGGTCTTTCAAGAAAAGACCGGCCTTTGTGACAGCTTTGAGCAAGAGCGCCGCAGCTCCCTCGCTCAGAGCCTAGCACTTAGCCCTGCAACGCACTCAGGGTCAGGTCAAGGCACTTGCGAGCCTTGGTTACCAACTCATCGATTTCCGCCAGCGTGATCACCAGTGGCGGAGCGATGATCATGGTGTCGCCGACTGCGCGCATGATCAGGCCGTTGTCGAAGCAGAACTGACGGCAGATCATGCCGACGCCCTTGCCCTCGTAACGCTTGCGAGTGACCTTGTCCTGGACCAGTTCGATGGCCCCCAACAGCCCGACCCCACGAACTTCACCCACCAGCGGGTGATCGTTCAGTTCCCGCAGACGCTTCTGCAAATACGGTGCCGTTTCTGACTTCACGCGCTCGACAATTTTTTCGTCGCGCAGGATACGGATGTTTTCCAGCCCCACAGCCGCCGCCACCGGGTGCCCGGAGTAGGTGAAACCATGGTTGAAGTCACCGCCCTCGTTGAGCACGTCCACCACTTCGTCACGCACGATCAGGCCGCCCATCGGGATGTAGCCCGAGGTCAGGCCCTTGGCGATGGTCATCATGTCTGGCTTGAGGCCGTAGAAATCGCTGCCGAACCACTCTCCGGTACGACCGAAACCGCAAATCACTTCGTCCGCCACGAACAGGATGTCGTACTTGGCGAGGATTTCCTTGATGCGCGGCCAGTAGGTCGCTGGCGGAATGATCACGCCACCGGCGCCCTGGATCGGCTCGGCAATAAAGGCACCGACGTTGTCGACGCCGACTTCCAGAATCTTTTCTTCCAGCTGGTTGGCCGCCCAGATACCGAATTCTTCCGGAGTCATGTCGCCGCCTTCGGCGAACCAGTACGGCTGGGCAATGTGGACGATGCCCGGGATCGGCAAGTCGCCCTGTTCGTGCATGTACGTCATGCCACCCAGGCTCGCGCCGGCCACGGTGGAACCGTGATAGCCGTTCTTGCGGCTGATGATGACTTTCTTTTTCGGCTGGCCCTTGATCGCCCAGTAGTGACGAACCATACGCAGCATGGTGTCGTTGCCTTCAGAGCCGGAACCGGTGAAGAACACATGGTTCATACCCTCTGGCGCGATGTCGGCGATAGCCTTGGCCAGTTCCAGTACCGGCGGGTGCGCGGTCTGGAAGAACAGGTTGTAGTAAGGCAGTTCGCGCATCTGTTTACTGGCGGCATCGGCCAGTTCATCGCGACCATAACCAATCGCGACACACCACAGGCCGGCCATACCGTCGAGGATCTTGTTGCCTTCGCTGTCCCAGAGGTAAACGCCCTTGGCGTTGGTGATGATCCGCGGGCCTTTCTCTTTCAGCTGCTTGAAGTCGCTGAACGGAGCCAGGTGGTGATCATTGCTCAGGGTTTGCCATTCACGGGTTTGCGGATTGTTGCTGGTCATACGGATCTCCTAAAACAATCAGGTGAAGGCGCCGCCAGGCAGCGGCGGCGCCCGGCGTATCAGACGGCAAAGAGCAGGAATTCCCTTTCCCACGAACTGATCACGCGCTTGAAGTTTTCATGCTCGGCCCGCTTGACCGCGACGTAGCCAGTGATGAAATTTTTGCCCAGGTAACGCTCGATGGTCGCGCTGTTTTCCATGCGCTCCAGCGCGTCTTCGATGGTCAGCGGCAGGCGCAGGTTGCGGCGTTCATAGCCACGCCCCACCACCGGCGCACTCGGGTTCAGGCCTTCGACCATGCCGATGTAACCGCAGAGCAGACTCGCGGCAATCGCCAGGTACGGGTTGGCATCGGCGCCCGGCAGGCGGTTTTCAACCCGACGGTTCTGCGGCCCGGCATCCGGCACCCGCAGGCCCACGGTGCGGTTCTCTTCGCCCCACTCCACGTTCACCGGCGCCGAAGTGTCTGGCAGGAAGCGACGGAACGAGTTGACGTTGGGGGCGAACAGCGGCAACAGCTCGGGGATGAGTTTCTGCAGACCACCGATGTGGTGCAGGAACAGTTGGCTCATGGTCCCGTCTTCATTAGAGAAGATGTTCCTGCCGGTCTCGATGTCGATGATGCTCTGGTGCAAGTGCATGGCGCTGCCCGGCTCGCCGGTCATCGGCTTGGCCATGAAGGTCGCTGCGACGTTGTGCTTGAGCGCGGCCTCGCGCATGGTGCGCTTGAACACCAGGATCTGGTCGGCCAGGGACAGGGCATCACCGTGACGGAAGTTGATTTCCATCTGCGCCGTGCCGTCCTCGTGGATCAGCGTATCGAGGTCCAGGTCCTGCAGTTCGCACCAGTCGTAGACGTCTTCGAACAGCGGATCGAATTCGTTCGCCGCTTCAATGGAGAACGACTGACGACCGATTTCCGGACGACCAGAGCGACCGACCGGCGGTTGCAGCGGGTAGTCCGGGTCGTCACTGCGCTTGGTCAGGTAAAACTCCATTTCCGGCGCCACGATCGGCTGCCAGCCTTTGTCGGTATAGAGTTTCAGGACTTTCTTGAGCACGTTGCGCGGCGACAGCTCGATCGGGTTGCCTTGCTTGTCGTAGGTATCGTGAATGACGATGGCGGTCGGCTCGATGGCCCACGGCACCAGGTACACCGCGCTCTGGTCGGGACGGCAGATCATGTCGATGTCGGCCGGGTCGAGCAGCTCGTAATAGATGTCGTCTTCGACGTAATCGCCGGTCACGGTCTGCAACAGCACGCTTTCTGGCAGACGCATGCCTTTTTCGGCGATGAATTTGTTGGTCGGCGAAATCTTGCCCCGGGTAATCCCGGTCAAGTCGGCGATCATGCATTCGACTTCTGTGATCTTGTGGTTTTTCAACCAATCGGTGAGCTGGTCGAGGTTGTTACTCATAAATGCCTCTAGGCTTGAGTTGTCTGACCCTTTTAAGGTCAGGCATTGTTTGACGCATCGGCGTCGCGTTGTAGAGCGTTTGCGCGGCAGATTATCGTGCTTGCCGACACGGCTGCAGAAGCCGGGCGTGCAGAATCGCGAGCGGTGCCCTGCACGATGGTCAGGCCGCTAGTGTGAATCGGTTCTATATTGAATGAAGTAGCCGTAATGGGGGTGCCATCGCGACCGTCCAGAATATCGGACGGGGACAGTCGAACCGTCTGGGACGCAAGGATCACCGGAACCGCTGAGGCCACGGAACGGACGGGCGTGTCATCACTGATGTGATAAACATGCCGACCGACCTGTCTTGAGCAGTCGGTGACGCCGATTATCGGCAGGCGAGACATGAAGCACCCCGGTATTATTGCTGTTATGGGTTTGATTCGAGCTTAGCCTTGTTCATTTTTTTACACAACACCCCCGTAAAAAATACAACACGGCCCGCTCAAGCCTGCGGGCGCCACAGGGGCCAAGGGCATAAAAACGCCCCAAATCGCCTCAAAAAAGCCACGCGAGCGCTTTTTTAGGGCAAAAAAGGCCTCGCTTGACTTCGGCATGCCGTTCGGGTTGACTGGAATCTGAAAAGATCAATGATTGATATTTTTAACAACAAAGGTGTTGCATCATGTCGGTACCCCCGCGTGCCGTTCAGCTTAACGAAGCGAACGCGTTCCTTAAGGAACATCCTGAGGTTCTGTACGTTGACCTTCTGATTGCGGATATGAATGGTGTGGTGCGCGGCAAGCGCATTGAACGCACCAGCCTCCACAAGGTTTACGAGAAAGGCATCAACCTGCCGGCCTCTTTATTTGCTCTGGATATCAATGGCTCGACGGTGGAAAGCACCGGCCTGGGCCTGGACATCGGTGATGCTGACCGAATCTGCTATCCAATCCCCGATACCCTATGCAACGAGCCATGGCAGAAGCGCCCGACCGCGCAACTGTTGATGACCATGCACGAACTCGAAGGCGAGCCATTCTTCGCCGACCCGCGTGAAGTGCTGGCCAATGTGGTACGCAAGTTCGACGAAATGGGCCTGACCATCTGCGCCGCGTTCGAACTGGAGTTCTACCTGATCGACCAGGAGAACGTGAACGGTCGTCCGCAACCCCCTCGCTCGCCGGTTTCCGGCAAACGTCCGCACTCGACACAGGTCTACCTGATCGACGACCTCGACGAATACGTCGACTGCCTCCAGGACATTCTGGAAGGTGCCAAGGAGCAAGGCATCCCGGCCGACGCCATCGTCAAGGAAAGTGCCCCGGCGCAGTTCGAAGTGAACCTGCACCACGTGGCCGACCCGATCAAGGCCTGCGACTACGCGGTCCTGCTCAAGCGCCTGATCAAGAACATCGCCTACGACCATGAAATGGACACCACCTTCATGGCCAAGCCTTATCCAGGCCAGGCGGGTAATGGTCTGCACGTCCACATTTCGATTCTCGACAAAGACGGCAAGAATATTTTTGCCAGTGAGGATCCCGAGCAGAACGCCGCACTGCGTCACGCGATCGGCGGTGTGCTCGAGACCCTACCGGCGCAGATGGCGTTCCTCTGCCCGAACGTCAACTCCTACCGTCGTTTCGGCGCACAGTTCTACGTGCCGAACTCGCCGTGCTGGGGCCTGGATAACCGTACCGTGGCGATTCGCGTACCGACCGGTTCCGCCGATGCCGTGCGCATCGAACACCGCGTGGCCGGTGCCGATGCCAACCCGTACCTGCTGATGGCGTCGGTCCTGGCAGGTGTGCACCACGGCCTGACCAACAAGGTCGAGCCTGGCGCTCCAGTGGAAGGCAACAGCTACGAGCAAAACGAGCAGAGCCTGCCGAACAACCTGCGCGATGCACTGCGCGAGCTGGACGACAGCGAAGTCATGGCCAAGTACATCGATCCGAAATACATCGATATCTTCGTGGCCTGTAAAGAGAGCGAGCTGGAGGAGTTCGAACACTCCATCTCCGACCTCGAGTACAACTGGTACCTGCATACCGTTTAATCGGTTGCAGTAGTAAAAAAACGCCGCCGGCCTCATAGCCTGCGGCGTTTTTTTATGGCCCCTGTGGCGAGGGGGCTTGCCCCCGTTGGGCTGCGTAGCAGCCCCAAAACAGGCGATTTCATTGAAACAGACATAACGCGTTTGCCGTTAATGGGAGTGCTGCGCACTCCAACGGGGGCAAGCCCCCTCGCCACAGGGGATATGGAACATCTGCCCGCTCTGCGTACAATGCCCGCTGCCCCGCAGGAGACTTCAATGACACGCGTAGCCACCCCCCGCAAACCCCGCGCACGTAGCCAGGCCCGGATCGATTCGATTCTCGATGCGGCCCGCACGCTGTTGGCCACCGAGGGCGTGGCCAGTCTGTCGATCTACAGCGTCGCCGAGCGCGCGGAGATCCCGCCCTCCTCGGTCTACCACTTCTTCGCCAGCGTGCCTGCCCTGCTCGAAGCCTTGACCGCCGACGTCCATGCGGCCTTCCGCGCCTGCCTGCAAGCCCCCATCGATCACCTCGCCTTGAATGGCTGGCGCGACCTGTCGCGACTGGTGGAACAACGCATGCTCGACATCTACGCAGAGGACGCCGCCGCTCGCCAACTTATTCTGGCCCAACACGGCCTGACCGAAGTCACCCAGGCCGACCGTCAGCACGACATCGAACTGGGCGATCTGATGCACAAGTTGTTCGACCATCACTTCGAGCTGCCGACATTGCCCAGTGATGTCGACGTGTTCGCCCTGGCCATGGAGCTGGGCGACCGGGTGTATGCGCGCTCGGTGCAGCAGCACGGGCAGATTACGCCACGAATGGCCGAGGAAGGGATGCGGGTGTTTGATGCTTATGTGGGGTTGTATTTGCCGCCGTATCTGCCCAAGAGAAATCTCTAGCGCGCTCACTGGCCTCATCGCGAGCAAGCTCGCTCCCACAGGGTTATTTGTCGTTCACGGAATCTGATTTCACTGAAGATCCCTGTGGGAGCGAGCTTGCTCGCGATGGCCGCACCGCTCAGTTCAAGACAAGCACACACAAAAAACCCCGAAGGGCTCAAACCCTTCGGGGTTGTTGTTTACGCATGCGGCTTACAACTTGGCGATCGACACCTCGGTGGATTTCACAAATGCGATCACTTCACTGCCGACCGCCAGTTCCAGCTCTTTCACCGAGCGCGTGGTGATCACCGAAGTGACGATGCCGGACGCGGTCTGCACGTCGATTTCCGAGAGCACGTCGCCGAGGACGATTTCCTTGATGGAGCCTTTGAACTGGTTGCGAACGTTGATGGCCTTGATTGTCATGATGTTGATTCCTGTCGTTGGATAAAGCTTGAGTTATTGAGCCCAGCGCAATTGCGTGGGCAAGGGTGAAACAGGTTCCGGTTCCGGCGGCTGGCCGGGCAGCGCCAGCACGCGATTGAGCACTTCGGTTTCCAGCGCCGCCAGCCGATGGGAGCCACGGACCCGGGGGCGCGGCAATTCCACGTGCAGGTCGAGGCCGACTTCGCCGTCTTCGATCAGGATCACCCGATCGGCAATCGCCACGGCTTCGCTGACGTCATGGGTCACCAGCAACACCGTGAAGCCGTGCTGCTGCCAGAGCCGTTCAATCAGTTGCTGCATTTCAATTCGGGTCAGGGCATCCAGCGCCCCCAAGGGCTCGTCGAGCAACAGCAGGCGCGGCTGATGAATCAACGCACGGGCCAAAGCCACGCGTTGCTTCTGCCCACCGGACAGCGCTGCCGGCCACTCATTGGCGCGATCCGCCAAACCGACCGCTTCCAACGCTTCAAGCGCTTGCGGCCGCCAGTTGCCCTTGAGGCCGAGACCGACGTTGTCGATGATCTTTTTCCAGGGCAGCAAACGCGCCTCTTGGAACATCAGCCGCGTGTCTTCCCGCGCGTCGCTCAATGGCGCGGCACCGGCGAGCAGCTCACCGCCCGTGAGTTTATCGAGGCCGGCGAGCAAGCGCAGCAAGGTACTTTTGCCGCAGCCGCTGCGACCGACCACGGCGACAAACTGGCCCGCCGGAATGTGCAGGTCGATCTCGTGCAGCACCTGCCGCGAGCCAAAGGTTTTTTGCAGCTTGCGCACCGCCAGCGGAATACCGCGCAGCAAGCGTGGAGGTTGCTCCGCGATCATGCCGCACCTCCCTTGGCAACCTGATACGCCGGGTGCCAGCGCAGCCACACACGCTCAAGTCCACGGGCCGCGAGGTCGGCCAGTTTGCCGAGCACCGCGTACAACAGAATCGCCAGCACCACCACGTCGGTCTGCAAAAACTCCCGGGCATTCATGGCCAGATAGCCGATGCCGGAACTCGCGGAAATGGTTTCCGCCACGATCAACGTCAGCCACATGAAGCCCAGGGCGAAGCGCACACCGACCAGAATCGAAGGCAGCGCCCCCGGCAGAATCACCTGCCAGAACAGACCGAAACCAGACAAGCCATAACTGCGCGACATCTCCACCAGCGCCGGGTCGACGTTACGGATGCCGTGATAGGTGTTGAGGTAGATCGGGAACAACGTGCCCAGCGCCACCAGGAAAATCTTCGCCGACTCGTCGATACCGAACCACAGGATCACCAGCGGAATCAGCGCCAGGTGCGGCACATTGCGGATCATCTGCACCGAACTGTCGAGCAGGCGCTCGCCCCACTTCGACAGGCCGGTGATAAAGCCCAGGGTCAAACCGATGCTGCCGCCAATGGTGAAACCCAGCGCGGCACGCCAGCCGCTGATGGCCAGGTGCGTCCAGATTTCGCCGCTGCGTACCAGGCTCACGCCGGCTTCGATGACGGCGATCGGCGCCGGCAGAATCCGTGTCGACAACCAGCCCGCCGACACACTCAACTGCCAGACCGCCAGTAGCAACAGCGGCAACGCCCAGGGCGCCAGGCTATGGATGATTTTCTTCATGACCGCGCCTCAGCTCTGGGACGCGGCTTTGGGCAGAATGTCGTTGGCGACCATCTCACCGAACGGGCTGACATAGCCGGCACTTTTCGGCAGTTCAGGACGCTCGACATCGAGGTGCGGGAACAGCAACTCGGCCACCCGGTACGACTCTTCCAGGTGTGGATAACCGGAGAAGATGAAGGTATCGATGCCCAGGTCCGCGTACTCCTTAACGCGAGCCGCCACGGTCGGACCATCGCCTACCAGCGCCGTACCGGCACCGCCGCGCACCAGGCCGACGCCAGCCCACAGGTTAGGGCTGACTTCCAGGTTGTCACGGTTACCGCCATGCAATGCGGCCATGCGCTGCTGACCGACCGAATCGAAACGCGCCAGCGAGGCCTGGGCACGAGCGATGGTCTCGTCGTCGAGATGGGAGATCAGCCGGTCCGCGGCTTTCCAGGCTTCATCGTTGGTTTCGCGCACGATCACATGCAGGCGAATGCCGAAGCGCACGGTGCGCCCAAGCTTGGCGGCCTTGGCGCGCACCTGTTCGATCTTTTCCGCCACGGCGGCCGGTGGCTCGCCCCAGGTCAAGACCATCTCCACCTGTTCGGCGGCCAGGTCTTGCGCGGCATCCGAAGAGCCGCCGAAGTACAGTGGCGGACGTGGCTGCTGGATCGGTGGATAGAGCAATTTCGCGCCTTTCACGCTGATGTGCTGGCCGTCGTAATCGACGGTTTCGCCTTCCAGCACCCGACGCCATATACGGGTGAACTCCACCGAGGCCTGATAGCGTTCCTCGTGGCTGAGGAACAGACCGTCGCCCGCCAACTCTTCCGGATCACCGCCAGTCACCAGGTTGAACAGCGCACGACCACCAGACAGCCGATCCAGGGTCGCGGCCTGACGCGCCGCCACTGTCGGGGAAATGATCCCGGGGCGCAGGGCGACCAGGAATTTCAAGCGCTGGGTCACCGGAATCAACGATGCCGCCACCAGCCACGAGTCTTCGCACGAGCGGCCGGTAGGGATCAGTACCCCGCCGAACCCCAAGCGATCCGCTGCCTGTGCGACTTGTTGCAGGTAACCGTGATCGACGGCACGTGCGCCTTCAGCGGTGCCAAGGTAATGGCCGTCGCCGTGGGTAGGCAGGAACCAGAAAATATTGAGGCTCATGGAGTGGTCTCCTTGGGGAATCGAATTATTGGGCTTTGGTTACCGAGCTTTGGGCCACGACGGCCGGCGGCGTCCAGATCACGTCTTTGATGCTCAACGGCTTGGGAATCAGCTTGAGCTGGTAGAAGCTGTCGGCAATTTTCTGTTGCGCCGCGACCACTTCCGGGGTGAGGAACAGCGCGCCATAACCCTGGCGTTTCACCGAGGTCAGAGTGATGTCCGCTGGCAGGCCGAGCAGCGGTGAAACCTGTTGGGTCACCTCTTGCGGGTTAGCCTTGGACCACTCGCCAATCGCACGCACTTCTTCGACCAAGGTCTTGATCACCTCGGGATTCTTCTGCGCATAAGGCTTGGTCGCCAGGTAGAACTGATGGTTGTCGACGATGCCCTGGCCATCGCGCAGGGTGCGCGCTTGCAGCTGTTGTTCGGCGGCGGCCTGGTACGGGTCCCAGATCACCCAGGCGTCGACGCTGCCACGCTCGAACGCGGCGCGGGCATCGGCCGGCGGCAGGAATACGGTCTGGATGTCGGTGTATTTGAGGCCGGCGTCTTCCAGTGCACGCACCAGCAGGTAATGCACGTTGGAGCCCTTGTTGAGCACGACTTTCTTGCCTTTGAGGTCCGCCACCGATTTGACCGGCGAGTCCTTCGGCACCAGGATCGCCTCACTGTGCGGCGCTGGCGGTTCATAGGCGACGTAGAGCAGATCGGCACCCGCTGCCTGGGCAAACACCGGAGGCGTTTCGCCGGTCACGCCGAAATCGATGGAACCGACGTTCAGGCCTTCGAGCAACTGCGGGCCACCGGGGAATTCAGTCCATTGCACGTCCACGCCTTGGGCGGCGAGGCGTTTTTCCAGGGTGCCTTTGGCTTTGAGCAGCACCAGGGTGCCGTATTTCTGATAGCCGATTCGTAAGGTCTCGGCCTGAGCTTGAGTAATGGCGCCGAAGGTGACAGCCGCAGCAAACAGAGCGACCAGACCACGACGCAAAATGACAGGGCGCATGGCGCTCTCCTTTTTGCAGTTGGGTTTTGGCTGCACCTGCTTGCCCGATGGCGGGCGAGTAAGGCCAGTACTTCAATTTTTCGGTGAGGCTCAAATGCTCCAGCGAGCACTCAACAACCGATCATTCAACAGGTTCGGATCGAGCGGCTTGGGCCGTCGCGCCATGGCGCTGAGAAACAGCTCCAGAGATTCATTCAGTCGTTGCTCCAGCTCCGGTGCCAATTGCGCCTGGGCGCTGCCTTCGCCGTAGGCGATCTGACTGTCGACGGCGAAAATGCCTTGCAGCATTTCCTGGGCCTTCAAGGCCGACAGCACCGGCTTGAGCGCGTAATCCACCGCCAGCATGTGGGCGATGCTGCCGCCCGTGGCCATCGGCAGAACCACCTTGTGGCTCAAGGCGCGTTCGGGCAGCAGATCCAGCACGACTTTCAGGGCTCCGGAAAACGATGCCTTGTAAACCGGTGTGGCGATCAGCAGGGCATCGGCGTTTTCAATCTGTTGCAGCAGGTCGATCACCTTGGGGCTGTCGAAGCGTGCGTGCAGCAGGTCTTCGGCCGGGAAGTCCCGTACCTGATAACTCACCACTTCCACGCCCTGCTCTTGTAACCATTGTCGGGAGCGATCCAGCAGCACCCCGGAACGAGAGCGCTGGCTGGGACTGCCACCGAGTGAGACAACCAACATTCAGACGATTCCTTGCGCGGCGTTGGCGATTCGCGGTTTGCGATCTCGCTTCGATGGAGTGACCTTAACAGTTGATTTATATATCCATAAATCATATTTATTCATTTAGTTATGCATTAAAGAGATATGCAATTCGGTTTCTTCCAGACAAAAAAACAGGCCGTCGGAACGGCCTGAAATCCCCTGCTTTGTGGGTGCAAACTCTGAATCCTGCTGCGCCTGATCGACCGCTATCGCGAGCAAGCTCGCTCCCACAGGATGGACGCGATCAACTGTGGGAGCGAGCTTGCTCGCGATGGCGGCATCAGTTGCGCCAAAAATGCTGAAGGCTCACCGATTCGGCTGCGGCGTCAGGCGCAAGTATGGCTTGACCACCCGATAACCCTTGGGAAAGCGCTGTTTGATTTCTTCCTCATCCTTGAGCGACGGCACGATCACCACCTCATCACCGTCCTGCCAGTTGGCCGGCGTGGCCACCTTGTAGTTATCAGTAAGTTGCAACGAGTCGATCACCCGCAGGATTTCATCGAAATTGCGCCCGGTGCTCGCCGGGTAGGTGATGGTCAACCTGACCTTTTTGTTCGGGTCGATCACGAACAGCGAGCGTACGGTCAGGGTGTCGTTGGCGTTGGGATGGATCAGGTCGTAGAGGTCCGAGACCTTGCGGTCGGCGTCGTCGAGGATCGGGAAATTGACCACGGTGTTCTGCGTCTCGTTGATGTCCTCGATCCACTTGTGATGCGACTCCACCGGATCCACCGACAAGGCGATGGCCTTGACGCCACGCAGGGCGAATTCATCCTTGAGCCTGGCAGTGAAGCCCAATTCAGTGGTGCACACTGGCGTGAAATCCGCCGGATGGGAAAACAGCACGCCCCAGCTATCGCCCAGCCACTGATGAAAACGGATAATGCCGGCGCTGGAGTTCTGTTCGAAATCGGGGGCGATATCGCCAAGTCTGAGGCCCATGGTGCTGCTCCTTGTGAGTACTTGATGGGTTCAACTGTGCCTGTGTTTTTTATCCATTAAAAAGAATAAATATCGATTTATTTAGATCATAAAGACATATTAAAAATCTGTTCACTGGACGTGCACGCACAAGCCGCCGAATATCGCCCACAAGGTTCGAGAAGGCCTTGAGTTGCTGCAAAGAGGGAACTTCAAGGCGGGATTACGGGGGTGAACCCGTCTTGAACATGTAAAAGCCCCGCCCGGTGCAATACCGGGCGGGGCTTTTTTTGTCTCGATTACGCGAGCGCTATTACAGCAGCGGGATCGAGTAGCTGAGGATCACGCGGTTTTCGTCCTGCGAACGCGTGTTCGGCAGGTCGGTGCGCCAGGTAGCGTTTTTCCATGCCAGGCCCAGGTTTTTCAGCGGACCTTCCTGAACGACGTAAGCCACGTTCAGATCACGCTCCCACTCGGAAGCACCATTGGCCGCCTCGCCACCCTTGGCGTTAACGGTATCGATGTTGTCGCCATGCAGATACACCAGGCCCGCCGTCAGGCCAGGTACACCGACCCTGGCGAAGTCGAACGAGTAGCGTGCTAGCCAGGTTTTCTCGCCGGCACGGGCAAACTTCTGGATTTGCGAATCGGTGATGGTGTAGTTCGATGAACCGTCCCCCTGGTTCAGCCAAGGGAAGTCGCTACTGCCGTTGCTGACCTGGTAACCGGCGCCGAAGGTGTGACCGGCAACGGAGTACAGGAACAGGCCGCTGTACAGGTTGTTGTCGACCTTGCCTTTACCGTTGGCTGCACCGCTGTAGTTGCCAGTGCTGAAGAACAGAGGGTCGTGGCCGTTGGCACCGTCGTCGGAACTGTTGAAGTAACGCAAGTCCGACTTCAACACGCCAGGGCCGATAGCCCAGTTGTGCACCAGACCCAGGAAGTGTTGCTTGTAGAACTCTTCCAGATTGCCGTAGTAGTACTGGGCAGTCAGGTCCTTGGTGATCTTGTAGTCGCCACCGGCATAGATGAACTTGTTGCTGTCGCGGAATTTGGTGCCGCGAGTGTTCGCACCCGAAATCGACATCTGCTCATTGTTGCTGGAGTTACGGCCTTTGACGGCTTCGATCTGTCCACCGACCAGCGACAGGTCCTTGATCTCGGCGGAAGTGATCTGGCCACCCTGCCAGGTTTGCGGCAGCAGACGACCATCGTTGGTCACGATCACCGGATTTTTCGGCTGCAGGGTGCCCAGCTTCAGTTCGGTCTGGGAAACCCTGGCTTTGGCGGTCAGGCCCAGGCTGGAGAAATCATCAACTGCCTCGCCGTTGGATTTGCTCGGGAAAACCGTACCGCCGTAAGAGGTCGCCGTGGCGCCATTGGTACCGCCGCCCGAATCCAGCTTGACGCCCAACAGGCCGATCGCATCGATACCGAAGCCGACAGTGCCTTGGGTGTAACCGGAAATGAAACGCAGATCGAAGCCTTGGCCCCATTCTTCGTTTTTGTTCGGGCCAGTGCCGTCACGGTAATCGGTGTTGATGTAGAAGTTACGCAGCCCCAATGTTGCCTTGCTGTCTTCGATAAAACCCGCGGCGTTTGCCTGCTGGGCCAATGCCCCGACGGCCACAGCCATGGCCAGGGTGGACTTGTTCATGTTTCGCTCCTCTCTTCTAATTCTGATGTTCCTGGTCCCGAATCGATTGCCCGGGATCCTGAATGCATAAATTCGCGGTAAACCGTCCAGGCCGGTCGTTTGACGGGCCGCAGGACACGTTGACTTAAAGCCAAAAATAATTTTTTACCTATTTTTAATTCCATTTTGGAATATCAATTCCCACAACAGATCCGAGGTATCGGCAGCTAGGCCAATTCCTGTAACTGATCAATTGTCGAGGGAGGAAAATGCCAAATCCGAGCTCATGGATGAGTGTCGGACAGGTGCACTTTAAGGCGCGGATTAAAAATCCAAAAAGAATAAAAAGGAAATAGATCCTTTGTTTATGGAATATAAAATTCGGCGCAAAAAAAACCCCGCCAATCGACGGGGCTCTTTTCTTACGGCTATTACATGAAGCTGTAGGTGTAGTTGAAGATCAGACGGGTCTGGTCTTGATCGAGGGTGCTGGTGTTGCCACGGTAGGTACCGTGACGCAGCGTCGTACCAAACCCTTTCAGTGCGCCCGTTTGAATCACGTAATCAATGCGCGCGTCGGTTTCGTGCTCACTCAGGTCTTTACCAACACCGTTGGTAGCCTTGATGTCCTGGCCATTCAAGTAAGCAATCGAAGCTTTCAAGCCTGGTACGCCCAGGGAGGCGAAGTCATAGGAGTACTGACCGAACGTGGTGTTTTCACCGGCACGGATAAAGCTGCCAACCGTAGCGTCGGTAAACGAGTAGAAGCTCGCGCCGCCGGCACCTTCAGGATTACCGTTGCTATCGACAAGGTTGCCTTGGTTCAAGAAAACGAAGCCGCCGTCATCGTTGACACGCTGATGCCCGATCAGGAATGCGTTGCCACCCAGGGTATAGGTGAACATGGCGCTCCAGGTCTTGTTATCGACTACGCCCTTTTCCTTGGCGAAGCCATTGTTGTTGTTGAACTGGAAGCCCGGATCACCGTTCTTGCCATCAGAGCTGCTGTCGAAATAACGGATATCGGTCTTGAACGACTGATTGGCCGCGATCGGGTAGACGTGCACCAGACCGAGGAAGTTCTGCTTGTAGAAGTCTTCCAGGTTCGCATAGTAGTACTGCAGCATGAGGTCTTTGGTGACCTTCCAGTCAGCACCGGCGTATTGGAATTTATTGCTGTCCTCAGTAGCGCCAGCCACAGACAGGCCAGTGGAGTTCGAGGAGGCGCGACCCGACGCATGCTCCAGTTGACCAAAATTAAAGGTCACATTGTCGATTTCTTTGGAGGTGATGGTGCCACCTTCAAAGGTCTGCGGCAGCACACGGCTGTCGTTCGCGATCAGGATCGGCAGGTTAGGTGCCAGAGCGCCACCCAGGTGGGCTTCGGTCTTCGAGAAGCGCGCCTTGACGTTGCCATCCAGACGGCTCCACTCGTTGGCCGCCTCATTGCCATCGCTAGGGAAGAATGAGTTGCTGTTACCGGTCGGGTGATGCCCCTTGCCACCATCCAGATGGATACCAACCAGAGCCTGGGCGTCGATACCAAAACCTACGGTACCCTGAGTGAAACCGGACAGGTAATCGAACTTCAGACCCTCAGCGGTTTCGCGCTGACGGTTGGCAGGGGTGCTCGCACCTTCACGCATATCGGCGTCGTAATACATGGTGCGAGAGCTGATGGAAGCCTTGCTGTCTTCCAGGAAACCGGCGGCGCCTGCCTGCTGCGTCAATACCCCAACGGTCACGGCCAGAGCCAAGGTGGACTTGTTCATTGTGTAGCTCCTCTCGATTCTAATTCTTGTGTTCCTGGCCCCGAGTCGATGCCCGGAATCCTAAGATGCGCGATTAGCGCCAGAGCGTGACCCACAAGTCAATCGTAACCATGTGTGTCTACGACCATAGTCTAACCCCCTTTTTTTTGGTCCTTGCGGGGTCATGAACTCGTCATGAACCTGAAAAGAATTGACCACTTCTTTTCTAATACCGTTTAGGAATTTAGCTCCCCACTCCCAACTTCCACAGAATAGAGGGTTTGGCTCACAAGCCAATTCCTAATAGGTATCTATTTTTTCTTTTTTAGATCGATTAGTTCTGACGTAATTCGGAAATAAATTTTATACCGGAAGGCGGTCCCATGACGTCCAAACGCGCACTATCCGGACCAATTGTTACAGTTTGTGTATTTGTTCGCATTTTCTTTCGCCTTGAGGTCTGGGTGACGCGCAAGGATTACGCCGAAAACATCCGGAGGTCGTGGCCGGTTCCGCTTTTCCGGATGCCAGGGCGTAACAGAGCGCTACTGGATGGCGGCACACGGCCAAGGCGATGGGCGAGACAGCGAAATTCTTGAAGGAACAAGGGAAGGTCGAGACGGTGTTGCCGGATTATTCGCCTTATGTCAGCGTGAAGTTTGTGCAGGAGTAACGCAAATTCCGTGGCGAGGGAGCTTGCTCCCGCTGGGCCGCGCAGCGGTCCCAATAGGGAGTCCTTCGGCCTCCAGCGGGACGGTGCGGCGGTCCGACAAGCTCCCTCGCCACAAAAAGCTGCTGGGTTACAGGGCTTTTTCGAAGATCTTCGAGTTACGCTGATAGTTGTAAAGCGACGCCCGCGCCGACGGTAGTCGGTCGACGCTGCTGGGTTCGAAGCCACGTTCGCGGAACCAGTGCGCGGTGCGGGTGGTGAGGACGAACAAGGTTTTCAACCCCTGAGCCCGCGCGCGGTTTTCAATGCGTTCCAGCAGCTCATCGCCGCGACCGCCATGGCGGTACTCCGGATTCACCGCCAGGCACGCCAGCTCGCCCGCGTCCGAATCGGCGATTTGGTACAGCGCCGCACAGGCGATGATCATGCCTTCGCGTTCAACCACACTGAACTGCTCGATTTCGCGCTCCAGCACCTCACGGGAACGGCGCACCAGGATGCCCTGCTCTTCCAGCGGACTGATCAAGTCCAGCAAACCACCGACGTCTTCAATGGCCGCTTCGCGCACCACTTCGAACTGTTCCTGGGCGACCAGGGTACCGCCACCATCGCGGGTGAACAGCTCGGTCAAAAGTGCACCGTCTTCGGCGTAACTGACGATATGGCTACGGGCCACGCCGCCACGGCAAGCTTCGGCCGCGGCATCGAGCAATTCTGCCTGATAGTTGCTGCCCAGCCGTTGCAGATGCGCTGGCACTTGCTGCGGACGCAGTTCGCGCACCAGGCGCCCATGTTCGTCGATCAGGCCCAGGTCAGCGCCGAACAGCAGCAGCTTGTCCGCGCCCAGATCGATGGCCGCGCGCGTGGCGACGTCTTCGCAAGCCAGGTTGAAAATCTCCCCGGTCGGCGAATAGCCCAGTGGCGACAGCAGCACGATGGAGCGCTCATCCAGCAGACGGTTGATGCCCTTGCGGTCGACCCGGCGCACTTCGCCGGTGTGGTGATAGTCGACGCCTTCGAGCACGCCGATCGGACGTGCCGTCACCAGGTTGCCGCTGGCCACCCGCAGGCGTGAGCCCTGCATCGGTGACGAAGCCATGTCCATCGACAGGCGAGCCTCAATGGCAATGCGCAACTGGCCGACCGCGTCGATCACGCACTCCAGGGTCGCGGCATCGGTGATGCGCAGGCCGTGGTGGTAATGCGGGGTCAGCCCACGGGCAGCAAGGCGCGCTTCGATTTGCGGACGGGAACCGTGAACCAGCACCAGACGCACACCCAGGCTGTGCAACAGCACCAGGTCGTGGACGATATTGCCGAAGTTCGGGTGTTCAACGCCATCGCCGGGCAGCATGACGACAAAGGTGCAATCGCGGTGGGCGTTGATGTAAGGCGAAGCGTGGCGAAGCCAATTGACGTATTCGGGCATGAACCTGGGCCTGTAATAAATAGCAGCCGAGAAAAGGGCGAAACTGAAAACGCACAGCGGGCTGATGGTTATCGTCGGAACAGGCTTGGCGACACGCGCGCTCTCCTCATGAATACGGGTTTGGGTACCGGCAATTTATACGGCTTTGTCTGTTATGGCACGGAACCTGTGGGAGCGAGCCTGCTCGCGAATACGGTGTGTCAGACACACAAGTATCAACTGGCACTCTTTTTTCGCGAGCAGGCTCGCTCCCACATGGATTGTGTTCAATTGACGGGCACCGTGTTTTGCGCCGGTGTCAGGCAATAGTGTTCGATCAGTTGCCTTAATAGATGCACCGTAGGCTGCAAACGTGACATTTCGAGGTATTCCCCCGGCTGATGGGCGCAGGCGATATCGCCCGGGCCAAGCACCAGCGTTTCGCAGCCAAGGCGCTGAAGATAAGGCGCTTCGGTGCCAAACGCCACTGCTTCGGCGCTGTGACCGGTGAGCTTTTCGGCAAGGCGCACCAACTCGGCGTCCTCGGCCTGCTCGAACGGCGGCACTTCTGGGAACAACGGCGCGTAATCGATCTTGACCTGATGCCGCTCGGCAACCGGCTTGAGCTTCTGCAGGATCTCGGCGCGCAGGACTTTGGGGTCCATGCCGGGTAGCGGCCGCAAATCGAATTCCAGCGAACACTGGCCGCAGATGCGGTTGGGGTTGTCGCCGCCATGGATACAGCCGAAATTCATCGTAGGTGTCGGCACGCCGAATTGAGGATTGCGGAATTCGCGCTGCCATAACAAGCGCAGGCCACGCAATTCACCGATGGCATCGTGCATGGCTTCCAGGGCGCTATGGCCCAGGCGCGGGTCAGAGGAATGACCGCTCTGTCCGAGGATATCGATGCGCTCCATCATGATGCCTTTGTGCATGCGGATCGGCTTGAGCCCGGTCGGCTCGCCAATCACCGCTGCCCGCCCCAGCGGTCGCCCCGCTTCGGCCAGCGCGCGGGCGCCGGACATCGAGCTTTCTTCATCGCAGGTGGCGAGAATCAGCAACGGCTGTTTGAACGGCTGGTCGAGCAACGGTTTGACCGCCTCGATCGCCAGGGCGAAAAAACCCTTCATGTCGCAACTGCCCAGGCCGATCCAGCGACCGTCGACTTCAGTCAGCTTCAACGGGTCGGTTTGCCATAGCGCACCGTCGAACGGCACGGTGTCGCTGTGCCCGGCCAGCACCAGGCCGCCAGGACCGGAGCCGAAACTGGCCAGCAGGTTGAACTTGCCCGGACTGACCTGCTGGATCTCGCAGGTAAAACCCAGCTCACCGAGCCACGCCGCCAGCAGGTCGATGACCGGGCCGTTGCTTTGATCGAGACTGGGTTGGGTACAACTGACCGACGGTGCAGCGATCAACGCAGCGAATTGTTCTTTCATCGACGGCAATGGCATCGCTGACTCCCGGCACCCGAATTGAAGTCCATCATAGAACCAACCGACAACAGGAATAAACCGTCTCGGCGCGTACTAACCTTGAGTCCTGTACACTGCACGACCTTGGCAGCCACACATTCCCCCGGCTGCGCTCCCGATCCTGGATTTTCCGGCCATGCAGAAAGAAACCGAAATCAAACTCCGCGTCAGCCGCGAAACCCTCGCCGCCCTGCGCGAGCACCCGTTACTGAAAAAACGCAACAAAAGTGGCTGGGAACGCCGTGAGTTGATGAACCAGTACTTCGACACCCCAGAGCGCGACCTGGCCCAGGCCAAAGTCGCCCTGCGCCTGCGCAAGGATGGTGACGATGTGATTCAGACCCTCAAGACCCGCGGCCAGAGCGTCGCCGGTTTGTCGGTGCGGAACGAGTACGACTGGAACCTGCCCAAGGCCAAGCTCGACCTGAAGAAACTCGACGGCGAATGCTGGCCCGAGGAACTGGCCGAGCTCGACAAGAAAACCCTGAAGCCGATCTTCACCACCGACTTCGTCCGCGAACGGGCGGAAATCGCCTGGGGTCGCGGCAAGACCAAAGTGGTCATCGAAGCCGCGCTGGACCTGGGCCACGTGGTGGTCGGCAAGCAGAAAGAAGAAATCTGCGAGCTGGAACTGGAACTGCGCGAAGGCGAGCCGGCCGCGTTGCTGGAACTGGCCGCCGAGCTGGCCGAGAAACTGGCTTTGATGCCATGCGACATCAGCAAGGCCGAGCGCGGTTATCGCCTGTACGACGCCCACAGTTACTCGTTGAGCCTGCCGGCACCACAGATCACCGCCGAAACGCCGCTGGACGACGCGTTCGCCGCGCTGAGCTGGCATTTGCTGGGCAGCAGCCAGCGTCTGGCCGAACAGTATCGCTTCAATGGTCACTGGCGCCTGTTGCAGGACTGGGTCGAAAACCTCGCGGAAATGCGCGCGCTGATCAGCAGCCTGGGCCAGGCCGCTCCGCGTCAGTCGACCCACGACCTGCGTATCGCCCTCGATGCCTTGCTGGAAGACTGGCGTCCGCTGGTCCAGGCCGGCATCGAAGATGAAGACGTGCGCAAAGCCGCGCCCGAGCAGTTTCTCGAAGAACTCGAGGACCCGCGCTGGGGCCTGTTCTCCCTGACCACCTCGCGCTGGCTGCTGGCCCGTACCTGGGCCGCCGACCGCAACACCCGTGGCAATCGCCAGGGCGCTGCGCAACTGGGCAGCTGGTTGCCGCGCCTGCTGGGCGAGGAAGCCACTTCGTTGCAATTGCAGCGTTATCAGCAACAGCCGGAAGACCTGGCCGAACAACTGCCGCGCATCGAACGCATCCAGGTCTGGCTGCACCATGCGCGTAACGTGCTGGAGATCCCGGAAATGGATCGCCTGTACGGCGAGCTGAACAAACTGGCGCAACTGGCCAACGAATCGATCACCGACGAAGTCCTGGATGCGCGCAAGCAGCAGGCGATTGCGGTGTATCAGAACCGTGCCTGGAAAATGCTGTTGCGTCTGTAATACCGCCATCGCGAGCAAGCTCGCTCCCACAGGATTTATGCGGTCCTTGTGGGAGCGAGCTTGCTCGCGATGAGGCCGGCACAGTCACCACAAAATTTCAGACCGGCAAACTGGTGGTCGACTTGATTTCCGACAACGCCACGATCGAATTGACCTCCTGAATCCCCGGCACCATCGACAGTTTCTCGAAGAAGAAGCGCTCGTAGGCCTCGATGTCCGCCGTGACAATCCGCAACAAGAAATCCACTGCCCCCATCAGCACATGACACTCCAGCACCTCCGGAAAGCCGCGAATCGCCTCGGTGAATTCGGTGAAGTTCGAACGCCCGTGGGCATTGAGTTTCACCTGCGCGAAGATCTGCGTGTTCAGGCCGATTTTCTTGCGGTCGAGCAAGGTCACCTGGCCGCGAATGATGCCCTCCTCTTTCATCCGCTGAATCCGCCGCCAGCACGGCGACTGCGAGAGCCCCACCTGCTCGGCGATCTGTGCGCTGGAAAGCGAGGCATCCTCTTGCAGCAAGGCGAGGATCTTACGGTCGTAGCTGTCCAGTTCGCCCTGCATAAAAAAACCCTTAACCTGGTAACAAGTGAATTGATTGATTCTTCATTCCTGCAATACAGCCAATCATAGAGAAGAAATACCCGGCACAGGATGTAAAAATTTCTCCAATGATTTTGGAGCCTGACCATGCCGTACCTCGAAGCCGTGAACACCCCACCTGCCCGCGTCGATGTCTGGAACGTCGGCAACGCCCACTGCCGGGTTCGCTATCAAATGCAGGCCGAGGCTGAACCGGACCTGCTGTGTCGCGCCCTCAATCTGTTCGCCTTGCAAGTGCTCACGCCGGAACAGGTCAACGCGCAGCGCCAGGACGACTGGATGACCATCGAGATCGTCATCGACGGTTTGAGCTGGCACCGCGCGCAAGTGATTGCGGAAAAACTTCGTAACCTGATCAGCGTCTGCTCGGTGGAGTTGCAAGAAGCTGATCCTGCCTGGGCCGAAGCGGTTCAAGCGGCGGGCTGAAAAAACCCGAAACGGCTTCGTCGGGTAGTGGCCCAGCGGTCCGCCGGGCCACGGCTATCCTTTGCGCACTGTCGTTCAAAAGGAGCCCGCATGTCCGTACATATCGCCCTTCAGGACCGCTGGCTGGATCTCAATGATGTGCTGCGCGAACTGGTCGCCCAGGGCTTTATCAGCCAGGATTCGGCCGAACACGCGCTCAATGCCCGCCGCCGCAACGCCAATCATGGCCAGATGCACCCGCTGGAGTTCATCGCCAGCCAACAGCTGGACGATCTCAGCCGCCCCGGCAAACCGCTGGACCTCGAAAGCCTGACCCTGTGGCTGTCCCGGCAGGCCGGCCAGCCTTACCTGCGCATCGATCCGTTGAAAATCAACGTCGCGGCCGTGACCCCGCTGATGTCCTATGCCTTCGCCCAGCGCCACAAGATTCTCGCGGTAGCGATCGACCGCGAGGCGGTCACCGTGGCCAGTGCCCAGCCTTATGTCAGTGGCTGGGAGGCTGACTTGACCCACGTGCTCAAATTGCCGATCAAGCGCGTGGTGGCCAACCCGGTGGACATCCAGCGCTTGAGCGTTGAATTCTTCCGCCTGGCCAAATCGGTCACCGGGGCGAACAGCGCCGATCCCCAGGTCAGTAACCTGGGCAATTTCGAACAGCTGCTCAACCTCGGCGCCAGCGACCAGGAGCCGGATGCCAACGACGCACACATCGTCAACATCGTCGACTGGCTGTTCCAGTACGCGTTCCAGCAACGCGCCAGCGACATCCACATCGAGCCCCGGCGCGAGCAAGGCACGGTGCGCTTTCGCATCGATGGCGTGCTGCACAACGTCTATCAATTCCCGCCCCAGGTCACTGTGGCCATCGTCAGTCGCCTGAAAACCCTGGGGCGCATGAACGTCGCGGAGAAACGCAAACCCCAGGACGGTCGGGTGAAAACCAAGACCCCGGAGGGCGGTGAAGTCGAACTGCGCTTGTCGACACTGCCCACGGCCTTCGGCGAAAAAATGGTCATGCGGATCTTCGATCCGGAAGTTCTGCTCAAGGACTTCGACCAGCTTGGTTTCTCCGCCGACGACCTGCGCCGCTGGCAGGACATGACCCGCCAGCCCCACGGCATCATCCTCGTCACCGGGCCGACGGGTTCGGGCAAGACCACCACCCTCTACACCACCCTGAAAAAACTGGCGACGCCGGAGGTCAACCTCTGCACCATCGAAGACCCGATCGAAATGGTCGAGCCGGCGTTCAACCAGATGCAGGTCCAGCACAACATCGACCTGACCTTTGCCGCTGGCGTGCGCGCGCTGATGCGACAAGACCCGGACATCATCATGATCGGCGAGATCCGCGACCTCGAAACCGCGGAGATGGCGATCCAGGCTGCACTCACCGGGCACCTGGTGCTGTCGACCCTGCACACCAACGATGCGCCCAGCGCCATCAGCCGCCTGCTGGAGCTCGGCGTGCCGCACTACCTGATCAAGGCCACGGTGCTCGGCGTCATGGCCCAGCGCCTGGTGCGAACTCTGTGCCCGCACTGCAAGGCGCCGCTGACGCTGGGCGAAGACGACTGGCAAACCCTGACCCGACCCTGGCAAGCACCCTTGCCGGGCAATGCCCAGCGTGCCATTGGTTGCGTGGAATGCCGCGACACCGGTTATCACGGTCGCGCCGGGGTCTACGAAATCATGCAGCTCAACGACAGCCTCAAAGCGCTGATCAGTCCCGACACCGATCTGCTGGCCGTGCGGCGCCAGGCATTCAAGGAAGGCATGCGCAGCCTGCGACTGTCAGGGGCGCAAAAAGTCGCCGCCGGGCTGACGACCATCGAGGAGGTTCTGCGCGTGACACCCCAGAGCGAGCAGAACTGAGCCCGGCGGTACTTATCCGGCATCGGCACCGCTACACTCCAACCATTGCAACTCCACAGATCCACACATCAACAAGGAATCGTTATGCAGATCGGTAGTGTGCTTTTGCTTTTTGTCGGCCTGGTGGTCGCCATTCTGTTCATGGGTTTCAAGGTTGTGCCCCAAGGCTTTGAATGGACCGTCGAGCGCTTCGGGCGCTACACCAACACGCTCAAGCCGGGGTTGAACGTCATCATTCCGGTCATGGACCGCATCGGCCGCAAGATAAATGTGATGGAAAGCGTGCTGGATATTCCGCCGCAGGAAGTCATCACCTCCGACAACGCCACGGTGCAGATCGACGCCGTGTGTTTCTTCCAGGTGGTCAACACAGCCCAGGCGGCCTACGAGGTGAACAACCTCGAACATGCCATCCGCAACCTGCTGCAAACCAATATCCGTACGGTACTCGGCTCGATGGAACTCGACGCCATGCTCAGCCAGCGTGACGGCATCAACGAAAAACTGCTGCGCACCGTCGATGAAGCGACTGCACCGTGGGGCATCAAGATCACCCGGATCGAGATCAAGGACATCAGCCCGCCCGCCGACCTGATGGCGGCGATGTCGGGGCAGATGAAAGCCGAACGGATCAAGCGTGCCCAGATCCTCGAGGCCGAAGGCCTGCGCGCCGCGGCGATCCTGACCGCCGAAGGCAAGAAGCAGGCGCAGATCCTCGAAGCCGAGGGCAGTCGCCAGGCCGCCTTCCTTGAGGCCGAAGCTCGCGAGCGACAAGCCGCGGCAGAAGCCCAGGCGACCAAAGTGGTGTCCGAAGCCATCGCCAGCGGCAACGTGCAGGCGATCAATTACTTCGTGGCGCAGAAGTACATCGATGCGCTGGGCAAGTTGTCTTCGGCCAACAACAGCAAAGTGATCCTGATGCCGCTAGAGGCCAGTTCGATGATCGGTGCGGTGGGCGGCATTGGCGAAATCGTCAAAGCCACTTTCGATAACAGGAAAGCCTGAGGCGCGCCATGTGGGCATTTTTGCAGCATCTTTCGTTCTGGGACTGGTTGGCGCTGGGCACGGTACTGTTGATTCTCGAAGTGTTCGGTGCCGGCGGCTACCTGTTGTGGATCGGCATGGCGGCAGCGACCGTGGGCGTCTTGACCTTCTTCCTGCCGGGCCTGTCCTGGGAATGGCAGTTTCTATTGTTCGGCCTGCTGTCGATCACCACTGCGTTGTACTGGTGGCGGCGTCAGCGCACGGCGGCGCGCCCGAGCGATCAACCGCACCTGAATCTGCGCGGCCAGGAACTGATCGGCAAAACCTTCGTGGTGCATGAAGCGATTGTCAACGGTCGCGGCAAAATCAAGGTGGCCGACGGCGTGTGGATGGCCCGCGGGCCGGACACTGCCATTGGCAGCCGCGTGCGGGTGGTCGGCCAGCAAGGCGCGATCCTGCTGGTCGAAGCAGCGGAATAGGCAACCACGGAACTCGATTGGGGGTTGGCAATCCAACCGCGTAGTCAACCCAGTGGAGTCACCCAGTCATGCGTTTCAAACTTGCTGTCGCTACCGTCGCGCTGTTGTCCCTGCCTGTCGGTTCGGCGATGGCCGATACTTTTTGGCGTAACGTTCTTACGTCCGGTGCAACCACCGGTTCGAGCTATCTGACATCCAAGGACAACAAGCTGGTCGTCGCGGCCCAGGACGATGCCAGCAGCTTCGTCGCCAGTGACGGCGGTATCCGCGGCCCGTACCTAGAAGCAGCCATGCAGAAGGTCCGCGCTGAAAACCCTGACCTGCAAGCCACGGACATGGAGTTGGCGAACGCGATCCTGGCGAAGAATGCCATCGCCTCGAAGTAAGCGTTGCGAATGAAAAATGCCGCTCTATTGAGCGGCATTTTTTTGCCTTGCGAACACAAACCTCATGTTCACTGATATCCCTGTGGGAGCGAGCTTGCTCGCGATAGCGGTGTATCAGTAAAAACCTCATTGACTGTCACACCGCTATCGCGAGCAAGCTCGCTCCCACAAGTGTTATGTGCAGCCTGAAATGTCAGCGGTATTCATCCACCGGCACACACGCACAAAACAGGTTCCGGTCCCCATACACATTGTCCACCCGGTTCACTACCGGCCAATACTTGTGAGCCTTGGTGTGAGCATCCGGCGTCACCGCTTGCACAATGCTGTACGGCCGCTCCCACACGCCAGTGATATCGGCCAACGTATGCGGCGCACCTTTCAACGGGTTTTCTTCAGCCGGCCAGTTACCGTTCTGTACCTCATTTATTTCCGCACGGATGCTCAGCATCGCCCCGATGAACCGGTCCAGTTCCGCCTTCGATTCACTTTCGGTCGGCTCGACCATCAGCGTCCCCGGTACCGGAAACGACATGGTCGGGGCATGGAAGCCGTAGTCCATCAGGCGCTTGGCGACGTCCTCTTCGGTGATACCGGTCAACACCTTGAGCGGCCGCAGGTCGAGGATGCATTCGTGCGCCACTCGCTCGTTGCGCCCGGTGTAGAGCACCGGGAAGGCACCGGACAAATTCCGCGCCAGGTAATTCGCAGCCAGGATCGCCACTTCGCTGGCGTCCGCCAATTGCGGCCCCATCATGGCGATGTACATCCAACTGATCGGCAGAATGCTTGCGCTGCCCCAGGGCGCTGCGCTGACGGCGCCATTTTGCGGGTGCGGCCCGTCGATCGGCACCACCGGATGGTTGGCCACAAACGGCGCCAGATGCGCCCGCACCCCGATCGGTCCCATGCCCGGCCCACCGCCACCATGGGGAATGCAGAAGGTCTTGTGCAAGTTCATGTGCGAGACATCGGCGCCAATATCGGCCGGCCGCGCCAGCCCGACCTGGGCGTTGAGGTTGGCGCCATCCATGTACACCTGACCGCCGTGCTGGTGGATCACTTCACAGATTTCGCTGATGCCTTCCTCATACACGCCATGGGTCGAAGGGTAAGTCGCCATCAGGCAGGCGAGTTTGTCTGCGGCCTGCGCTGCTTTTTCCTTGAGATCATCGAGGTCGACGTTGCCCGCCTCGTCACACTCGACGATCAACACGCGCATCCCGGCCATTTGCGCCGACGCAGGATTGGTGCCGTGAGCCGACGAAGGAATCAGGCAAATGTCGCGGCCACCCTGTTGCCGGCTCTCATGGTATCTACGGATCGCCAGCAGCCCGGCGTATTCGCCTTGGGCACCGGAATTGGGCTGCATGCAGACCGCATCGAAACCGGTGATCGCGCACAGCCAGCGTTCCAGTTCTTCGATCATCAGCCCGTAACCGGCGGCCTGTTCCTTGGGCACGAATGGGTGCAGGTTGGCGAACTGCGGCCAGGTGATCGGGATCATCTCGCTGGTAGCGTTGAGCTTCATGGTGCAGGAGCCCAGCGGGATCATCGATTGGTTGAGCGCCAGGTCCTTGTTTTCCAGTTGCTTGAGGTAGCGCAGCATCTCGGTTTCGCTGTGATGGGCGCTGAACACCGGATGGCGCAGATAAGGCGAGGTTCGCGCCAGCCCTTCGGGAATTCCGCCAGGCAAGACTTCGGCATCCAGGTCCTCGATGCTGAGCCCGTGATCGGCCCCCAGGAACACGTCGAACAGCTTCGCCACGGTGGCTTCGTCGCAGGCCTCGTCGAGGCTCAAGCCCAGTTGGCCGCGCCCGAGAATGCGCAGGTTGATCTGTGCGGCCCGGGCACTTTCGATGATCGCGGTCTGGGCTCCGCCAACCTCCAGTGTCAGGGTGTCGAAGAAGTGCCGGTTGACTCGAGTGATACCGTTGCGCTCAAGCCCGGCGGCAAGGATGCAGGTCAGCCGATGAACCCGCTGGGCGATCCGCTTGAGCCCTTCCGGACCGTGGTAGACCGCATAGAAACTGGCGATATTGGCCAGCAGCACCTGGGCCGTGCAGATATTGGAGTTGGCCTTCTCCCGGCGGATGTGTTGCTCGCGGGTTTGCAGGGCCATGCGCAGGGCGGTGTTGCCCCGCGCATCTTTTGAAACACCGATGATACGCCCAGGAATCGCTCGCTTGTATTCATCGCGGCTGGCAAAAAATGCCGCATGGGGCCCGCCGTAGCCCATGGGCACGCCAAATCGCTGGGACGAGCCGAACACCACATCGGCGCCCAATTCACCTGGCGGGGTCAGCAACAACAGGCTCAACAAATCCGTGGCGACACAGGCCAGGGCCTGTTGTGCGTGCAGGTGATCGATCAGCGGCCGCAGGTCGTGGATTTCACCGTGGGTGTCGGGGTATTGCAGCAGCGCGCCGAACACCTGGTGCTGCTTCAAGTTATCCACAGCGTCGACGATCAGCTCGAAGCCGAAACCTTCAGCGCGGGTCTGCACCACGGAAATGGTTTGCGGGTGGCAGTTTTCGTCGACAAAGAACAGGTTGCTTTTGGACTTGGCGACCCGCTTGGCCAGGGCCATGGCTTCCGCCGCGGCAGTGGCCTCATCGAGCAGCGAGGCGTTGGCCAGTTCCAGACCGGTCAGATCGATGGTCAGTTGCTGGAAGTTCAGCAGCGCCTCGAGCCGCCCTTGGGCGATCTCCGGTTGATAGGGTGTATACGCAGTGTACCAACCGGGATTTTCCAGCACGTTACGCAGAATGACTGCCGGCGTGAGGGTGCCGTGGTAGCCCATACCGATCAGGCTGGTCCAGACCTGATTCTGCTCGGCATAACCGCGCAGCTTGGCCAGTGCGGCCTCCTCATCGAGTGCCGGGGGCAGGTCCAGCGCCCGGTTGAGGCGGATGCCCGGCGGCACCGTTTGCTCGATCAATTCAACCCGGCTGCCCAGACCGAGGCTGTCGAGCATTGCCTGTTGCTCGGCGGCATCGGGTCCGAGGTGGCGGCGCAGAAAGGTATTGGGGTCGCGTAGCTGGCTCAGGGACGGCATCTTGGACATGACGGGCTCTCTCTTGACTGGCGCTCAACGTCGATGCAACACGGTCAAACCAGCATAGCAGTCGATATCCGCGTGGATGACGTGGCGCCGTCAGCCAATCCGGATCATCATGTCCGACGCCTACCTAATGTCCGCTGATCGGGTGACTGTATCCATGAGCCAACTGCCTTTCCTGCCGTTTTCCAAACCCACCATCGATGAAGCCACGATTGCCGCTGTCGGCGACGTATTGCGCTCAGGCTGGATCACCAGCGGCCCCAAGGTCCAGGCCTTCGAAGCACAACTTTCGGAGTATTTCGGCGGGCGCCCGGTACGCACCTTCAATTCCGGTACCTGCACCATGGAAATCGCCTTGCGCATTGCCGGGGTCGGGCCGGGAGATGAAGTGATCACTACGCCGATTTCCTGGGTGGCCACCGCCAACGTCATCCTGGAAGTCGGCGCCACCCCGGTGTTTGCCGACATCGACCCGGTGACCCGCAACATCGATCTGGATCAACTGGAAGCGGTGATTACCCCCCGCACCAAAGCCATCATCCCGGTTTACCTCGCCGGGTTGCCGGTGGACATGACGCGGTTGTACGCCCTGGCGAAAAAGCACGGCCTGCGGATCGTCGAAGATGCGGCCCAGGCACTCGGCTCCAGCTGGAACGGCCAGCGCATTGGCTCGACGGGGGATTTCGTGTCCTTCAGTTTCCAGGCGAACAAAAACGTCACCTCTTCCGAGGGCGGTTGCCTGGTGCTGAATACGGCCGAAGAAGTACGACTGGCAGAGAAGTACCGGCTGCAGGGCGTTACCCGCAACGGTTTCGATGGCCTGGATGTCGACGTGCTGGGTGGCAAGTTCAACATGACCGACGTCGCCGCGGCCATTGGCCTGGGGCAATTTGCTCATATCGAAACCATTACCGCTCATCGCCGTGACCTGGCCCGGCACTATTTCGCCTGCTTTGGCGAGGATTTCGAAGCGCAGTACGGGGCGCAATTGCCGCCAGCGGATTTCGAGAACAGTAACTGGCATCTGTTCCAGCTGGTATTACCGGAACGTACGGACGACAAACCGGCGCGAGCGACTTTCATGGAGCAGATGCAGGCATTGGGTGTCGGGATCGGCTATCACTACCCGCCGATTCACCTGTTGAGCCTTTACCGCGAGCGCGGATTCAAGGAAGGCATGTTCCCGATCGCCGAGCGGATCGGTCGGCTGATTGTCTCGCTGCCGATGTTCACGGCGATGAGCAAAGCGGATGTCGAGCGCTCGGTGGCGGCCGTGAAGGCCGTACTCAAGCCTTGAACCACCCGTGTAGGAGCCGGCTTGCCGGCGAAGGCGTCCTCGAAACCGCCTTCGCCGGCAAGCCGGCTCCTACAGGGGCGAGCATTACTCGCCGATGGCAGCCTTGTAGCCGGCGGCATCCAGCAGTTTTTCCAGGTCTGCAGCGTTGCCTGGCTTGAGCTTGAAGATCCACGCGCCGTACGGGTCACTGTTGAGCAGTTCCGGCGAAGCGCTCAGTTCTTCGTTGACCGCGATCACTTCACCGGCAATCGGGGAGTAGATGTCGGAAGCGGCTTTGACCGATTCAACGACACCCGACTGATCACCGGCAGCAAACACGTTGCCGACTTCAGTCAGCTCGACGAACACCACATCACCCAGCGCTTCCTGCGCGTGATCGCTGATGCCCACGGTGACGGTGCCATCGGCTTCCAGACGTGCCCATTCGTGACTTTCGGCAAAACGCAGTTCGGCAGGGATATCGCTCATGTTCTGTGTCCTCAGGAAAAGGGTCGGCGGGCATGCCCGCCAGAAAAGGTTAGATCAAGGTTTTGCCGTGACGTACGAAGGTCGGTTTGACCACCCGGACCGGGTACCACTTGCCACGGATTTCCACTTCAGCGCGGTCGGCAGTAGCCATCGGCACGCGCGCCAGTGCAATCGACTTGCTTAGCGTAGGAGAGAAACTACCACTGGTGATCTCCCCTTCGCCAACATCGGCGATACGGACCACCTGATGAGCACGCAAAACCCCGCGCTCCTCAAGGACCAGACCGACCAGTTTGTACTGCACACCGGCGGCCTTTTCGGCTTCCAGGGCCTTGCGCCCGATGAACTGCCGAGTGGCAGGCTCCCAGGCGATGGTCCAGGTCATATTGGAGGCCAATGGTGAAACATCTTGCTGGATGTCCTGACCGTAAAGGTTCATGCCGGCTTCGACCCGCAAGGTATCCCGCGCGCCAAGGCCGATGGGAGAAATCCCGGCACCGACCAGATCGTTCAAAAAGCCTGGCGCCTGATCGGCCGGCAGAATGATTTCCAGGCCGTCTTCGCCGGTATAACCGGTACGCGCGATGAACCAGTCACCATCGGACAGGCCTTCGAAGGGCTTGAGGAGCTGGATCAGGTTGCCGCGGGACTGGTTGACCAGCTCGGCAATTTTTTGCCGGGCATGAGGGCCCTGTATGGCCAGCATCGCCAACTCGGAACGTTCGCTGAGTTGTACGTCGAAACCGTCGAGATGCGCTTGCATCCAGGCTATGTCCTGATCGCGGGTGGAGGCGTTGACCACCAGGCGATAACCCGCATCGAGACGGTAGACGATCATGTCGTCGACGATCCCGCCTTGCTCGTTGAGCATGGTGCTGTACAACGCACGGCCGGGGCTGTGCAGGCGTTCGACATCATTGGCCAGCAAATGCTGGAGCCAGGATTTGGCCTGGGCGCCGCCGACGTCGATCACGGTCATGTGGGATACATCGAAGACACCGCAATCGCGGCGTACCTGGTGGTGCTCCTCGACCTGCGATCCATAATGCAGAGGCATGTCCCAACCGCCAAAATCGACCATCTTCGCGCCAAGTGCGAGATGAAGGTCATACAGAGGCGTACGCTGTCCCATGGGTTTCTCCTTCCGGGCGTGGCGAAGGTGCGGGCAGGTGCTGCACGGACTGAATGCCTTGAAACAAGGGCCTTCAGCCGATTTCAGCTGCCTGGTCTGTCAGACGGACCGCACCGAATGCCGCGCATTGTAGCCGCAAGGTGTAGGACTGACACCTAGCTGTTTCGATGTGCTGAACGCCGAATCAATCCGATGACCGGTAACAGCCCGACCAGCACCAGAGTCAATGCCGGCAAAGACGCCCGCGCCCATTCGCCTTCGCTGGTCATTTCGAAGATTCGCACCGCCAGCGTGTCCCTGCCAAACGGGCGCATCAGCAGGGTCGCGGGCATTTCCTTGAGCACGTCGACGAACACCAGCAACCCTGCGCTCAGCGTGCCGGGTAACAACAACGGTAGATACACTTTGAAAAACAGTCGTGGCCCACTGACGCCCAGGCTACGTGCCGCTTCGGGCAAAGATGGCCGTATACGCGCCAGGCTGCTTTCCAGTGGCCCGTAGGCCACCGCAATGAAGCGCACCAGATAGGCCAGCAACAACGCTGACAGACTGCCCAGCAGCAGCGGCTTGCCTGCGCCGCCGAGCCAGCTGGAGAGTGGGATCACCAGCTCGCGATCCAGGTAACTGAACGCCAGCATGATCGACACCGCCAGCACCGAACCGGGCAAGGCGTAACCCAGGTTGGCCAGACTGACCCCGGAACGAATGACCCGAGTGGGCGCCAGTCGTCGGGCAAACGCCAGTAACAAGGCAACGCTGACAGTGATCAACGCCGCCATCGCCCCCAAATACAAGGTATGGACGATCAACCCGGTGTAGCGCTCGTCGAGATCGAAGCGCCCGCGCTGCCAGAACCACACCATCAGTTGCAGCATTGGAATGACAAAGGCGCAGGCAAATACCAGTCCACACCATGTCATGGCTGCCAGCGCCGTGAAGCCTCGCAGGTGATACAGCGCCTTGACTCGTGGTCGCTCGTTGCTCGCCCGGTTGGCCCCTCGAGCACGCCGTTCGCCATACAGCACTAGCATGACCACCAGCAGCAACAGGCTGGCCAGTTGCGCGGCGGAAGACAGGCTGAAGAAACCGTACCAGGTCTTGTAGATGGCGGTGGTGAAGGTATCGAAGTTGAACACCGACACTGCGCCGAAGTCCGCCAGGGTTTCCATCAATGCCAATGCCACGCCCGCACCGATGGCTGGCCGCGCCATGGGCAACGCCACCCGCCAGAACGCTTGCCAGGGCGATTGGCCAAGGACCCGCGCGGCTTCCATCAAGCCTTTGCCCTGGGCGAGGAAGGCCGTGCGGGCCAGCAGATATACATAGGGATAGAAAACCAGCACCAACACCACAGTCACCCCGCCCGTGGAGCGCACGCGCGGCAGTCGCAGACCACTACCGAACCATTCGCGCAGCAGGCTTTGCACGGGCCCGGCAAAATCCAGCAGGCCGACAAACACGAACGCCAGCACGTAGGCCGGTATCGCGAAGGGCAGCATCAGCGCCCAATCGAGCCAGCGCCTGCCGGGGAATTCACAGAGGCTGGTCAGCCAGGCAAGGCTGACGCCCAACAGAGTGACACCCGCACCGACACCGAGCACCAGCGTCAGGGTATTGCCCAGCAGGCGCGGCATCTGCGTGTCCCACAGGTGGGACCAGATTTGAGTGTCGATGGTTTGCCAGGAAAGCAGCAGGACGCTCAGGGGCAACAGGACCAGCGCAGCAATGGCGAAGACGACGGGATACCAGCGGCGTTGGGCGGGATGGGCCAAGGAAAAGCTCTCGCGAAATTTTGAAGTGTAGAGAAAGCACAAAAAGATCGCAGCCTTCGGCAGCTCCTACATTGGGTTGGTGATCAACCTGTAGGAGCTGCCGAAGGCTGCGATCTTTTGACCTTTAAAACAGCAGGCTCAGTTCCAGCCAGCCCGATCCATCATACGAATCGCCTCAGCCTGGCGCTTGCCGGCAATTTCCACCGGCAAGGTATCGGCAATGAACTTGCCCCAGGCCGCCACTTCCTCAGAAGGAGCAACCGCCGGGTTCGCCGGGAACTCCTGGTTCACGTCGGCAAAGATTTTCTGCGCTTCCGGGGTGGTCATCCACTCCACCAGGGCCTTGGCCTCTTCCGGGTGCGGCGCGTGTTGTGTCAGGCCGATACCCGACAGGTTGACGTGTACGCCACGGTCAGCCTGGTTCGGCCAGAACAGTTTCACCGGCAGATCTGGCTTCTGCTTGTGCAGGCGGCCGTAGTAGTAGGTGTTGACGATACCAACGTCGCACTGGCCGGCGCTGATCGCTTCCAGCACGGCGGTGTCGTCGGAGAACACGTCAGTGGACAGGTTCTTGACCCAGCCCTTGAGGATTTCCTCGGTCTTCTCCGCGCCGTGCACTTCGATCATGGTCGCGGTCAGGGACTGGTTGTAGACCTTTTTCGCCGTGCGCAGGCACAAGCGGCCTTCCCATTGCTTGTCGGCCAGCGCTTCGTAGGTGGTCAGTTCGCTCGGCTTCACCCGGTCAGTGGAGTAGGCGATGGTCCGCGCTCGCAGGCTCAGGCCAGTCCAGGCATGAGAGGCGGCCCGGTATTGCAGCGGAATGTTAGTGTCGATGGTTTTCGAGGTGAACGGCTGGAGGATGCCCATCTGCTCGGCTTGCCAGAGGTTGCCGGCATCGACGGTCAGCAGCAGGTCGGCCGGCGTATTCGCGCCCTCGGCCTTGAGCCGCTGCATCAGTGGCGCTTCCTTGTCTGTGATGAACTTCACCTTCACGCCGGTCTTGGCGGTGTAGGCATCGAAGACTGGCTTGATCAGCTCGTCGATTCGCGAGGAGTAGACCACCACCTCGTCAGCAGCCTGGGCGGCGGTGCTGCCGATCAGGGTCAGGGCCAGTGCGGTCAGTAGACGCTTTGGTGCCAACATGGGAGCGGTCCCTCGATTGAAAATGAGGACAAATGATAAGGACTCACATTTAGCTTCTCAATCGAACCTGGCCGCGGAGGAGTTACCAGATGTTGCTTGAGCTGGAATATGAGGTGACCAAGCTGCCGCCATCGCGAGCAAGCTCGCTCCCACAGGTTTTTTTGGCGTTCACAAAACCAATGTGGGAGCGAGCTTGCTCGCGATGAGGCCATAAGCCTCAACGAAAATCTCAGGGCTTGGCGAGCGCCGGCAAATCCCCGGTCAACCCCAGCGCTTCACGCACGAACAAAGCCTTGGCTTCCGGCATCTTCTCAACCAATTTCAACCCGGTATTACGCAACCAGCGCACCGGCAACGGATCGGCCTGGAACAAGCGCTCGAAGCCTTCCATCGCCGCCATCAGCGCCAGGTTGTGAGGCATGCGCCGACGCTCGTAACGACTCAGGACTTTCACATCTGCCAGACGTTCGCCTCGTGTTGCCGCTTGCAGCAACACTTCGGCCAGCACGGCGGCATCGAGGAATCCGAGATTCACTCCCTGCCCGGCCAACGGGTGAATGGTGTGCGCCGCGTCGCCGATCAACGCCAGGCCTTGCGCCACATAACGCTTGGCATGTCGCTGGCGCAGGGGCACACACAGGCGCGGGTCGGCGCTCAGTACTTCGCCGAGTCGACCTTCAAAGGCGCGCTCCAGTTCCTTGCAGAAACCCTGGTCATCCATCGCCATCAGGCGTTCGGCTTCACCGGGCGTGGTCGACCAGACGATCGAACACCAATCCTGTTGGCCATCGCGCTCAAGGGGCAGAAACGCCAACGGACCGTTGTCGGTGAAGCGCTGCCAGGCCGTCATTTGATGCGGTTTGGTGCAACGCACGCTGGTGACGATGGCATGGTGCAGATAATCCCATTCGCGGGTCGCCACACCGGCCAGGCGCCGCACCGCCGAGTTGGCGCCATCCGCTGCGATCACCAGTGGCGCGCGCAGGGTGCGGCCATCGGCCAGGGTCAGCAGCCAGTCATCGCCGGAGTGGCGCATCTGTTCCAGTCGCGCATTGGCCAGCAACCCCAGGTCGCAGTCGTGCAGGCGCTCGAGCAAGGCATCCTGGACCACGCGGTTTTCGACGATATGTCCCAGCACCTCGGCATGCACGCTGGCCGCCGAAAAATGGATTTGCCCGGTGCCGCTGCCATCCCAGACCTGCATGTCGGTGTAGGGGCTGCTGCGCCGCCCGGCGATGCCATCCCAGACGCCCAGGCGTTCGAGAATCCGCTGGCTGGCGGCCGACAGGGCGCTCACCCGCGGCTCAAAAGCAGCCTGAGCGTTGAACGGTTTGACACTCATGGGGCTGCCGTCCAGCAGCAGGACTTCCAGCCCGCTGTCCTGCAACGCCAGCGCCAGGGCGCTGCCGACCATTCCGGCCCCGACAATCAGCAGATCTGCGCGCATTTCCATGCTTTAAGCCTGTCTCTCTTGCGGCTTGAGCCGCACGTAAAGGGTTTTCCCGACCCGCGCCACCAAGTGGCCGGCGTCGTCATGAATGTCGACCTGCAATTGCGGCAGGTATTTTTATCAATCGCGCCTTGCCGAACCGGCGGATCGACCCGTTACGCATCCGGTCGCGTACCCAGACCCATCGCCTGTCGGGCAAACCAGCGTTTGGCCGGTGGCAACAGGTCGAGGCCGAGCAGTCCGATGTTGCGCCCCAGGGATACCAGCGGCTGGGTACTGCCGAACAGGCGCGTGACCTGATCGGAGAAACCCACGGTGAGGTCCTGATCGAGACGCTGGCGTTCGCGATAGGCCTGCAACGTGGCGAAGTCGCCCAACGGTTTTTCGCTGACGAGCAAGGCATCGGCCAGGGCCTGGGCATCGCGCAAGGACAGATTGAACCCTTGGCCGGCAATCGGATGCAGGCTGTGTGCCGCGTTGCCGAGAATCGCCAAATGCGAGCGCACCTGTTCTTCAGCCTCGACCAGTGTCAGCGGATACAGATGCCGCGCACCGACCTGCTTCAACGCGCCGAGGCGATAACCGAATACGCCCTGCAACTCGCTGAGGAAGCTGCGTTCATCAAGGGCCGCCAGGCGTTGCGCGTCCATGCCCAGGCGGGTCCAGACCAGTGCACAGCGGTTTTCCGGCAGCGGCAACAACGCCATCGGGCCTTCGTCGGTGAAGCGCTCGAAAGCCATGCCGTTGTGGGCTTCGCTCGGAGTGATGTTGGCGATCAGCGCGCTCTGGTTGTACGGACGCTTGCGGATACCGATCCCCAATTGCTCGCGCAGGCCGGAGCGGCCACCATCGGCGAGCACCGCGAGGTCGCATTCCAGGGTGGTTTCATCATTGAGGGTCAGGCGGTAGCCGTCGGTCAGCGGCTCCATGCGGGTGACTTCCGCCGGGCAGCGCCAACTGATCACGTCCTTGTCCAGGCCTTGCCACAGGCATTGGCCGAGCCAGGCGTTTTCAACGACATAACCCAGCGCTGGAACGCCCTCTTCCATCGCCGACAACCGCGCCGTCGAGAAACGCCCACGGTCGGAAACATGAATCTGCTTGATCGGCTCGGCGCGGCGGGAGACTTCCTGCCAGACGCCCAGCCGTTGATAAATTTGCCGGGAGCCGAAGGACAACGCCGAAGAACGGGCGTCGTAACTCGGTTGATACGTGTCGCCGGGGGCGAACGGTTCGATCAGCACGATCTTCCAGCCCCGGGCCTTGGCTCCAGCTTGCAAGGCAAGCGCCAGACTCGCACCGACCAGCCCGCCACCGATGATTGCCAGATTGACTCGACTCATGCCGCTTGTGTCCGCGCGGCGGCCATCAGGGCCTCGATCTCGGCGACGGTTTTCGGCACGCCGTTCGTCAATATTTCACAGCCGGTTTTGGTGACCACTACGTCGTCCTCGATGCGCACGCCAATGCCGCGCCATTTCTTCGCCACGCTCTGATTGTCCGCAGCGATATAGATCCCCGGCTCCACGGTCAGCGCCATGCCGACTTCCAGCACGCGCCATTCACCGCCGACCTTGTATTCGCCGACGTCATGCACATCCAGGCCCAGCCAATGGCCGGCGCGGTGCATGTAAAACGCTTTGTAGGCTTCGCTGGCGATCAGTTCTTCGACGTCGCCCCGCAGCAGCCCCAGCTTGACCAGCCCGGCCGTGATGACCCGGACCGTGGCCTCATGCGCCTGATTCCAGTGTTTGTTCGGGGCGATTTCGGCAAAGGCAGCCTCCTGGGCGGCCAGCACCAATTCGTAAATCGCTTTCTGTTCCGCCGAATACTTGCCGCTGACCGGAAAGGTCCGGGTGATGTCGCTGGCGTAGCAGTCGATCTCGCAACCGGCGTCGATCAGCACCAGATCCCCGTCCTTGAGCAGCGCATCATTCTGCTGGTAATGCAGGATGCAACTGTTGCGCCCCGCCGCGACGATCGACCCGTAGGCCGGCATCTTCGCCCCGCCCTTGCGGAACTCGTAATCGAGTTCGGCTTCCAGGCTGAATTCGTGCAACCCGGCGCGACAGGCCTGCATTGCCCGCACGTGCGCCTGGGCGGAAATCCGCGCCGCCTCGCGCATCACTTTCACTTCTGCCGCCGATTTATACAGGCGCATGTCGTGCAGCAGATGATCCAGGGCAACGAATTCGTTCGGCGGCTGGGCACCGAGGTTGGCCTTGGAGCGGATCACGTTGATCCACTCCATCAGGTGGCGGTCGAATTCGGGGTTGCTGCCCATGGCCGAATACACCCGGTCACGGCCTTCGATCAGGCCCGGCAGGATGTCGTCGATATCGGTGATCGGAAAGGCGTCGTCGGCACCGAAGTCGCGAATCGCGCCCTCTTGCCCGGCACGCAGGCCATCCCACAGCTCGCGCTCGGCGTTGCGTTCACGACAGAACAGAATGTATTCGCCATGCACACGCCCCGGCATCAACACCAGCACGGCCTGCGGCTCGGGAAAACCGCTGAGGTACTGGAAGTCGCTGTCCTGACGGTAAACGTGCTCGACGTCGCGGTTGCGGATGGCTACCGCGGCGGCGGGCAGGATGGCGATGCTGTTGGGTTCCATCTGCGCCATCAAGGCCTTGCGGCGACGGCTGTATTCCGATTTCGGGATATGGATCATGGGCAGATGGCGTTCCCTGGCAAACGATTAATGCAGCGACGGTTTGGCGGCGGCCGGCACGTCTTTTTGGGTCTCGGAGAACAGCAGCAGCGGTGCGACGCGCAGGTACTCCATGACTTCCATATAGTCGCTCTCGCCGTCTTCGGACTCTTCCAGCGCGTCTTGTACCTGGGAAATGGCCGCCAGATCCTGCAGCACTTCGGTGGCCTCGGTGCTCAGCATGCTGCTGTCACGGCAATTCAGGCCGAAACCGCTGAGGAAACCCTGGCACCACTGGCCCAGTGCGACGGCACGCTCGGTGAGCGGGGCGTCGTCGGTCGGCAACAACAGAACGACGGTCACGTCATCGCCGGTGAGTTCGCCCTTGACCATCTCTTGCAGGCCGATCAGGGCGTTGCGAACGTTGTCCTGCGGTTCGGTTTCGAGCAGTTCGGCGGCGTCGATCAGCCAGCCTTCGGCGTCGAAACCGGCACCGGCGCAGCTGCGGCCGAGCAACAGGCCGTGCAGCTCAGCTGGCGAGACGTTGTGACCGCTGGAAGTCAGCAGGGTGGCGAAGCCTTGGTACGGGGAATTCTGAATGGTCATGGGCAGCTAGGCGCCAGACGGCGCTATGTCTAGAATGAAGGCCTTGTATCCTACATCGACTACCCCTGTAGGAGCGAGCTTGCTCGCGATGAACCCGAGAACACCACGGGGTGTCAGGGACCCAGCGTTAACGTTGGCGACCATCGCGAGCAAGCTCGCTCCTACAGTCCAACACCCATCAGACAGTGAAGACAATGGAAGACACCGACCTGCAAGCGCTGATGTCCAGACTCGAACTGCTGATTACCCGAGTCGAGCAACTTAAGAGTCAAAACGGACTCTTACTAGCTCAGGAAAAAACCTGGCGCGAGGAACGCGCGCACCTCATTGAAAAAAACGAAATCGCCCGGCGTAAGGTCGAATCGATGATTTCGCGCCTCAAGGCCCTGGAGCAAGACTCATGAGTTCAAGCAATAGCGTCACCGTGCAGATCCTCGACAAAGAGTATTCGATCATCTGCCCTCAGGAAGAGCGCAGTAACCTGATCAGCGCTGCCCGTTATCTGGACGGCAAGATGCGCGAGATCCGCAGCAGCGGCAAAGTCATTGGCGCCGACCGTATCGCCGTGATGGCTGCGCTGAACATCACCCACGACCTGTTGCACAAGGAAGAACGCCCGGATATCCAGGCCAGCGGCTCGACCCGCGAACAGGTGCGCGACCTGCTCGATCGCGTCGATCTGGTGCTTGCCACCGATCCGGACGTCACCAAAGGCTGATTCGCGCCGCCGCTTGCGGTATAATCCCCTCACTCCCTGGGGTGCTTGCCAGTTGGCGATGTCCCTGAGCCGATTTGCTATACCCTGGAGGTTGCACGTTGGGCTGGTGTGCATGTCCGCTAGACGGAAAGCCTTAAAGCCTACTGCATCTTCCACCTTGAACTTTCGGGTTCAAGGGCTAAGTCGACAGCGGCACATTCGGGGAGCCTGATTCCAGTCCAATGCCGGTTTTGATACCGGCATTGGCTTTTTTACGGGTACGCTTCACGTATCCGCATTGCTGAAGCCCGAATACATGACCGAACCTGCGCTGCTCCCTCGCCCGCAACTTCGACGCATGCTGCGCAAGGCCCGCCGCGCACTGACACCCAGTCAGCAGCGCCAGGCCGCTCGCGGGCTATACAGGCAATTGGCCCAGCAACCGCTGTTCCGCCGCGCCAGACACATCTCGCTCTACCTGCCGACCGACGGTGAAATCGATCCGCGCCTGTTGCTGCGCGCCGCGCAACGCCGGGGCAAGGCCACCTATCTACCGGTGCTGAGCGCCTGGCCGCGAACCAAAATGGTGTTCCAGCGTATCCGGCCCGGAGAAAAGCTCAAACCCAACCGCTTCCGCATTCTCGAGCCACGGGCCAACCTCGCCCGGCAACGCAAGATCTGGGCGCTGGACCTGGTGTTGTTGCCCTTGGTGGGGTTTGACGATGTCGGCGGACGCCTGGGGATGGGCGGCGGTTTCTATGATCGGAGCCTGGCCTACCTGGCGCGACGAAACGACTGGCGCAAGCCGACGCTGTTGGGGCTTGCCCATGAATGTCAGAAGGTGGAGCGATTGGCTCAGGCAAGCTGGGATGTGCCGCTGCAAGGAACGGTGACGGACAAGGCCTGGTATTACGCAGGATAGGCGCCACTTCGATCAGCGACGCCGAGGCAACAGGATCAGCGCTTGAAGGCTGTCGACTGTTGCTGCAATTGGGCGAGTTCGACGGGTGCATCGGTCTTGCTGGCCCACAGGCTTTGGGCATAGCCAGTGGTCACGACGCCAAGGCCAAACAAAATGACCAGAATCCATAGTAAATCCGGTTTGCGTTTCATCGATTACCCCCCAAAGGCATATCTATACGATGACAGCAGCGGTTTCCGTTTGTAGGCCGTGCAGCAGCGTCAAGCTTTAAAGGCCGGCATTTTGCGACAACGTGAACCGCTGCGCAAATGCTGACGTCAACCGACTGTCGGTTTGTCATAAAATCGCCGACAAGCTGCTCAATCACCTCGCAAGGAGCAACAGACATGGCCTACTGGCTGATGAAATCCGAGCCCGACGAACTCTCGATCAAAGGACTGGAAAAGCTCGGCAAAGCGCGCTGGGACGGGGTTCGCAACTATCAGGCACGCAATTTCCTGCGGGCCATGGCGGTGGGGGACGAGTTCTTTTTCTATCATTCCAGCTGCCCCGAGCCTGGTATTGCCGGAATCGGCAAAATTGTCGAAGCCGCGTATTCGGACCCGACGGCACTGGAGCCAGAGAGCCATTATTTTGACCCGAAGGCCACCCCGGATAAAAATGCCTGGAGCGCGATCGATGTCGCGCATGTCGAGACCTTTGCCCGGGTGCTGAAACTGGATTACCTGAAGCAGCAGACGGCGCTGGCCGAGTTGCCGCTGGTGCAGAAAGGTTCGCGGCTGTCGGTGATGCCGGTGACGCCGGAGCAATGGGCGGCGGTGATTGCCTTAAAGCCTTGAGTCATTTATCGCCTGTGCCGGCCTCTTCGCGGGCAAGCCCGCTCCCACAGGGTTCTGTGGCGAACATTTGATTGTATTTCAACACAAACCCACTGTGGGAGCGGGCTTGCCCGCGAAGAGGCCGGCCCGGACAGCAGAGTTCTTACTGAATGATCAAGTTGTTGAACAACAGATCCTCAACCACCGGCTTACCGGTTTCATCATTCATGATCTGTTGGGTCTGCTTGAGGGCTTCCTGACGCAGCTTTTCCTTGGCCTCGACATTGTTCATCGTCTCGGTGGTCTGCTGGGCGAACAGGGCAACCAATTGATTGCGGATCAACGGCTCATTGGCCTTCACCGCTTTGGCCGCCTCGTCACCGGTCACCCGCAACGCCACATCGGCCTTGTAAACCTTCAGTTTCGGCGTGCCGTCCAGCCCGTAGTTACCCACGAACGGCGGGCTCAGGGTGATGTAACTGACCTTCGCAGCTGCATCTTCTTTGGCTTCTTCGGCCACCGCTGTCACAGGCAGAGACAGGGCCAGCATCAACATGATCCACGCTTTCAAAATTCGCTCCTTATCCGGTTTACGGCCTGGCATAACAACCCGTCACGCAGGCACAAGCTTATGGCTGACTATCAGGGCCAGGCATGCTCGTTGACCCATCAACTCACACACCTACACTTATCGGCCATCACTCCCAAAGGAATAGCCCTGATGAAAGCCGTGCTGTGCAAAGCCTTCGGCCCTGCCGAATCGCTGGTGCTGGAAGACGTCGCCAGTCCTGCCGCGAAGAAGAATGAAATCCTGCTGGACGTGCACGCCGCCGGGGTCAACTTCCCCGACACGTTGATCATCGAGGGCAAATACCAGTTCAAGCCACCCTTCCCGTTCTCTCCGGGCGGCGAAGCGTCTGGTGTGGTCAGCGCTGTGGGCGAAAAGGTCAGCCACTTGAAAGTCGGTGACCGGGTCATGGCCCTGACCGGCTGGGGCAGCTTTGCCGAACAGGTCGCCGTGCCAGGCTACAACGTGTTGCCGATCCCGCCGTCCATGGACTTCAACACCGCCGCCGCCTTCAGCATGACCTACGGAACCTCGATGCACGCCCTCAAGCAGCGCGGCAACCTGCAACAGGGCGAAACCCTGCTGGTGCTTGGTGCCTCCGGCGGTGTCGGCCTGGCGGCGGTGGAAATCGGCAAAGCCATGGGCGCCCGGGTGATCGCCGCAGCCAGCAGCGCAGAGAAACTCGCCGTGGCCAAGGCCGCCGGCGCCGACGAACTGATCAACTACAGCGAAACCAGCCTGAAGGACGAAATCAAGCGCCTGACCGACGGCCAGGGTGCTGACGTGATCTACGACCCGGTCGGCGGCGACCTGTTCGACCAGGCCATCCGCGCCATCGCCTGGAACGGCCGCCTACTGGTGGTCGGTTTCGCCAGCGGGCGCATCCCCGAATTGCCGGTGAACCTGGCACTGCTCAAGGGTGCAGCGGTGCTCGGTGTGTTCTGGGGCTCCTTCGCCCAACGCCAGCCACAGGACAACGCTGCCAACTTCCAGCAACTGTTCGGCTGGTTTGCCGAAGGCAAATTGAAACCGCTGGTGTCGCAGGTGTATCCGCTGGGCAATGCGGCGCAGGCCATCAATGATCTTGGTCAGCGCAAGGCGGTCGGGAAGGTTGTTGTGCAGGTTCGCTGAGCGAGGCAAGCGATCTGAACTTCGAAAGACGTCATTCAGATCGCTCTTTATTGGTACGTAGATCAAAGCAACTGGCGAAGATCTTCAGGCAAAAAGCTCATGTGTTGCGAACCCGTCTCCAGTCAGGGCCGCGCGACATTCGTCTGGTCAGACTTCGATTTACAGCGCTTGAGCCGCGCCTCCAGATTCCGGTCTGGCATGGCGTGGCTGCGCAGGGCGTGCGCGGTCTGCTCGACATAATCGCGAGTGCTGCCGTAGCGCCCGCAGGCGTTTTCGAACACATGGCTCAGCACATGGTCCGGCAAGTTGCCGGCATAGCTGGGCAGGTGTCGCTCCAGCACAAAACCCAATGCCTGTACCTGGCTGCCATCTTCGAGACGGCAGTTGAGCCAGTGCGGGCGGTAGGAAGGGAATGGCATCTCGCGCTGCCAAAGTGCGTAAAGCGATGCTTCGAGTTGCTCTTCGGGCAAGCGATAGGCGAAACCGCTGCAAGAACCGCCGCGATCCAGGCCAAACACCAGGCCGGGCATTTCCGGTGTGCCGCGATGTTCGTGGGACCACAGGTACAACCCGCGATGGTAGCCATGCACCCGGCCGCGAACCCGCTCAACCGCCGTGCATTCAGGGCGCCAGATCAGCGAACCATACGCAAACAACCAGACCGGCCCGCCCTTGTGGCGCGCCATGGTCGATTGCATCGAGCTGAGCAATTGTTCATGAGTGAGCTGCGGCCCCAGATCGAGCCGCGGAGGGTAAGCCAGATTCAAAAAAGCAGATTCAATGGCGCTCATGGCAACAGTTGTTCGGCCCCGCAAGCATTACAAAATGTAATGCACTATTAATGTAATAGAACATATAGCAGTAAAGGTAAAACGAAAAGTGATAAAGGACATTTGCCTCACTGTTTATATACCCTAATGTCATTCTGCAAATATCTTAAATACCATAATGAAATATGTATAAGCATTGAGTCCTTCCGGGAATAAAGCCGCTTATCAGAAACGTCCTACTCCCCCTTCGGATTTGCCGCCTTCTGGCCCCCATCGAGCGTCGCGTATAACAGCCACACAGGCGCAAGCCAGACTGCCTTCACAGGGGGCCGCCAATGAAAAAACCATGGTTTTACGCAGTGCTGTCGATGGTCTTGGCGCCATTGGCGCTGGCACAGCATGCAAGCTCGAAGGACACCGGCTCCTGGTATTTGCAGACCAGTGTTTATACGAAGCACTATTCGCCCGACCCCAGGCACAACAACAATCAGGATCTGATTGGTCTTGAACGTATCGACGCGTCCGACTGGCTGTTTGGCGCTGCCACTTTTCGCAATTCGTACAGTCAGCGCTCACATTATGTCTACGCGGGTAAACGCTACGAAAGCGCCTCCTATCCCGTGTATATCAAATTCACGGGCGGCCTGCTGGAAGGCTACCGTGGCAAACATAAGGACAAGATCCCCCTGAATCGCTTCGGGGTCGCACCGGTGATCATCCCCTCACTGGGCGCACATTACGGGCCGGTGGCAGCCGAGCTGGTGTTGCTCGGCTTCAACGCCGCCATGGTGACCACTGGCGTGCGCTTCTGATCCCACGCTGACCTACGAGCGTGGCGCGTAGGCAAAAACGTCGGCACGCATCTGATGCGCATCCATTCCCGCTTCCACCAGCGCATCCAGCGTGCCGTAGACCATGGCCGGAGAGCCGCTGGCGTACACGTGCAGCGGCTTGAGGTCAGGGAAGTCTTCACAGACTGCTTCATGCAACATACCGCAACGCCCTTCCCAGTCGCATTGATCGCTGACGACCTTGTGCAGGAACAGGTTGGGCAGTTTCAGCCATTCATCCCAATGCTCGACCTGATAAAAGTCTTCAGGACGACGCACGCCCCAATACAGATGCACCGGATGTTTGAAACCCGAGGCCCGACAATGTTCGATCAGGCCGTGGATCTGGCCCATACCGGTGCCAGCAGCGATCAACACGAGAGGACCGTCCGGCAACTCTTCCAGGTGGGTATCGCCAAACGGCAACTCGACCCGCACCATGCTGTTGCGCTGAAGCTGTTCGATCAGACTCAGCGCACTGGTTTCACGCGCCAGTACGTGGATTTCCAGGTCGCGTCCCGCATGCGGTGCCGAGGCGAGGGAGAAGGCGGACTTTTCGCCGTTCTCGCGTTCGATCATCAGGTACTGACCGGCGTGGTAGCGCGGCGGTTTACCGGCCGGAGCCCGCAGACGCACGCGCCAGGTGTCGCCGCCCACGTCCTTGCACTCAATGACCTGACACGACACGCTGCGCACCGGCAGTTCTCCCAAGGCGAGCACGCCATCCCACAGCACGATGCAGTCTTCCAGCGGCTCCGCTATGCAAGTGTAGAACTCGCCATGATCACGCACATTGCCGGCCTGCTCGACCCGACCTTCCACCAGCAGCGCGGCGCACACGTGGCAATTGCCGTTGCGGCAGCTTTGCGGGCATTCGTAGCCCAGACGTCGTGCGCCATCGAGAATCCGCTCGCCGGACAATATCTCAAGCACTGCTCCGGAGGGCTGCAAGGTTACACGCATCAATCTATTCCTAACTGATTCCAGATGGCATCGATCCGCTGGGTCACGGCATCGTCCTTGACGATGACCCGGCCCCACTCGCGGGTGGTTTCGCCCGGCCATTTATGTGTGGCATCGAGGCCCATTTTCGAGCCCAGGCCGGACACCGGCGAAGCGAAATCCAGGTAGTCGATCGGCGTGTTGTCGATCATCACCGTATCGCGCTTGGGGTCCATGCGCGTGGTGATGGCCCAGATCACGTCGTTCCAGTCCCGGGCGTTGATATCGTCGTCGGTGACGATAACGAACTTGGTGTACATGAACTGTCGCAAAAACGACCAGACACCCAGCATTACCCGCTTGGCGTGGCCCGGATACGACTTCTTCATGGTCACGATGGCCATGCGGTACGAGCAGCCTTCGGGCGGCAAGTAGAAATCGGTGATCTCCGGGAACTGCTTCTGCAGGATCGGCACGAACACTTCGTTCAGCGCAACGCCGAGAATCGCCGGTTCATCCGGTGGACGACCGGTGTAGGTGCTGTGGTAGATCGGTTTGATCCGGTGGGTGATGCGCTCGACAGTGAATACCGGGAAGCTGTCGACTTCGTTGTAGTAACCGGTGTGGTCGCCGTACGGGCCTTCATCGGCCATTTCGCCTGGATGGATCACGCCTTCGAGGATGATTTCGGCGGTGGCCGGCACTTGCAGGTCATTGCCGCGGCATTTCACCAGCTCGGTGCGGTTGCCGCGCAACAGGCCGGCGAAAGCGTATTCGGAAAGGCTATCGGGAACCGGGGTCACGGCACCAAGGATGGTCGCCGGGTCCGCGCCCAATGCCACGGATACCGGGAACGGCTGGCCGGGATGCTTCTCGCACCATTCGCGGTAATCCAGCGCGCCGCCACGGTGGCTCAGCCAGCGCATGATGACCTTGTTGCGACCGATCACTTGCTGACGATAGATGCCGAGGTTCTGGCGATCCTTGTTCGGGCCTTTGGTGACGGTCAGGCCCCAGGTGATCAACGGGCCAACGTCGCCCGGCCAGCAGGTCTGCACCGGCAACATGGCCAGGTCGACGTCGTCGCCTTCGATGACCACCTCCTGGCACACCGCGTCCTTGACGACTTTCGGCGCCATCGAAATGATCTTGCGGAAGATCGGCAGCTTGGACCAGGCATCCTTCAGGCCTTTCGGTGGCTCGGGTTCCTTGAGGAACGCCAGCAGCTTGCCGATTTCGCGCAGTTCGCTGACCGCCTCGGCGCCCATGCCCAGCGCCACGCGCTCGGGGGTGCCAAACAGGTTGCCGAGCACGGGGATGTCATAACCGGTGGGTTTTTCGAAAAGCAGGGCCGGCCCCTTGGCGCGCAAAGTGCGGTCACAGACCTCGGTCATTTCCAGTACTGGGGACACCGGAACCTGGATGCGCTTGAGTTCACCGCGCTGTTCCAGGCCGCTGATAAAGTCGCGCAAGTCGCGATACTGCATGCGTGAGCCTCGTGTTGGCCGTGGCGTTCGGGGCAGGCAGTTTAGCGCCGAACCCTTCGGTTCAGAACCACGAACTGCCACCTGATCAAAAATCGGATAGCAAAAAGCCGGGTTTCCCCGGCTTTTTGTGCCTGCTCGACTTACTTGCGCTTCATCGACAGGAAGAACTCATCGTTGGTCTTGGTCGTTTTCAGCTTGTCGACCAGGAACTCGATGGCAGCGATTTCATCCATCGGATGCAGTAGTTTGCGCAGAATCCACATGCGCTGCAGCTCGTCGTCGGCGGTCAACAACTCTTCGCGGCGGGTGCCGGAACGGTTGATGTTGATGGCCGGGAACACGCGCTTTTCAGCGATACGACGATCCAGCGGCAGCTCCATGTTGCCGGTGCCTTTGAATTCTTCGTAGATCACTTCGTCCATCTTCGAGCCGGTTTCTACCAGCGCGGTGGCGATGATGGTCAGCGAGCCGCCTTCTTCGATGTTCCGCGCAGCGCCGAAGAAACGCTTCGGTTTCTCCAGGGCGTGGGCATCGACACCACCGGTGAGCACTTTGCCGGAGCTCGGGATCACGGTGTTGTAGGCGCGAGCCAGACGGGTGATGGAGTCGAGCAGGATCACCACGTCCTTCTTGTGCTCGACCAGGCGCTTGGCCTTCTCGATCACCATTTCGGCAACCTGCACGTGGCGGGTTGGCGGCTCGTCGAACGTCGAGGCAACCACTTCGCCGCGCACAGTGCGCTGCATTTCGGTCACTTCTTCCGGACGCTCATCGATCAGCAGCACGATCAGGTGAACTTCAGGATTGTTACGCGCGATGTTCGCAGCAATGTTCTGCAGCATGATCGTCTTGCCGGCTTTCGGCGGTGCAACGATCAGACCGCGCTGGCCTTTGCCGATCGGGGCGCACAGGTCGATGACACGACCGGTCAAGTCTTCGGTGGAACCGTTGCCGGCTTCCATCTTCATGCGCACGGTCGGGAACAGCGGGGTCAGGTTCTCGAAGAGAATCTTGTTTTTCGCGTTTTCCGGACGGTCGAAGTTGATGGTGTCGACCTTGAGCAGCGCGAAATAACGCTCGCCTTCCTTCGGAGGACGGATCTTGCCAACGATGGTGTCACCGGTGCGCAAGTTGAAGCGACGGATCTGGCTCGGCGAGACGTAGATATCGTCTGGACCTGCGAGATAGGAAGCGTCAGCGGAGCGCAGGAAGCCGAAGCCGTCCTGGAGAATCTCCAGCACGCCATCACCGGAGATTTCCTCACCGCTTTTCGCGTGCTTCTTGAGCAGGGAGAAAATCACGTCCTGCTTGCGCGAACGGGCCATATTTTCTATGCCCATCTGTTCGGCCAATTCGAGCAGTTCGGTAATCGGCTTTTGCTTGAGTTCAGTCAGATTCATATAGGAATGACGTAATCATTTATGGAGGGGGGAAATTAAGCTTTTGGCTTAATGAGGCCGCGCCGCGGAGAAGGCGACAGGATCGCGTACTTATTCGAAAAGGAGTGCGTCGGCGACGGCTAGCAGGGGGCAATGGAGAAACCATTGCGGGGCCGAATGTACCACCTGAGTTTAGGAGCGTCTAGCCCTGAATACGCAAAAAGCCCCGCTAATTGCGGGGCTTTTTCAGGACACTTTGCAGCGACGCTTAGATGTTGGCGTCGAGGAAGGCAGCCAGTTGCGACTTCGACAGTGCGCCGACCTTGGTCGCTTCAACGTTGCCGTTCTTGAACAGCATCAGTGTCGGGATACCGCGCACGCCATGCTTGGCCGGGGTTTCCTGGTTTTCGTCGATGTTCAGCTTGGCAACGGTCAGCTTGCCTTTGTAGGTCTCGGCAATTTCGTCCAGAACAGGAGCGATCATTTTGCAAGGGCCGCACCACTCAGCCCAGTAATCGACCAGTACAGCGCCTTCAGCCTTGAGTACGTCGGCCTCGAAGCTAGCGTCGCTAACGTGTTTGATAAGATCGCTGCTCATGGAATTCTCCAGGGTTGTAAGCAAAAAAACGTGGCCCATCATAGCGGTCCTTACCTCGTTCAGGAAGGTGCAGTTGATTGAGTCTCGCTATGGTGTTCCATGAGTTTGGGTATAGCTCAGGTCATGAAGTGACGGGAGCGATGAACGCGATTCCGGTACGTAACGCGGCATTGCGTACGTGCTCTTGCATGGCCTTTTGCGCGGCGCCAGAGGCTCGGCGAGCCAGCGCGCGAAGGATCTTGCGGTGTTCCTGCCAGGTTTCCATGGCCCGCTCGGCCCGGATGAACGGTAGCTTCTGACTCTCCAGGAAGATGTCGGCACTGGCGGTCAGGATACTCAGCATCGCCTGATTGCCGCTGGCCAGCAGGATGCGTCGGTGGAACTCAAAGTCCAGCCGCGCCGCCGCTTCGAAATCGGCGGCTTTCAGTTCATTGCGCATGGCGGCGACATTGTCTTCCAGCGCATCGAGCTCATCGATGCTCAATGTCATGGCCGCCAGCCCCGCGGCAAACCCCTCCAGCGCGTAGCGCAACTGGAAGATATCCAGCGGCGAAGCCTGCGCCGCGAACGGCCAGCCTGGCGCTGCCTCGCCTCGCGGCAGCTCCACCGGCGCCTGCACGAACACGCCTTTGCCCGGCTGGATGCTGATCACGCCCAGCGCACTCAACGATGACAACGCCTCGCGCAACGATGCCCGACTAACCCCCAATTGCACCGCCAGTTCCCGTTGCGAGGGCAAGGCATCCCCCGGCCCGAAGCCCTGCTCGGTAATCAGTTTGCGGATGGCCTGCAGCGCCACTTCAGGTACGGCACGGGAGATCGAATTCATGGTTTTCCAAACGAACCAGGACAATGTGCGCCCAGTTGTAAAGCTATTCACGACGCCCGGCAAGTCGTGCCCCATGGGGGTTCGGCAATTTTCCTGGCTGCGCTATCGGGGTGCGAAATACAACCTGACTGTTCAGACCAGTAAGACCGTTCGACACCAGCAAAACCGCGCCCTGGCGCCCTCAAAACCCTAAGTTGGCATGGCCCATGCTCTGTCGATCCGCAGAAATCACTCCTCGCCGATCCGGAGATTTGCCATGACCCAGCGTTACCGCGCCCTCCTCGCTGCCCTGTTTGCCAGCCTGCTGCTGAGCCAGGTCCCCGCCCACGCCGACGGTCTGGACGATGTGGTCAAGCGCGGAGTCCTCAAGGTCGCCGTGCCCCAGGACTTCCCGCCCTTCGGCTCGGTCGGCCCGGACATGCAACCCCGGGGGCTCGACATCGACACCGCGAAACTGCTGGCCGACCAGCTCAAGGTCAAACTCGAACTGACGCCGGTCAACAGCACCAACCGCATCCCGTTCCTCACCACCGGCAAGGTCGACCTGGTGATCTCCAGCCTCGGCAAGAACCCGGAGCGCGAAAAAGTCATCGACTTCTCCCGCGCCTACGCGCCGTTCTACCTCGCCGTGTTCGGTCCGCCAGACGCCAGCATCAACGGTCTGGACGATCTCAAGGGCAAGACCATCAGCGTCACCCGCGGCGCCATCGAAGACATCGAGCTGACCAAGGTCGCCCCCGAAGGCGTGACCATCAAACGCTTCGAAGACAACAACTCGACCATCGCTGCGTATCTGGCGGGCCAGGTCGACCTGATCGCCAGCGGCAACGTGGTGATGGTCGCCATCAGCGAGAAGAGCCCGAAACGCGTGCCGGCACTGAAAGTGAAGCTCAAGGATTCGCCGGTCTACATCGGCGTTAACAAGAACGAGCCGGCGCTGCTGGATAAGGTCAACCAGATCCTCGTCACCGCCAAGAGCGACGGCGCACTGGAGAAAAACGCCCTGACCTGGCTGAAAGAACCGCTGCCGGCCGATCTCTGATTCGGCGCGCTGGAGACGTTTTATGGCTTATCAGTTCGATTTCCTACCGGTGGTGAACAACACCGACCTGTTGCTGCGCGGTGCGTTGTTCACCCTTGAGCTGACCGCCATCGGCGCGGTGCTTGGGGTGGGCCTGGGTATCGTCGGGGCACTGGTGCGAGCGTGGAACATCCGGCCTTTCGCGGGGATTTTCGCGGTCTATGTCGAGTCGATCCGCAACACGCCATTTCTGGTGCAGTTGTTTTTCATCTTCTTCGGCTTGCCGTCCCTGGGCGTGCAGATTTCCGAATGGCAGGCGGCGGTACTGGCGATGGTCATCAACCTCGGCGCCTATTCGACCGAGATTATCCGCGCTGGCATCCAGGCGATCCCACGGGGTCAGCTGGAAGCCGCGGCGGCGTTGGCGATGACACGTTTCGAAGCCTTCCGTCACGTAGTGCTGCTGCCGGCGCTGGGTAAGGTCTGGCCAGCCCTGAGCAGCCAGATCATCATCGTGATGCTCGGCTCGGCGGTGTGTTCACAGATTGCCACTGAAGAGCTGAGCTTCGCGGCCAACTTCATTCAATCGCGCAACTTCCGAGCCTTTGAAACCTACGCCCTGACCACGCTGCTCTATCTGTGCATGGCGCTGCTGATCCGCCAATTGCTGAACTGGATCGGGCATCGGTTTATCGCGAGGAACAGCCAATGAGCGATTTCACCTTCTGGGACATCGTGCGCAACCTGCTCACCGGCCTGCAATGGACGCTGGCGCTGTCGCTGGTGGCGTTCATTGGTGGCGGATTGATCGGCTTGCTGATCATGGTCATGCGCATCTCGGATAAATCCCTGCCGCGCAGTTTCGCTCGCACTTACATCGAACTGTTCCAGGGCACGCCGCTCTTGATGCAGCTGTTCCTGGTGTTTTTTGGCGTGGCGCTGGCCGGGGTGGAGATTTCGCCATGGATGGCGGCGGCGATCGCACTGACGCTGTTCACCAGCGCTTACCTGGCGGAGATCTGGCGCGGTTGCGTCGAGTCGATTCCCAACGGCCAGTGGGAAGCCTCGTCGAGCCTGGCGCTGAACCCGCTGGAGCAACTGCGCTACGTGATCCTGCCACAAGCCCTGCGTATCGCCGTGGCGCCGACTGTGGGCTTCTCCGTGCAAGTGGTCAAAGGCACCGCCGTTACCTCGATCATCGGTTTCACCGAACTGACCAAGACTGGCGGCATGCTCGCCAACGCCACCTTCGAACCCTTCATGGTCTATGGCCTCGTCGCTCTCGGCTATTTCCTGCTCTGTTATCCCTTGTCGCTCAGTGCGCGCTACCTGGAAAGGAGACTGCATGCCTCTGCTTAGAATTTCCGCCCTGCATAAGTACTACGGCGATCACCATGTGCTCAAAGGCATCGACCTGAGTGTCGAGGAAGGCCAGGTGGTGGCGATCATCGGCCGCAGCGGCTCGGGCAAGTCCACCCTGCTGCGCACCCTCAACGGCCTGGAGTCGATCAACGACGGCGTGATCGAAGTCGACGGCGAGTACCTCGACGCCGCCCGCGCCGACCTGCGCAGCCTGCGGCAGAAGGTCGGCATGGTGTTTCAGCAGTTCAACCTGTTCCCGCACCTGACCGTGGGCGAGAACGTGATGCTCGCGCCGCAAGTGGTGCAGAAGGTGCCCAAGGCACAGGCCGCCGAACTGGCGCGACAGATGCTGGAGCGGGTCGGGTTGGGGGAAAAATTCGATGCCTTCCCGGATCGACTGTCCGGCGGGCAGCAACAGCGGGTGGCGATTGCCCGTGCCCTGGCGATGTCGCCGAAAGTGCTGCTGTGCGATGAAATCACCTCGGCCCTGGACCCGGAGCTGGTCAATGAAGTGCTGAGCGTGGTTCGGCAACTGGCCAGGGAAGGCATGACGCTGATCATGGTCACCCACGAAATGCGCTTCGCCCGCGAGGTTGGGGACAAGTTGGTGTTCATGCACCAGGGCAAGGTGCATGAAACAGGCGATCCGAAGGTGTTGTTCGCCAGGCCGCAGACGGCGGAGCTGGCGAATTTCATCGGGACGGTTGAGGCGGCGGGCTGACAGTCCTTCAGCGCCTGTCATACCCTTTTCGCGAGCAGGCTCGCTCCCACAGTGGTTCAGCGTTGTACACGGGATAGGTGGCAACATAGAAACCCTGTGGGAGCGAGCCTGCTCGCGATTGACCGCGCAGCGGTCACCCGTTTGCATGCACTGGATCAAGGCTTTGAACACTACGCGTTGGCGGCAGCCTTTGATCGTGGCACGATGTCGAGGTTATCGACCGAGACCCCTGACCATGCCGCAATCCCAAGCCAAGAATCTGTCCCTGATCGCCGCAATCGACCTGGGCTCCAACAGCTTTCACATGGTCGTGGCCAAGGCCCAGAACGGCGAGATCCGTATTCTCGAGCGTCTCGGGGAGAAGGTTCAGCTGGCCGCCGGCATCGACGAAGAGCGCCATCTCAACGAAGAATCGATGCAGCGCGGGCTCGACTGCCTCAAGCGCTTCGCCCAACTGATCAGCGGTATGCCCACCGGCGCCGTTCGCATCGTCGGCACCAACGCCTTGCGTGAAGCCCGCAACCGCGCCGAATTCATCCGTCGCGCCGAAGAAATCCTCGGCCACCCGGTGGAAGTCATCTCCGGTCGTGAAGAGGCGCGCCTGATCTACCTCGGCGTGTCCCATACCCTCGCCGACACCCCGGGCAAGCGCCTGGTGGCCGACATCGGCGGCGGCAGTACCGAATTCATCATTGGCCAGCGTTTCGAACCGCTGCTGCGCGAAAGCCTGCAGATGGGTTGCGTCAGCTACACCCAGCGCTATTTCAAGGACGGCAAGATCACCCCGGCCCGTTACGCCCAGGCATACACCGCGGCGCGGCTGGAGATCATGAGCATCGAGCACGCCCTGCACCGCCTGACCTGGGATGAAGCCATCGGCTCCTCGGGCACCATCCGCGCCATCGGTCTGGCGCTGAAGGCTGGCGGTCACGGCACCGGCGAGGTCAATGCCGAAGGCCTGGCCTGGCTCAAGCGCAAACTGATCAAGCTGGGCGATGTCGAGAAAATCGATTTCGAAGGAATCAAACCGGATCGCCGGGCGATTTTCCCCGCCGGCCTGGCGATCCTCGAAGCAATCTTCGATTCCCTCGAACTGCAACGCATGGATCACTGCGAAGGTGCCCTGCGCGAAGGCGTGCTCTATGACCTGCTGGGCCGCCATCATCACGAAGACGTGCGCGAGCGCACCCTCACTTCGCTGATGGAGCGCTACCACGTCGATCAAGAGCAAGCGGTACGGGTCGAGCGCAAGGCGCTGCATGCGTTCGATCAGGTGGCCGCGGACTGGGATCTGGAAGACGGCGTCTGGCGCGAACTGCTCGGCTGGGCGGCCAAGGTCCATGAAGTGGGCCTGGACATTGCTCACTATCAGTACCACAAGCACGGCGCCTACCTGATCGAACACTCCGACCTCGCCGGGTTCTCCCGCGAAGACCAGTTGATGCTCGCACTACTGGTGCGCGGCCACCGCCGCAATATTCCCAAGGACAAGTTCGCCGATTTCGGCGACGACGGCATCAAGCTGATTCGCCTGTGCGTGCTGCTGCGCTTTGCGATCCTGTTCCACCACATCCGTGGCACCCAGCAAATGCCCCAGGTGGAACTGAACGCCTATGGCAATAGCCTGGAAGTGGTGTTCCCGGAGAACTGGCTGGACGAAAACCAGCTGACCCAGGCCGACTTCGCCATCGAAGCGGAATGGCTCACTCGCGTCGATATTGTGCTGAACGCACGTTGAAATTGAAAAAGGCCTTCTTCGGAAGGCCTTTTTTGTGTCCGCAATTCAGCAGACGCCACTAACCCTGTAGGAGCGAGCCTGCTCGCGATGGCGTCAAGTCAGCCAACATTGATGTCAACTGACACTCCGCTATCGCGAGCAGGCTCGCTCCTACAGGTTTTATGCGTTAACGAACAGCCAGGATCGGGCTGCCCAAACGCTCCAGCAATGTCGCCTGGGCACTGCGCGGATTCTGGTTGCCGGTCGGTGTGTTCCGCACGTAACGACCGTCCGACTGCAGGCTCCAGCTGTGGGTGTTATCGGTCAGATACATCTCCAACTCTTTCTTGACCCGCATGATCAGCTTCTTGCCTTCCACCGGGAAGCAAGTCTCGACGCGCTTGTCGAGGTTGCGCTCCATCCAGTCGGCACTGGACAGGAACATCTGCTCGTCGCCGCCGTTGAGGAAATAGAAGACCCGAGTGTGTTCCAGGAAGCGGCCAATGATCGAACGCACATGGATGTTGTGGGAAACCCCGGTGATGCCCGGCCGCAGGCAGCACATGCCACGCACCACCAGATCGATGCGCACGCCTGACTGACTGGCCTTGTACAGCGCGCGGATGATCTTCGGATCGGTCAGCGAGTTGAATTTGGCGATGATGTGCGCCGGTTTGCCGTCGAGGGCGAACTGGGTTTCGCGGGCAATCATGTCGAGCATGCCCTTTTTCAGGGTAAACGGCGCGTGCAGCAATTTCTTCATGCGCAGCGTCTTGCCCATGCCGATCAACTGACTGAACAGTTTGCCGACGTCTTCGCACAAAGCGTCGTCGGAAGTCAGCAGGCTATAGTCGGTGTACAGGCGGGCGTTGCCGGCGTGGTAGTTGCCCGTGCCGAGGTGCGCGTAACGCACGATTTCACCCGCCTCACGACGCAGGATCAGCATCATCTTGGCGTGTGTCTTGAAGCCGACCACGCCATAGATCACTACCGCACCGGCCGCTTGCAGACGGCTGGCCAGTTGCAGGTTGGATTCTTCATCGAACCGCGCACGCAACTCGATCACCGCGGTGACTTCCTTACCGTTACGCGCAGCATCCACCAGTGCATCGACGATTTCCGAGTTGGCGCCAGAACGGTACAGCGTCTGGCGCACCGCCAACACGTGCGGGTCCTTGGCGGCCTGGCGCAGCAGGTCGACCACCGGGGTGAACGACTCGAACGGGTGCAGCAGCAGGATGTCCTGCTTGCTGATCACACTGAAAATGTTCTCGCTGTTTTGCAGCAGTTTCGGGATCTGCGGGGTGAACGGCAGGTATTGCAGCTCGCGCTGGCTGTCGAGGCCAGTGATGCTGAACAGCCGCGTCAGGTTTACCGGACCGTTGACCTGATACAACTCTGTCTCGCTCAGGTTGAACTGCTTGAGCAGGTAGTCGGACAGGTGCTTCGGACAGGTGTCGGCCACTTCCAGACGCACCGCGTCACCATAGCGACGGGAGAACAGTTCGCCGCGCAAGGCGCGGGCCAGGTCTTCTACATCTTCGGAGTCCAGCGCCAGGTCGGCGTTACGGGTCAGGCGGAACTGGTAGCAGCCCTTGACCTTCATGCCCTGGAACAGGTCATCGGCGTGAGCGTGGATCATCGACGACAGGAACACATAGTTGTCGCCTGCGCCGCCGACTTCTTCCGGCACCTTGATGATGCGCGGCAGCAAGCGTGGCGCAGGGATGATCGCCAAACCGGAGTCGCGACCGAAGGCGTCGATACCTTCGAGCTCGACGATGAAGTTCAGACTCTTGTTCACCAGCAACGGGAACGGGTGCGTCGGGTCAAGGCCGATCGGGGTGATGATCGGCGCGATCTCGTCGCGGAAATAGCGGCGGACCCAGGTTTTGAGCTTGGTCGTCCAATTGCGGCGACGGATGAAGCGGACCTGATGTTTCTCCAGCTCCGGCAACAGAATGTCGTTGAGGATCGCGTACTGGCGGTCGACGTGACCGTGCACCAGTTCGCTGATGCGAGCCAGGGCCTGATGCGGTTGCAGACCATCGGCGCCAGCCTGTTCACGGGCGAAAGTGATCTGCTTCTTGAGGCCGGCGACACGAATTTCGAAGAACTCGTCCAGGTTGCTGGAGAAGATCAGCAAAAACTTCAGCCGCTCCAGCAATGGGTAGGACTCGTCCAGCGCCTGTTCCAGCACGCGGATGTTGAACTGCAGTTGCGAGAGCTCGCGGTGGATGTACAGGCTGCTGTCATCCAGACCGGGAATGGCCACCACGGGCGCGGGCGCGGGCGCTGCGGTTTCGACGACCGCCGCAGGCGGAGCTGGCTCCAGCTCCGGCGGGGTCTCGTCGACTTGCGCCACCACAGGTTGGGCGTCTTTTACGGCAACTTCAGTGAGCACTTCGGTATTCATCGAATGTTCCTGGGAGGGCTATTTTTGCTCTCGTAGCAATTGAGCGGCACGAACGGCAAAGTACGTCAGGATGCCATCAGCCCCTGCACGTTTGAAAGCGGTCAGGGACTCGAGGATAACCCCTTCGCTCAACCAGCCATTCTGGATCGCCGCCATGTGCATGGCGTATTCGCCGCTGACTTGATAAACAAACGTCGGCACTTTGAATTCTTCTTTTACCCGGCACAGGATGTCCAGATACGGCATGCCTGGCTTGACCATGACCATGTCTGCACCTTCTGACAAGTCCGCAGCCACTTCGTGCAGGGCTTCGTTGCTGTTGGCCGGGTCCATCTGATAGGAGGCCTTGTTGGCCTTGCCCAGGTTCAGCGCCGAACCGACCGCATCGCGGAACGGGCCGTAATAGGCGCTGGCGTACTTGGCCGAGTAGGCCATGATCCGCACGTTGACGTGACCGGCCACCTCGAGGGCTTCGCGGATCGCCTGGATGCGGCCGTCCATCATGTCCGATGGCGCCACGACCTGGGCGCCGGCTTCGGCGTGGGACAGGGCTTGCCTGACCAGTGCGTCGACCGTGATGTCGTTCTGCACGTAGCCTTCTTCATCAAGAATGCCGTCCTGGCCGTGGGTGGTGAACGGGTCCAGGGCAACATCGGTGATCACGCCCAGCTCAGGGAACTGCGCACGCAGCGCACGGGTCGCGCGTTGGGCGATGCCTTGCGGGTTCCACGCTTCGGCGGCGTCCAGGGACTTGAGCTGCGAGGGTGTTACCGGGAACAGCGCCAGCGCCGGAATCCCCAGCTCGACCCACTTGGCGGCTTCTTCCAGCAACAGGTCAATGGTCAGGCGTTCGACGCCCGGCATCGAAGCCACCGCTTCGCGACGGTTTTCACCGTCCAGCACGAATACCGGCAGGATCAGGTCATCGACTGTCAGGACGTTTTCACGGACCAGACGACGCGAGAAATCGTCACGACGGTTGCGGCGCAGGCGGGTTGCGGGGAACAAACGATTAGCGGGGGTAAAGCTCACGGCAGACTCCTGAGCCCGCAGACGTGCGAGCGTGACAGTTATAAGCGGCCATTATGACGAACGTATTACAGTTATGTGCACGCTGCGACAGGTAGCCGCATTCCATTGTCGTTGTAGGAAATGTTCACGTCGAGACACATTTGGACACTTTCCTGAATGTGTCCGAAGGGTTAGGCTGCGCGTTCATTTCGCCAGCACCCAGACAATGCTCCAACAATTTCTGCATGACTTCGGCTATTTTGCCCTTTTTCTAGGGACGTTCTTCGAAGGCGAAACCATTCTGGTACTCGCGGGTTTCCTCGCGTTCCGTGGATACATGGATATCAACCTGGTGGTGGTCGTGGCCTTCTTCGGCAGCTATGCCGGCGACCAACTGTGGTACTTCCTGGGACGCAAGCACGGTCGCAAGTTGCTGGCGCGCAAACCGCGCTGGCAAATGATGGGCGACCGGGCGCTGGAACACATTCGCAAGCATCCGGATATCTGGGTGCTGAGCTTCCGCTTCGTCTACGGTTTGCGCACGGTCATGCCGGTGGCCATCGGGTTGTCGGGTTACCCGCCGGGCCGTTACCTGCTGCTCAACGGAATTGGCGCGGCGATCTGGGCCGCCGCATTGGCGGCGGCCGCGTACCATTTCGGCGCCGTGCTCGAAGGCATGCTCGGCAGTGTGAAGAAATACGAACTCTGGGTACTCGGCGCCCTGCTGGTCCTGGGCTTCGTGCTATGGCTACGCCGGCGCTTCAAGAATGCCCGCCTGGCCAGGCAGGTCTACGCCGACGAGCAAGCCATGAAGGCCGAACGAACAAAAATCGAAGGCCCTACGACGCCAATCGAGTAATGCGGTTTCTGCAACAGTAGAGACCGATGCCGCTCAACAGGCTGTAACTGAGCAGGCCGATCCAGCCCACCGCGCTGGCCGGCCACAACCCCACCATCGGGGCCAGCCATGCCAATGGCAGATTCGACGCCAGCCGCACCCACTCAAGCTTCAACGCCCACGGGCGATTCTCCAGGGCCACGCCCAGCACAAACAGACCGAACGCCACCGCTCCCCAGCCCAACACCAGGGCAGTGACCGGCAGTTTCGGCTCAAGATTCATCAAGTAGCTGCCCAGCGCGATGTAGGCGCAGAACTGCAACAAGACGTAGAGCTGCTGGCGCCCGTCCAGCGGCACCTCGAATTTGCGGAACAGGGACAGGTCCGGCTTGTTCATCGGGTATTTGGCCGCCACGTCCGCCGGGCGCCAACCGGTGCGCATGAACCAGATCCGCAGCTTGTCCCAAGTGCTCTCGGCACGCCGCGCATCTGCCCACAACTGCGCGTAGAACTGCACGTTTGCCCACACAGGATTCCAGCTCGCCAGCGGCGTGGTCACACCGAAGATCACCGGCTCGTTGTCGTCTTCTTCCTGGAACGAGCCGAACAGACGGTCCCAAATAATGAACACGCCGCCGTAGTTGCGATCCATGTAGAGAGCGTTCTGTGCATGGTGAGCCCGATGATTGGACGGCGTGACAAAGAACCATTCGAACCAGCCAAGCTTGGGAATGTGCCGGGTGTGCACCCAGAACTGGTAGAGCAGGTTCAGCGCCGCGACGCTGACGAACATCAGCAGCGGCACGCCGAACACGGCCATCGGCAGATAGAAGATCCAGCTCAGCAGGAATCCGGTACTGGTCTGGCGCAACGCCGTGGACAGGTTGTAGTCCTCACTCTGGTGATGCACCGAATGGGCGGCCCAGAGGATGTTGCGCTCGTGGCCCATGCGGTGCAGCCAGTAATAGCAGAAGTCATAGAAGACAAAAGCGAACACCCAGGTCCACACACTGTCGACCGACAGTTCGAACAGCGCCAGGTACTTGAGGGCGAACGCGTAGGTCACCAGCCCCACGCCTTTGGTCAGCAGCCCCGTGGTGGTCGACAGCACGCCGGTGCTGATGCTGTTGATCGCGTCCGCCACCCGATAATTGCTGACCCCGCGCCAACGGTCGGCCAGCAGTTCGACGGCGATCAGCACAAAGAAAAACGGCACCGCATACAGAATGAAGTCCATGACGCGCCCTGACCGGAATCTTGAGGACAGATGCTATGTGTAGCCGTGAATTAACCCTATGGCAACGAGTGACAAATTAGTGGACATTTAACGCCATGAATCTGGAGAAAAGCCCATGAGCAAAAAAGTTGCAGTGATCCTTTCCGGTTGTGGCGTGTACGACGGCGCCGAGCTCCACGAGAGCGTCATCACCCTGCTGCGTCTGGACCAGCGCGGTGCCCAGGTGCAGTGTTTCGCACCGAACATCGCGCAGTTGCATGTGATCAATCACCTTACCGGCGAAGAAATGCCCGAATCGCGCAATGTGCTGGTGGAATCGGCACGGATAGCCCGGGGCAACATCAGGGATATCCGTGACGCGAACGTCGATGAGTTCGATGCGCTGATCGTGCCCGGCGGCTTCGGCTCGGCCAAGAACCTCTCCAACTTCGCCATCGAAGGGGCTGGCTGCACTGTTCAACCGGATGTCCTGGCGCTGACCGAAGCCTTTGCCGAGGCCGGCAAGCCGGTGGGGTTGATGTGCATCTCCCCTGCCCTGGCGGCAAAGATCTACGGCCCCGGCGTCACCTGCACCATCGGCAATGACAGCGACACCGCTGCCGCGATGAACAAGATGGGCGCCACCCATGCCGATTGCGCGGTCAGTGACATCGTCGAGGACAAGGCACGCAAACTGGTGAGCACACCGGCTTACATGCTGGCGCAATCGATCAGTGAAGCGGCGTCGGGGATCAACAAACTCGTGGATCGCGTGCTCGAACTGACCCACGAAAACGACGCCTGACACTATTCAAAACTGTGGGAGCGAGCTTGCTCGCGATGGGGCCAGCACATTCAACATAGATGTTGCCTGTAAGTCCGCTATCGCGAGCAAGCTCGCTCCCACAGGGATCGCCACTGGCCTTAAGAATTGCGGGCCAGCCGGGTGAGAATCCGGTCCAGCGCATTGGCAAACGCCTGCTTCTCACGGTCGCCGAACGGCGCTGGTCCCCCACCCATTTGCCCCTGTTCGCGCAAATCGGTGAACAGGTTGCGCACCGCCAGCCGCTCTCCCATGTTCTGCGCATCAAACTCCTTGCCCCGTGGGTCGAGCGCCGCCACGCCCTTCTTCACCAGACGATCGGCCAGCGGCACATCGCTGCAAATCACCAGCTCACCGGGCACCGCGTGTTCCACCAGATAATCGTCCGCCGCATCCGGACCGCTCGGCACCACGATCAACTTGACCAGTGCCAGCCCCGGTTTGGTCTGCGGCTGTCCGGCCACCAGCACCACTTCGAACTGGCGTTTGAGGGCGAACTTCACCACCAGATCCTTGGCTGCCCGCGGACAGGCATCGGCATCGATCCACACTCGCATTGAATTTTCCTCTGTTGAAAAGCATCACGGGCAAGTCGGATCGCCGCACCGCCGCTCCCACAGGTTAACGCTAAACCTGTGGGAGCGTGGCTTGCCCGCGAAAGTGAGCGAAGCGAATGCTCTTTAAGAAACCTGCACCCGCTGCTTCTCAACCACCCGGCTACGGCCATACAACACGACAATCGCAATGATCGCCACAGCCTGGGCACTCAGCGAATACGCATCGGCATGGATCCCCAACCATTCAAAGTCAAAGAACGGCACCGGTCGAGTGCCGAAGATCCCGGCTTCTTGCAGCGCTTTCACGCCATGTCCGGCAAACACCACCGACAAGGCGCACAAAAGACCGGCGTTGAGGCTGAAGAACAGCGCCAGCGGCAGCTTCGCCGAACCGCGCAAAATCACCCAGGCCAGGCCAACCAGCAGCACCAGCGCCGTGGCCCCACCGGCCAGCACCGCGTTATGCCCCGCCGGACCTGCCTGCAGCCACAGGGTTTCGTAGAATAGAATCACTTCGAACAGTTCGCGATACACCGAGAAAAACGCCAGGGTCGCAAAGCCGAAACGCCCACCGCCACCCACCAGGCTGGTCTTGATGTAATCCTGCCAGGCCGCCGCGTGACGACGGTCATGCATCCACACGCCCAGCCACAACACCATGACACTGGCAAACAAGGCCGTCGCGCCTTCCAGCAATTCGCGCTGCGAACCGCTGACATCGATCACATAGGCTGCCAGCGCCCAAGTGCCCAGCCCCGCCACAAACGCCAACCCCCAACCGGCATTGACGCTGCGCACCGCCGCCTGTTGACCCGTATTGCGCAGGAAAGCCAGGATCGCCGCCAGCACCAGAATCGCTTCCAGACCTTCGCGCAGCAGAATCAGCAGGCCGGAAATGTAACTCAGCGACCAGCTCAAACCCTCGTTGCCCAACAGGCCGGCCGATACCTTCAACTTGTCCTTGGCCACGTCCAGGCGCTGCTCGACCTCACTCACCGGCAGGCCGTCCTGCAACGACTGACGGTAGGCCATCAGGGATTTTTCAGTGTCTTTGCGCACGTTGGCGTCAATGTTATCCAGCGAGCTCTCAACCAGCTCGAAACCTTCCAGATACGCCGCTACCGACAAGTCATAGGCCTGTTCATGCTCACCGGCACGATACGCCGCGATGCTCTTGTCCAGCGTGGCCGCGGTGTAGTCGAGCAGTTGTGCCGGGCCACGCTTGACCTGCGGCGGTTGTGCCCGCTGGGCACGGAAGGTCGCGGCGACTTGCGGGCCTTCGGCGGCCAGCAATTCGGCCGGGGTCTGACGAGCGAGGTCGGCAATGTTGTAGGTCTTTTCAGCCTTGGCCGTCGCCGGGTCGACACTGAAACTGGCGATATAGGTGGCCAGGTCCCAACGCTGACGATCATCCAGTTGATCGGCAAAGGCCGGCATGTCAGTCCCTTCGACGCCCAGGCCCAAGGTGCTGTAGAGCGCGTAGAGGCTCAGTCGATCCAGTCGCGTGGTGTCACGCAGATTGGATGGCGGTGGCGTCATGCCGACACCTGCCGGGCCGTCGCCGGCCCCTGCATCGCCATGGCAGACCGAGCAATGCTGGGCGTACAGAGGCGCGCCGCGCACCGGGTCCGGCGTAATGACCGGGGCCTGGCTGACTTCATAGGCCACGGCCAGCTTTGCACCGAGTTGCCGGGCCTGGCGAGTGACCTCGGCACCGTCCTGACGGGCGCCGATGGAATTTCCCAGCGCGGTCAGGCTTTGCTCCAGCGCGGCTTTTTCCGGTTTGGCCGGCATGGCCGCCATCAGACTTCCCAGCGTCTTGACCGACTCTTGCTGCGCGCGAAATCCGGCCTGGTCCGTGATGCTGCCCGTCTGCACCGTGTCCGGGTAATCCGCGCCGATGTAATCGAGCAAGTGCAGCGCCTGCGGCGCACCTTCGGCGGGGGCGGCCAGCAGTTGAACGCTGCACGCCGCGAACAACGGCAGCAGCAACCAGGCCAGCAAACGGGAGGGGGCAATCATGAATGAATCTCAATTTGAAAAACGAAGTTACATATTGTTAACGCCCAACAGGTTTCGCTCAAGCTTTGTTGGGGCTTCCTGCGAAATCGCGGGTTCTCCAAGGTACTGATACCCCAATGAAAAAGGCGACCTCATGGGTCGCCTTCCTGGGTTTCTGTCGGATTAGACCGCGGCTTTTCGCAACGTCGCCATGAATGCTGCCGCACCGATGAACAGTCCGGCAAAGGTCCGATTCATGCGTTTTTGCTGTTTCGGTGTGCGCAGCAGACGCAGCACCCTGGACGCCAGACCGGTGTAGCCAGCCATGACGATCAAGTCGACGCAGATCATGGTCACGCCGATCACCAGATACTGAATCAACAGTGGAGCATGGGGGTCGATGAACTGCGGCAACACCGCCAGCATGAACACCAGCGCCTTGGGGTTACTGATGTTCACCAGGAAACCACGGAACACCAGGGCCATCGGTTTGCCGATCTGACGCACAGCCGCGTCATCGCTCATATCGCTGGGCAGCGCACGCCATTGCTTGATCGCGAGGTAAACCAGATACGCTACGCCGAACCATTTGATCGCATGGAAGGCTGTGGCCGACGCCGTCAGAATCGCGCCCACACCGGCGCCGACAATGGCGATCTGCACTGCAAGGCCCAATTGCAGGCCCAGGGCATTCCAGTAGCCGCGCCAGAATCCGTATTGCAGACCGCTGGACATCGACGCAATGGCGCCGGCACCGGGGGACAGGCTGATCACCCAGCAGGCGGCAAAAAACGCCAGCCATGTTTGAAGCTCCATTTCACACCTCGACTCAGACTCGTGACAGATGTCTAAGCTAATGCGGCTTTGATTGGATGACTACCGATTTTTTACAGGACATGGCAACGACTAACTTGAGGCCCCCATCGCGAGCAAGCTCGCTCCCACAGGGAGGTCTCTGCTGCCCACAAGATTTGTGTTCGCTGAAGATCGACTGTGGGAGCGAGCTTGCTCGCGATGGCAATCTGTCAGACAACAGAAAACTTACTTCTCAAACCCGCTGGAAGGAAACACATCCGTGCCACGCCAGCGTCGCACCGAACGCTGGAAAAACAAACTGTTGGGCACTTGCACCATAGCGCTGCCAGTGCCGAGTTCTTCGGCCTCGACCAGCGTGGTGTAGAGGAGATTGATCGCCACCACCCGACCTTTGACGCCGGGCTTGTCGGTAGTGTCCACCAGTTCGACCACGTCACCGATGCGGAACGGGCCGACGGTAAAGATCAGGATCGCGCACAGCAGGTTCGACAGCACGCTCCACATGGCGAAAAACGCCACCGCCGCGACCGCAACGAAACCAGATAGCGCAGTCCAGAGCACCGTGGCCGATACACCGAGGCGCTCCAGCACGAAAATCAACGCACTGCCCATGATCAGCCAGCGCAGCCCCCCGCGCAGCGGCATCAGCAACTGCGGCGGAAACGGGTAGCGCTCACCGAGACGAGTCAGGCATTTGGCAACAAAGCGCTGGGCGAAGTAACCGGCGAGCAGGATCAGCAGGATTTGCACGCCAAGCCAGATCGGCTCGGCCCACACCGCCGGCAACGGCAGCTTGAAGGCGTCCATCAGGACAGCGCCTCCAGCTCCGCCTGCATGCTTTCCAGCAATTCCAGAGCTTCCATCCACGCTTCTTCCAGTTGCGCCTCACGCACCTTCAACTTGGCCTGTTCGGCCAGCAGATCACGCAAATCGTTCTTGCGTGCCGGTTCGTAGATGTCACTGTCGCCGAGGCTGGCATCGATTTTCGCCAGCTTTTCGTGGAGCTTGCCCAGCTCGGTTTCAAGCTTGTCAGCTTCACGCTTGTGCGGCGCCAGTTGCTGACGCAACGCAGCAGCAGCCTGACGCTGGGCTTTCTTGTCAGTCTTGTCCGGGTTGACCGGCGTGTTACTGACCGGGGCATTGCGCTGGCGATACTCCACCAGCCAACGGGTGTAGTCCTCCAGGTCGCCGTCGAACTCTTCGACCTTGCCGTCTGCCACCAGATAGAAATTGTCGGTGGTGCTTTTGAGCAAATGCCGGTCGTGGGAGACCACCAGTACCGCACCACTGAATTCCTGCAGGGCCATGGTCAGCGCCAGACGCATTTCCAGGTCCAGGTGGTTGGTCGGTTCGTCGAGCAGCAGCAGGTTCGGCCGGTCCCAGGCAATCAATGCCAAAGCCAGGCGCGCCTTCTCGCCACCAGAGAAATTCAACACCGGCTCGTCGATTCGTGCACCGCGGAAGTCGAAGCCGCCGAGGAAGTCGCGCAAGGTCTGCTCGCGCTCGGTCGGTGCCAGGCGCTGCAAGTGCAGCAACGGGCTGGCCTTGGAGTCCAGCGAGTCGAGCTGATGCTGGGCGAAGTAACCGACCACGGTGTTCTCGCCACGGGTCAAGCGACCGGCCAATGGCGAGAGCTCACCGGCAAGGTTCTTGATCAGGGTCGATTTACCCGCGCCGTTAGGGCCGAGCAAACCGATCCGCGCACCCGGGGTCAGTTGCAGCTTGACCTTCTCCAGCACGGTTTTGTCGCCGTAACCCAGACGGGCATCGGACAGGTCGATCAGAGGGCTGGAGATTTTCTGCGATTCACGGAAGACAAAATCGAACGGCGAATCGACATGGGCCGCGGTCAACTCTTCCATCCGCTCCAGCGCCTTGATCCGGCTCTGGGCCTGACGGGCCTTGGTGGCCTGGGCCTTGAAGCGGGCGATGTAGCTTTCCATGTGCGCACGTTGCACCTGCTGCTTCTCGTAGGCCTGCTGTTGCTGGGCCAGGCGTTCGGCACGGGCGCGCTCGAAGGCGCTGTAGCCACCGCGGTACAGGGTGATCTTGCGCTGATCGACGTGGGCCACGTGATCGACCACGGCATCGAGGAAGTCCCGGTCGTGGGAGATCAGCATCAGGGTGCCGGGATAGCTCTTGAGCCATTCCTCAAGCCAGATGATGGCGTCGAGGTCCAGGTGGTTGGTCGGTTCGTCGAGCAGCAGCAGGTCCGATGGGCACATCAAGGCCTGCGCCAGGTTCAGGCGCATCCGCCAGCCACCGGAGAAATCCCCGACCTGACGATCCATCTGCTCGTTGGTGAACCCAAGCCCGGCCAGCAACTTGCGCGCCCGGGCATCGGCGGTGTAACCGTCGGCGCTGTCGAGTTCGGAGTGCAGGCGGGCCTGTGCGGCACCGTCATGGGCCGCTTCGGCTGCCGCCAGGTCGCGTTGCACCTGGCGCAGGCGCAGGTCGCCATCGAGCACGTAGTCGACCGCCAGGCGTTCGAGGGTGTCGACCTCCTGGCGCATGTGGGCGATACGCCAGTCGGCCGGCAGGAAGCAATCACCCGAGTCCGGGTGCAGCTCACCCCGAAGCAAGGCGAACAGGCTCGATTTGCCGGCGCCGTTGGCACCGATGAGGCCGGCTTTCTGGCCGGCGTGCAGCGTCAGCTCGGCGTCTTCTAGCAGACGTTGCGGGCCACGCTGTAAAGTCAGGTTCTGAAGTCGAATCATAATGGCGGCGGAGTCTACCAGCTTCGCTCGCAACTGGCGCGAGTAGCACTATGTCCTCTGACCTGTGGAGCTTTTCCCTGACCATTTACGCCCGCCCGGGCGTTGAGCAGGCATGCCTGCAATTGCAGTCGGCGGGAGTCAATGTGTGCCTGTTGCTGTGCTGTGCGTGGCTGGGACAACGAGGTGTGGCCTGCGATGAGCAGCGCTTGCAGCAACTACGCAGCGTGGCTGTCGCCTGGGACACCGATGTCGTGCGGCCGTTACGGGCCTTGCGTACGCAATGGAAAACCGCAGCCTCGGAAGACGCCGGTTTGCATACCCTGCGTGAACAAGTGAAGGCACTGGAGCTGGAAGCCGAACGGCATCTGTTGTTGCGGCTGGAGAGAGCGGCGCAGGGTTGGCCGCAAAATGCCGAGACCGATCTATCGGCCTGGCTGGAAGGTGCGGCGGCGGAGGCCGCCCACCTGCACCGCGACGCGCTGCATCAGCTGCGCGTCGCGGTAACCGGCACTTAGGAAGCGCTGGTTGGGGTGGTTACAGCGCTCGAAGTTGCGGCAGGCGTTGGCGCTGGCGCGGCTGTCGAGGTAGTGGCTGCCGAAGCAGGTGCTGCTGGCGCAGCCGGAGCGACTGGCTTGGCAACCGGTGCTGTGGCTGGCTTGGCGGCAACTGGTTTTTTCACCGCAGGTTTGGCCGCTGGTTTTGCAGCAGCCGGTTTGGCAGCGGCTGGTTTCGCTGCAGCCGGTTTCGCGGTAGCTGGTTTTGCGGCTGGTTTAGCAGCCGCTTTTACCGCAGGTTTTGCTGCTGGCTTGGCTGCTGGTTTTGCAGCGACAGGTTTTGCAGCCGGCTTGGCAGCAGGTTTCGCAGCAGCGGTACGGGCAGCGGGTTTAGCGGCCGGTTTTGCCGCTGGTTTTGCCGCTGGTTTAGCGGCGGCGGTTCTAGCCACAGCTGGTTTGGCAGCAGCGGCTTTTGCAGCGGCAGGTCGTGCAGTGGCTGGTTTGGCAGCCGTGGTTTTAGCTGCAGGTTTTGCGGCGCTGGCAGCAGCCGGTTTTCTCGCAGCAGGTTTTGCGGCAGGTTTGGCAGCGGCAGTTTTCGCTACTGGTTTGGCAGCTGCCGGTTTTGCGGCAGCAGGCTTGGCCGGTGCTTTTGCAGCAGCCGGTTTGGCAGCGGCTTTCTTCGCAGGTGCCGCGGCAGGTTTGGCTGCACGCAGGGACAACGCCTTGCCGACAGCCTCTTGTACACGACCGACGCCCTGGGCCAGTTTCAGGCTTTCCTGAGCATCGCGCTTGAGTTGCAGAATGTAGCTGCGGGTTTCCGATTGACGATTTTTGAGGGCATCGAGCAGCTCCTCGAGATCGGCCACTGCGCCCTTGGCCTTGGCTTGTGCCTTGGCTTTTCCGGCTGCCGCAGCGTCCTGCAATTTGGTGCGGGATTTGTGCAGTTTTTCTTGCGCTTTTCCGCGCTGCTTTTCCAGCTTGGCGAGCAGTTTTTCAGCATCAGCCAAGGCTTCGGAACAAGCGGTTTCCAGATGCTCGAGCAGGCTGCTCGATAGTTGTTGGAGCAGGTGCAATGGAGTGTTTACTGGCTTCTTGGTGGCCGACATGGTTTACCTCCTGGCTGAAGTGAGTGCGGCTCATACTAGACCTCTGCTGCAACCGCCGCTAGGGCATGTTGACACTATCGAAAGCCCCGCGTTGCAATGGATCGAAAAACTTCTGCCTCGACGCAAAAGCAGTTCACCGTTGCGCGCATTCTCACTGGCATAATCGCCCGCAATTCAGGTCGGAGAGTGCCGATGTCGCGCTACCTTTTTTTATCGCTGTGCGTGTTTTTTTCGGTGGCCCAAGCCGCCACAACAACACAGGAAAATGAAGCCCACGATCTCGCTTACAGCCTGGGTGCGAGCCTTGGCGAACGCTTGCGCCAGGAAGTTCCCGACCTGCAACTCCAGGCACTGGTCGAAGGATTGCAGCAGGCCTATCAGGGCAAACCGCTAGCGCTGAAGGACGAGCAGATCCAGCAGATATTGACCGAGCATGAAGCCCGGATCGCCATGCAGTCAGCCGAGCCGCAAAGCGAAATGGCGCTGGAAAAGGAACAGCGTTTTCTCGCCACAGAAAAGGCCAAGCCCGGCGTGCGCGAACTGGCTGATGGCGTGCTGCTGAAGGAATTGACGCCAGGCATTGGTGCCAAGGCCGGACCGAACGGCAAAGTGCAGGTGCTGTACATCGGTCGCTTGCCCGACGGCACGGTGTTCGATCAGAACAGCCAGCCACAATGGTTCAGTCTCGACAGCGTGATCGCCGGATGGCGCAGCGCATTGCAAAACATGCCGGTTGGGGCGAAATGGCGACTGGTGATTCCATCGGCCCAAGCCTATGGCGCCGACGGTGCCGGCGACGTGATCGCACCGTTCACGCCATTGGTGTTCGAGGTTGAATTGCGTGGCGCAACCAACTGACAGCGCAAATGAAAAACGGCGTGCCTTGGCACGCCGTTTCAGGGGTCTTGCAGGAAGTGCTTCAGGCCTGAACCGAATCGACTTCCTTGTGGGCTGTGTGCAGCACTTCGATCAGGCAGTCTTCCAGTTCGAAGCGTTCATGCAACAGGCCACCCAGTTCCTTGAACTTCTCGGCGACACATTTGCCTTCGTCGCAAAGGTCATTGAACGCAAGCAGCTTTTCAGTGATGACATCGATGCGCGGGTAGATGGTCTCGGCGAGCTCCAGTCCACGCTTGTCGTTGAAGGCCTTGGCCTCCCCCGTCAGTTGTTCGTAGATCTCGAAATGCCCGGCTGATACATAATCGACCAGCACGCCGCAGAAATCCTGCAAGGGCTTGCGGTTCTCACCCAGCGCCTCAGGCTTTGCGCCGAGAGCGTCATAGGCCCCGATCAGTTCGTGCCGCTCCTGCAACCAGCGATCGATCAGCAGGTGCACTCCACCCCAGCGTTCCTGAGCATTCTGACAACTTTCGAGCATGGTGATCTCTCTTCCCTTGTGGGTCAGCTGCTCAACGCCCGTCGCCCTCTTGTTACGTCGGGGGCGATTTCAGGCAGAGCGTCATCGAGCAACATAATTCCAATGACACGTGCGGGCCAGATTATGCCCGCACGACACTGGCTTCAAGGTACGCAGGCGATAAAGTTCATACAAGTGTTTAATCGCCCGCAAAGGCCCGGTGCAACGACTCGCCGCTGAGTGGTCGCTGATAGCGGGTCCAGACCAGTCGTAACGACTGGTAAACGGCCAGAATCATCATCGCGACGAAGAACAGCAGGCTCCACTCGGTGAGACTCAGATCGAACAGCGTCCAGGAAATTTCCACACAATCGGCAGCGCCCTTGAACATTTGTTGTACGACGGATAGCCACGGAGAACTGGCCAACAGGTCCGCCAGATGGGTCGAGCACGTCGCTGCCTGTTCCGTCGGAAGGCTTTGCAGCAGGACCTGTCGCCACGCCGTGACAGTGCCGGCGAGGCTGCAACAAAGACTGAGCAGCCAATACAGAACGCTTCCGATGCGACCGGGTCCATGGACCGAAGCCAACAGGCAGACACCGGCAAAGAGCGCCATGCAAAACCGTTGCAACAGACACAATCCACAAGGTCGCAGGCCGACTGAATATTCCAGGTAGTAGGAAACGCCCATCGCCAGGGCGCCCGCAATGAAAGCCATGAAAAACAAGGAGCGTGAGCAGGCCAAAGACATGGCTTTTCCGTAAAAGTAGTGACAGGCCATTACGGTAGAGGAAAGCGCGACGGCCTTACAAGGCAAGTGCCCACAGAGACTTCAGCACAGGTGTAGGGAAATCCCGACGCAAGTGAGGGGATAAAATGTAGTCCTCTGTAGGACTTTGCCTTCGACGAGATGCAGCAACTGAATTTCAACTCATCATCGTACTGCGGCGAGGGCGATCGCTCCTTCGCCGCAGGTCATCGCTCAGACGCCGGAACCTGGCGCCAGCGAACGGGTCAGGCGCGGACTGGCACTGGCAGAGGGGCCGCGAGCAAGCGTTCATCCAATAACCCCAGGCCTTCCTGAAACAGCTGGTTGCTGCGTTCGGTATCGCCCATTTGCGCCAGCAAGCGTGCCAGCTCCGCACAGGCTTCCGGATTGCGTTGTACACGCAGGCTGCTTTCCAGATAGTCCCGGGCCTTGCCCCACAAACTGTTTTGCAGGCATAGACGACCCAGTGTCAGCAGCAGGCCCGGATCGGCAGGATGGTCCTTGAGCCAGCCTTCGGCGGCCTGCAACTGGCGGGCCGGATCATTGCCGCGAACCAGTCCGTAGAGTCGTGCCAGATGACTGTCGTAGCTGCGTTTGAGAGCAGTACGCAACACTTCTTCGGCCTCAACCTGAGCCCCCAATTGCCGCAGTTGCTCGGCATAAGCAAGCACCAGTTGCGGCTCCTGACGCTGTGCCGAGGTCAGTTGTTGCCAGGCACGTTCCAGCGATTGCTGCCCCGCCGTTCCGTCTTCTTCCCGTTGCGCTGCCAGAGACAGGTTCGCCCCCCAGGCCCGATGCTCCAGCTTGGCGAGCTCGGCCGCCGGCAGGATTTTGTCTTTGCGCAGCTCCGGCAGCAGGCGAATCACTGCCGACCAGTCACCACGCTGCTCAAGCAAGCGCTGCAACTGCCGCAGGGTCTGTGCGTTATGAGGATGGCGTTCACGCATGGCTTGCAGGGTGGCGAGGGCACCTTCGGTATCACCGCGATCGGTCTGCAACTGAGCGTGGCTCAAGGCGATTGCCAACTCGGCCTGAGGCTGACGCTCCAGGGCGCGCTCCAGCAAGTTGTCGCTTTCTTCGTAATTGCCGAGTTCGTTCGCGGCACGGGCCGCACCGAGGTAGTAAAGCAGCGGCTGGCGCTCGGCTTCGGCGGCCCGATGCAAGTGCCGTTGCGCGCTGGCCCAGCGGCCCTCGGCCAGGTCCAACTGACCGTGTTCGATCGCCACCTGCACCCGACGACTGCGGTTACGCCGCGACCACGGATTGACCACGCCACTGGAAGCCATCACCAGTTCGACCAGCGACTTGATGCCCCAGATCACCAGCCAGAGCACAGCCACCAGCGCCAAGGTAGCCCACAGGCTCGACTCATAACGGAAGGTCTTGTAGGCAATCAGCACATAGCCGGAGTGTTCGGCAATCGCCAGCCCGAGCGCAGCGGCAGCGGCGATCACGAGGAACACGATCACATAGAGGCGTCTCATGGCGTAGCCTCCGGCGCAGCGTTCGCGGCAGGCCTGGACATTGGCTTGACCGAGTCCTCGGCGTTGACATTGCGCCGTTCCAGATACCCCTGCACCGCGCTCAGGGTTCCGGTCATGTCTGGCGTGACTACGGTGACAGGTTGCTTGCTCAACTCGGCCACCTGCTCAAGCATCACTTTGCTTTGTGCGTTGTCCGGGTTGAAGTTGCCCCTGAGGATATCCTGCGCTTCGTCCAGCACTTGGGAGTAAACCGCCGCCTGGCCATTGAGTGCGGCCCACTGCGCTTGCTCCAGCGCCAGGCTCAGGGCCAGGCGTACCTGACTCAGGCTCTGGCCGGCCAGCAATGGACGAACATTTTTGTCGGCATTGAAATCGATACGGATGTAGCGCGAAATCTGATCCCACCATTGCGCCCAGCGACTGGCGCCGTCGCCATCGGCAGTCAGGCCCAGCAACGAATCGCCACGATCCTTGTACTCTGGTGCCAACTCGGTGAGGCTGGCCACTTGATCACGCAGCGCGCCCAAACGCAGGAACAGCCCGGTGCGATCCGGTTGTTCGGTGCTGCGCAAGGCAATCAGGGTCTTGGCCACCTGCTCGCGAGCGGCAAAGGAGCCCGGGTCGTTTTGCTCGCGCAGTATCTCGTCGGCACCCTGGACCAGCGCCTGGGCACTGCTGATGTCCTGCAAGGCAGACAGCCGCAGGCTGGCCAGACGCAGCAGGTGCTCGGCCTCGGCCAGACGCCAGTCCTTGCGGCTGGCACCGAGAACGGTTTCCAGCCGTTGGTTCAACCGCTGCTGATCACCTTGCAGCTGAATCACCAGACGGCTGCGTGCCTCCAGCTCATCGGCGGGAGGCAATTGCGCCAGGCGTGCGCTCAGGCGCTCCTCATTGAGCTTGAGGTTTTGCGCCTGGTCATTCAGCGCCTGCATCTGGCTCAGTTGCTGCTGATTATTGGCTTGCAGGTGACGCACCTGCCAGACACCCCAACCGCCCACCGCGACACCAGCCGCACCCAACAGCAGCGCAATGATTGCCAGACCATTGCCTCGACGTTGCCCGGCGGCAGGTGGTGGCGGCAGCATTTCATCAACAGGGGCATCAACAGGTGCATCAAGCACCGGTCGCGAGTCATCTTTAGGCAAGGCTGTTTCGCTCACGTATCCATCCTTTGCATTAGAAAACGGGTACGGGATGCTCCCGTAACGCCGTCAGCAAGGCCGCGGCACTCGCGCCGCGACAATCCACAACTGTTTTGGCCCCGGCGGCACGCGCCAGCTCGGCAACCCTGGGGCTCGGTACAAACAACGGCAACTGCGCCAACTGCGGCCAGGCGTCGCCGGCCAATTGATGCAGGTGCTCAAAACCTTGTCCACTGCTGACCACCAGCCCGTTCAGGCGTTCCGCCTGGATCCGTTCCGGCAGCGCTGTCGGCGGGTAAATCGGCAATGCCCGGCGGTACAGTTCCAGATACTCGACACTAGCACCAAGCTCACGCAAACGCTCCGCCAGCAACTCGCGCCCGCCCTCCCCGCGCAGGATCAACACTCGCGCATCGGGATGTGCGATAGCCTCGCGTAGTCGGGATAATTCGAGCAAGGCTTCACTGTCATCGCCTTCTGCCGGAAAGCTCACGTCCAATCCGTGATCCTCGAGGATCTGCGCAGTCGCCGCGCCGACGCTGAACCACTTCACACCGGGCGGCGTTGGCCAATACCGCTCGAGCAGATCGACGCCGATCCGGGCGGCCGGCTTGCTGACCACAATGACCGCGCAGAACTGATCCAGCGTCAGAATCACCTGGCGCATTGTGTCAGTGACCGCAATCGGCATGATGTCCAAAAGCGGCAGACTGTTACTGAATATCCCCTGCTCAGCCAAAAGACTGCTCAGCGCCGCCGACTCATCGGCGGGACGCGTCAGCAGCAAGCGCCAGCCGATCACTCGTGACCAGCCTCGCCATAGACCGCTTTGAGTATGGCGTCGGCACCCTGGCTGAGAAGGTCTTCGGCCACCCGCACCCCCAACGCTTCGGCATCGCCGCGAGGAGCGCGGGCCTCTGCGCTGAGCAGCAGACCACCCTTTGGATCGCCCACCAGCCCGCGCAACCACAGCTGCTCACCTTCCAGCACGGCGTAGCAGGCAATCGGCACCTGGCAGCCGCCATTGAGGTGCTTGTTGAGAGAACGTTCGGCGGTCACGCGGGTGGCGGTGTCCTGGTGATGCAGGGGCGCCAGCAGAGCATGGATTTCACGGTCGGCGCTGCGGCATTCGATACCCACCGCGCCCTGGCCACCGGCTGGAAGGCTGTCGTCGACGCTGATGGCCGAGGTAATGCGATCTTCAAATCCCAGGCGTATCAGGCCGGCAGCGGCGAGGATGATGGCGTCGTATTCGCCGGCATCGAGCTTGGCCAGACGCGTATTGACGTTGCCGCGCAGGAAACGGATTTCCAGGTCCGGGCGACGGGTCAGCAATTGCGCCTGGCGGCGCAGGCTGGAGGTGCCGACGATGCTGCCCTGGGGCAACTCATCCAGGCTGGCATAGGTGTTGGAAACGAACGCATCGCGCGGGTCTTCCCGCTCGCAGATGCAGAACAGACCAAGGCCTTCGGGGAAGTCCATCGGCACATCCTTCATGGAGTGCACGGCGATGTCGGCTTCATTGTCCAGCAGCGCGGTTTCGAGCTCCTTGACGAACAGGCCCTTGCCACCGATTTTCGACAGCGGTGAGTCAAGCAGCTTGTCACCACGACTGACCATGGGGACGAGGGTGACCAGCAGGCCGGGATGCGCCACTTCAAGACGGGCTTTGACGTATTCGGCCTGCCACAGGGCGAGAGCGCTTTTGCGGGTGGCGATGCGGATCTGACGAGAGGACATGGATCAATCCGTACTGAATAGATACGGCGGATAATAACATCTCAGCCAAACTCACTTTGACTTGTATCAGATACTACTCGGCCTCCCTGGCCCCGGATGTCCGGCAATCGGGTGTGAAATTCGCCTGCGAACAGCTGTTTAAAGCTGTTGCATCATTTTGCGCACGCCAGCCACATGGCGCCGGCTGACGATCAGCGCATCACCGTTGAGACCTTTGAGAAACAGCTGAAAATGTCCCAAGGGGGTGCGCTGCAGTCGCTCGATACGCTCGCGGGCGACCAGTGCATTGCGATGAATTCGCACGAAGCGGTCACCGAATTCGTCCTCGAGGGCCTTGAGCGGCTCATCGAGCAGCACTTCTCCGCCTTCGTGGCGCAAGGTCACGTATTTGTGGTCGGCAATGAAGTACACCACCTGATCCAGCGGAATCAGCTCAATCCCTTTACGGGTCCGGGCGCTGATATGGCTACGCGGGCCGTTACCGCTTTCGGCAGCAGGACGGGTCAGGGCGGCGAGCTGGGAACGATTGGGGCGCTCAGCTCTCTTTAATGCGTCATGTAGTTGTTCAGTTCTCACAGGTTTCACCAGATAGCCTACGGCGCTGGCCTGTAAGGCTTCCACGGTAAATTCATCGGGCCCGGCGCAGAACACTACGGCGGGAGGGGTTTCACGTTCGCACAACCGCGCAGCCACTTGCAGGCCATCGAGACCGGGCATGCGGATATCAAGCAGCACGATATCCGGTTTGTGGCTGTCGATCAGTGCCAACGCCTCTTCGCCATTCGTGGCACTAGGCTCCATGACACTGTATCCCTCGAGTTCGCCAACCATTCGGCTCAGGCGCTCGCGGGCCAGGGGTTCGTCATCAACGATCAGGACATTCATATTGCGCTGGATTCCTGCGTGAGTCTCGCACAAGGATAGCGTAGACAGGTGAAGTGACGTCCGTCACCGCGATCCACGCTAAGACTAGCGCGAGCGTCAAAAAGTGCCGTTGGTCCGACGGCTAAATTTTCATCTGCCGGGCGATTGGCGGCCCAGGCCCGCATTGGCGACACATCGCCACAGGGTTTGCTGTTACGCAATCTGAACACCCCTCTCCTTTTATAATCAGCGGCTGCAACGAAAAGTGCGCTGATCCTACTGTCCAACTGTAGACGGTTGCCGGGACGATACAGCTCAATTGGAAAATATCGTTCCGCAAAAATGTGCGGGGCTTGTCCAAGCCTGGACTCTCCCCCCCCAAAAAACCTGTCGACCAGTGTCAGCGACAGGATTGGCAACCCTGTTATTATCCGCGCCAGCGTTCCACGCCTTCTTACTTCAAGCCGATACGAGCGAATTCATGAGCACTGACAAGACCAATCAGTCCTGGGGCGGCCGCTTCAGTGAACCCGTCGACGCCTTCGTCGCCCGCTTCACCGCCTCCGTCACCTTCGACCAGCGCCTGTATCGCCACGACATCATGGGCTCGATTGCCCACGCCACCATGCTGGCCAAGGTCGGCGTGCTGACCGATGCCGAGCGCGACAGCATCATCGATGGCCTGAACACCATCCAGGGTGAAATCGAGGCCGGCCAGTTCGACTGGCGCATCGACCTCGAAGACGTCCACATGAACATCGAGGCGCGGCTGACCGACCGCATCGGCGTGACCGGTAAAAAACTGCACACCGGCCGCAGCCGTAACGATCAGGTCGCCACCGACATCCGTCTGTGGCTGCGTGACGAGATCGACCTGATCCTGGCCGAAATCACCCGCCTGCAAAAAGGCCTGCTGGAGCAGGCCGAGCGCGAAGCCACCAGCATCATGCCGGGGTTCACCCACCTGCAGACTGCACAGCCAGTGACGTTCGGGCACCACATGCTGGCCTGGTTCGAGATGCTCAGCCGCGACTACGAACGCCTGGTCGACTGCCGCAAGCGCACCAACCGCATGCCGCTGGGTAGCGCCGCACTGGCCGGCACCACCTACCCGATCGATCGTGAGTACACTGCCCAACTGCTGGGTTTCGACGCGGTTGGCGGCAATTCGCTGGATAACGTCTCCGATCGCGATTTCGCCATCGAATTCTGCTCGGCCGCCAGCATCGCGATGATGCACCTGTCGCGCTTCTCCGAAGAGCTGGTGCTGTGGACCAGCGCGCAATTCCAGTTCATCGATCTGCCCGACCGTTTCTGCACTGGCAGCTCGATCATGCCGCAAAAGAAAAACCCGGACGTGCCGGAGCTCGTGCGTGGCAAGACCGGTCGCGTATTCGGCGCGCTGATGGGCCTGCTGACCCTGATGAAAGGCCAGCCTCTGGCCTATAACAAGGACAACCAGGAAGACAAGGAACCGCTGTTCGACGCCGCCGACACCCTGCGCGACTCGCTGCGGGCCTTTGCCGACATGGTGCCGGCGATCAAGCCCAAGCACGCGGTGATGCGCGAAGCGGCGCTGCGCGGGTTCTCCACCGCCACCGACCTGGCCGACTACCTGGTGCGTCGCGGTCTGCCATTCCGTGACTGCCACGAAATTGTCGGTCATGCCGTGAAGTACGGTGTGGACAGCGGCAAGGACCTGGCGGAAATGAGCCTGGAGGAGTTGCGCAAGTTCAGCGACCAGATCGATCAGGACGTGTTCGCCGTGCTGACCCTCGAAGGCTCGGTCAATGCCCGTAACCACATCGGCGGTACTGCGCCGGCGCAGGTGAAGAAGGCTGTTGCTCGCGGTCAGGCGTTGCTCGCCAGCCGCTAAAAGCTTCGCGAGCAGGCTCGCCCCCACAGGGTTCGGTGTATGAACACGATCTTATGTGGGAGCGAGCCTGCTCGCGATGACTGACTTCAAAACACTACAAAGCCTACTTTTTGGACGCGATCATCTCCAGAAAGGCAGGCATCGCCACGTCCTTGTCCTTTGCGATCCGCTGCACATGCGGATTCTGCTCCAGACGCTCCAACAGCGCCCTGGCCGCCGGCATTTCTGCCAGCAGATCAATCCCGAACACCTTCTGCCCGACCGCACTCGCCAGTGACACGCTGTACTGGAAGTACAGATCGGCAATGCTCAAGCTTTCTCCAGCCACATAAGGGGCGAATTTGCCGTGCCTGGCCAGACAGGCAAACCCCAGTAGCAGCTCAGCCTTGCTCTTTTCCTTAATCGCCTCCGGCACCGTCATGCCAAAAAATGCTTCCGGGAAGCAGGCACGCGCCGGCAGTTCGATGTATAGCTCGATTTCCTTGGCCAACGCCAGCACCTGCGCACGCTCGAACGGCTCATTCGGTAGCAGCGGCTTGCCCTTTTGGGCTTGTTCGATGTACTCGAGAATCACACTGGTTTCGTTGATGTAGCCCTGCTCGACGCCCAGCACCGGGACCTTGCCCCGCGGGCTGATCGCCAATGACTCCGGGGCCTGGGTCGGGACGAACATGACTTCCTCGAACGGCAGGCCTTTTTCCAGCAACGCCAGTTTGACCATGTTGTAGTAGTTGCTGACACAAAATCCATAAAGTTTAAACATCACATAGCCTCCAGGCCGCGCGGGGTGGGCAGTGCCTGTTTATAGAACGCTACCGGGATTCCTGCCAGCAGCATCACGCTGCTGAATGCGGGTAAACTGGCCGCCTTTCCCTGAGGAGCCTGCCATGAGCGAGCCAACCGATATCGACAACGACGAAGAAGAGTTCGCCGAAAGCACCCTGATCCAGGCCATCGAAAACCAGATCGAAAGCGACAACCCGCCGGCTGCCAAAGCGACGTTCAACAAGCTGACGCTGGTGGGTTACGAGCGGGAAGAAATCCTCAACTTGATGGCTCACGTTCTGGCGGTAGAAATCGACGCGATCCTCGAAGAAGACCGCGCGTTCAACACCCAATGGTACGAAGCCGCGCTGCGCGCATTGCCCGAGTTGCCGCCGGAAAAGCAGTAAACCCACGCCTTCCATGTAGGAGCAGCCGGTCGACGCTCGATTGCTCGCGAAGGTCGTCAACGATGACGCGTAAAACCAGATACCCCGTGGCGCTCTCGGGTTTTTCGCGAGCAAGCTCGCTCCTACAAAGGAAAAAAACCCTGTCGCAGGCACTGGACATGCCGGACAAGCGGGTTCACCTTAGGGGCGCTGTCGTCCAATTCCTAGAAAGTCTGGAGTCCTTATGTCGCTTACCCCTGAGTTGGTTGCCGAACTGGAAGTCCTCGCACTCTTCAACCTGGACAGTTCCCAGGAAGGTCTGAAAATTCATCAGACCGCTGCCCCGAAACACATTGCCGCCGCTAAACGCCTCTTTGAAAAAGAACTGACCGACCAACCTGATGGCGGTTACCTGACCAGCCTGGGTCGTGACGCCGCACAAAATGTGCAATCCGTGCTGACCATTCTTAATGCCGAAGTAACAGCCTGAATTCTGCCGCATCGCCCACGGAGACCCCGAACCAGGGATTTCCGCGGGCACATTCCCCTGATTTCTGCCTCCAATCGATAGAAATATGACGCCAGAAAAAATCCGCTTAAAGGCCCTCGCCTCAAGGCGCTAAACTGCCCCTCATCCGAAGAGCCCCACGTCCGAGCCCTGCGAGCCGGTTTGAGCTGACATGACCCGCAACCATGAAATCCGCCCCGATCTGGACGAGGGAATCGACCGCAAGGTTCTCAGCCAGTTGCGCGCACGTTTTCTGAAACTCAACGAAGGACGCATGGCTCGCGCCATGGAAGGGTTGTCGACCCGCCAGCAAGGAGTCCTGACCTTGCTGCCGTTGTTTTTCCACGTTAACCATCCGCTGTTGCCCGGCTACGTTTCCGGCAGTACGCCGGCCGGGCTGTCGAACTTCGAACCGGATGCCAATGTCCTCGCTGAAGCCCAGCGCCTGACCCGCTCGTTCTCCTACAAGCCGCGCCACGGCAGCAACCCGCCGAGACCGATTCACGGACTGTTCCTGATGGGCAGCCTCGGCACCCTGGCGCAGGCCGACCAGAGCGACATGGATGTGTGGGTCTGCCATGGGCCAGACCTGACCGAAACCGAGCTCGCCGAGCTGCGCAAGAAATGCCAGCTGCTTGAAACCTGGGCCGCCGGCCAAGGCGCGGAAGCGCACTTTTTCCTGATCGACCCGACCCGCTTCGTCCGGGGCGAGCGCGATACCCAGCTGAGTTCGGAAGATTGCGGCACCACCCAGCACTACCTGTTGCTGGATGAGTTTTACCGCACCGCGATCTGGCTGGCCGGACGCACACCAATCTGGTGGCTGGTGCCGGTCTACGAAGAGTCGAGCTACGACCGCTACACCCATGCCTTGATCTCCAAACGCTTCGTCCGCGCCGATGAAACTCTCGACCTCGGCAACCTGGCCTTCATCCCGCCCGGTGAATTCATCGGCGCCGGGCTCTGGCAGTTGTTCAAGGGCATCGAGTCGCCCTACAAATCAGTCCTCAAGCTGTTACTGACCGAGGTTTATGCCAGTGAGCACCCCAGGGTTCATTGCCTGAGCCTGCGCTTCAAACAAGCGGTATTCGCCAACCGGCTCGACCTCGACGAGCTGGACCCGTATGTCGTGGTGTACCGGCGCATAGAGGAATACCTGGTCGCCCGCAACGAACCGGAACGACTGGAACTGGTGCGTCGCGCGCTGTACCTGAAGGTCAATCGCAAACTGACCGGTAGCAGCCGCACCCAGAGCTGGCAACGCTCTTTGCTTGAGCGCCTGGCCCGCGAATGGCACTGGGACCAGCGCCAACTGGCCCTGCTCGATAGCCGCAGTCAGTGGAAAGTCCGCCAGGTCAGCTCCGAGCGGCGGACGCTGGTCAATGAGCTGAACTACAGCTACCGCTTCCTCACTCAGTTTGCCCGTCACGAACAAACGGTCAGCCGCATCAACAAACGCGACCTGAGTGTCCTCGGCCGTCGCCTGTACGCCGCGTTCGAGCGCAAGGCCGGCAAAGTCGAGCTCATCAACCCCGGTATCGCCCCGGACCTGGCTGAAGACACCCTGACGCTGGTGCACGCACCGAACAGGAAAGAACCGGGGCAAAGCCAGTGGCGCCTGTACAACGGCAACCTGACGGCGCTGGAGTGGGAACATTTCGCGCCGATCAAACGCAGCCGCCACTTGCTGGAACTGCTGACCTGGTGTCACCGTAACGGAGTGATCGACAGCAGTACCCGCCTGGCCCTGCACCCCGGTACCAGCGACTTGAGCGAATTCGAACTGTTCAACTTGCTCGGCAGCCTGCAACAGACCATCGCCCTGCCCTTGCCCACCGTCGCCGAAGAACCGCTGCTGCGCGCCAGTGTGCCGAGTGAAGTGCTGATTCTGGTGAATGTCGGCATCGATCCACTCAAGCACCATCGCGACCTGAACATCCTGATGACCACCGAGCGCACCGATTCCCTGAGCTACGCTGGTGTCCGGGAAAACCTGGTGCTGACCCTGGACCAGGTCACGCTCAACAGCTGGAATGAAGTGCTGGTCGGTCGATACGACGGCCCCCACGCCCTGCTCGAGTGCATCCGCGATTACCTCAACAACCTGCCGGCCGGGCCACATCAGCCGAAGCTGCGGGTACGTTGCTTCTGCCATAACCGCGCGCAGTTCATTGCCCAACGAGTGGAAGAAATCCTCGATACCGCGCAGAACCTGCTGTTGAGCCGGCTCAATCATCGCTACCTGATCCAGGTCCAGCAGCACTACCACGTGCTGGAGTTGGTGCCGGGCCAGGTCCAGCACGTCGCGCTGGCCACTCTACCGGCGCTGGTCGATTACCTGGGCGAGGAAATGGCCAGCTACAGCCCGTTGCACCTGGATCCGAAGGCACTGGAAGACCACGACCTCGCGCTGTTCCTGCCGACGGGCCAGCCGGACTGCATACAAGTGTTCTATCGGGTCAACGAAAATCAGGCCGATCTGTACGTGCTCGATGAGCTCAATGCCCTGTGGCAGCAACACCTGCCCTGGCACGACGAGCAAAGCCTGCTGGTGCCGCTGCAGCGTTTCCTGCAATCGATCCAGCACCGTCGCGATACCCTGCTGCCAATGGATGCCGCCCACCCCTTGAACCTCGACACCCTGTATTGCCAGTTGCTGCCGTCAGGCCCTGGCCGGGCGCGCCGCATCGAAGCCCGACCGGTACCGCAGACACCGGTGAACAAGCCGCTCTACGACGTGCAGGCGATCGTCGGCAAAGCCGCACCGGGCCAGGTGCAGGTCACGCTGTATTGCAATCAACGGGAGTTTTCCGAGTTGGAACATGGCGACCAGCTGTTCAGCGTGGTCGCCCGGGAAATCGTCGGGCAGCGCCGGGAGACCGAACGTTATCGCTGCTACATCACTGACCTCGACCTGTCAGGCCTGCTCGGCGAAGGGCAGAGCTCCACTCATCTGTACCTGCGCTACAAGGCGGACCTGGAACACGCATTGAACGAGGCGCTCGATCAGGTCTGAGGGGGGAGTCACTCGGGGAACGCGCCGCCATTGGCCGGCTGCGACTCGACTTCCAGCAGCGTCAGCTTCAGGGTCTTGCCGCCCGGAGCCGGCCAATCGATATGCTGACCAACCTTCAAGCCGAGCAGTGCACTGCCCACCGGTGCCAGGATCGAGACCTTGCCTTCGTCGGCATTCGCATCCTTGGGGTACACCAGGGTCAGGTGGTAGTCCTTGCCACTGCCTTCTTCACGGCAATGCACACGGGAATTCATGGTCACGACATCCGCCGGCACTTCATCGTGGCCGACCACAGTATCGGCGCGATCCAGTTCGGTTTGCAGCGCAATAACGCCCGGCAGCGTCTCGTCCAGGCTATCGATCAGACGCTCCAGACGCTGGACGTCCAGACGGGTAAGGGTGATGGAAGGTGCGGTCATGATCTGGGCAGACTCCTTTCTTCTGCACGAAAAAAGCAAAACCCCGCCAGAAAAAGGCGGGGTTTTCACAAGCCTCGGTGGGTTGAGGCGTTTTCGGACACTATCACAGCTCAAAAAATATACAAGTCATGGCCAAACCGACGCTATGGACTTGTGGAGAACTCCTGTGGCGAGGGGGCTTGCCCCCGTTGGGTCGCGCAGCGGCCCCAGAATCTTTACGACTGCTGCGCAGCCGAACGGGGCGGTGCGGCGATCCGACAAGCCCCCTCGCCACAAAAGCCCTTATGCCAAGGATTTGCGGTGGGCAGCCTCGGCGCAAATCACGCGCCGACGATCGTCATCGGCCGAGCGCCATTCGCGGATGTCTTCGACGTGGCGGAAGCAGCCCAGGCAGACTTTCTGCTCGTCCAGCCGACAGACACCGCTGCACGGCGACGGCACCGCCGGGCTGACGTTGCTGTAGATCGGCTTGGGCGCACGGACAGGCGCAGGCTGGGTCACGATCTCACAGGCCTTCGAAATCGAATTCGACACCGGCCTGTTGCTTGACGATACGCTCGAGCATTTCACCCAACTGCTCTTCACTCTTGTCGCACATCCAGCGCTCGCTTTCTTCGTCGTAGTCGAAGTGGAAACCGCCGGAAACCGCTGCCAGCCACAGCTGACGCAGCGGCTCCTGGCGACTGAAGATCAACTGGCTGCCATTCTCGAACTTGACGGTCAGCACACCGGCCGAGCTTTCGAGGTCGATGTCCAGGTCGCTGTCGTCAAAGATGTCCTCCAGGGTTTGCTGGGTGGCATCGACCAGGTCATGGAAACGCGCTTCGGACAAACTCATTACGGCAACCTCAAAAAGTGTCTGATCAGGCTCAAGCGCCGCAAGATACGACCGAGCCCTGTCGATTGCAAAGGATAACGACCAAGGGCCCCATTGTGGGAGCGAGCCTGCTCGCGAATGCGGACTGACATTCAACATTGATGTCGCCTGACACGACGCCTTCGCGAGCAGGCTCGCCCCCTCAGGGATTGCGTGATACCGGCCGGCCACGGCCCAAGCCCCGCCGGACGGGAGCCCCGCTGCATAGGCAAGCTGCCGGGTGGCCGGTATACTCCGGCGCAATTAATGCATTTTCAAGGATTTCGCCATGAAGCGCCTGATCTCCTCCCTTGCTGCGATCGTCGCGGTTGCCTGCCTTGTGTCGGCCTGTGGTCAAAAAGGCCCGCTGTATCTGCCTGACGAAAATCAGGACCCTGCCGAGCAGGCCATATCGTCGCAGCAACAGCCTGCCTCGAAAGCACACAAGCACGACGTCTACCAATAAGGGAACCTCATGGACGCTTTTAACTACCGTGACGGTGAACTGTTCGCGGAAGGTGTTGCCCTGTCTGCCATCGCCGAGCGCTTTGGTACACCGACCTACGTTTACTCCCGTGCACACATCGAAGCCCAATACCTGGCTTACGCCGATGCACTGGCCGGCATGCCGCACCTGGTGTGCTTTGCTGTAAAGGCCAACTCCAACCTGGGCGTACTGAATGTCCTGGCGCGTCTGGGCGCCGGTTTCGACATCGTCTCCCGTGGCGAGCTGGAACGCGTACTGGCCGCTGGCGGCAGCGCCGACAAGATCGTGTTCTCCGGTGTCGGCAAGACCCGTGACGACATGCGTCGCGCCCTGGAAGTCGGCGTGCACTGCTTCAACGTCGAATCCACCGACGAGCTGGAACGCCTGCAAGTGGTCGCCGCCGAACTGGGCGTTCGCGCGCCGATTTCGCTGCGCGTGAACCCGGACGTCGATGCCGGCACCCACCCGTACATTTCCACCGGTCTCAAAGAGAACAAGTTCGGCATCGCCATCGCCGACGCCGAAGACGTGTACGTGCGTGCCGCGCAACTGCCGAACCTGGAAGTGGTCGGCGTCGATTGCCACATCGGCTCGCAACTGACCACCCTGCCGCCATTCATCGACGCTCTCGACCGCCTGCTGGGCCTGGTCGACCGACTCGGCGATTGTGGCATCTACCTGCGCCACATCGATCTCGGTGGTGGCCTGGGCGTGCGATACAAGGACGAAGAGCCGCCATTGGCTGCCGACTACATCAAGGCCGTGCGCGAGCGTCTCGACGGTCGTGACCTGGCGCTGGTGTTCGAGCCGGGCCGCTTCATCGTGGCCAACGCTGGCGTGCTGCTGACCCAGGTCGAGTACCTCAAGCACACCGAGCACAAAGACTTCGCCATCGTCGACGCCGCCATGAACGACCTGATCCGCCCGGCGCTGTATCAAGCCTGGATGGACGTCACTGCCGTGCGCCCGCGCGCCTCTGCTGCTCGCGCCTACGACATCGTCGGCCCGATCTGCGAGACCGGCGACTTCCTGGCCAAGGATCGTCAACTTGCACTGGAAGAAGGCGACCTGCTGGCCGTGCATTCGGCCGGTGCCTATGGGTTTGTCATGAGTTCCAACTACAACACCCGCGGCCGTACCGCAGAAGTGTTGGTGGACGGTGATCAGGCATTTGAAGTGCGTCGCCGCGAGACGGTAGCCGAGTTGTTTGCTGGCGAAAGCCTGCTGCCGGAGTAAAACCATGCTGCTGCGTTTTACCAAGATGCACGGCCTGGGCAATGATTTCATGGTTCTCGACCTGGTCAGCCAGCACGCACATATTCTGCCCAAGCATGCCAAGCAATGGGGCGACCGGCACACCGGCATCGGTTTCGACCAGTTGCTGATCGTCGAGGCACCGAGTAACCCGGACGTGGACTTCCGCTATCGGATCTTCAACTCCGACGGCTCCGAAGTGGAACAGTGCGGTAACGGTGCGCGCTGCTTCGCCCGCTTCGTACTCGACAAGCGCCTGACCGCAAAACGGCAGATTCGCGTCGAGACCAAAAGCGGCGTCATCGAACTGGACGTGCGAAGCGACGGCCAGATCAGCGTCAACATGGGCGCCCCGCGTCTGGTGCCGGCGGATATTCCGTTCCAGGCGCCGGAGCAGGCCAAGAGTTATCAGGTCGACGTCGACGGCACCCCGGTCGATCTGGCTGCCGTGTCCATGGGCAACCCCCATGCCGTGCTGCGGGTCAGCGATATCAATAATGCGCCGGTACATGAACTGGGGCCGAAAATCGAACATCATCCGCGCTTCCCGGCACGGGTCAATGTCGGTTTTCTCCAGATCATCGACCGGAGCCGCGCGCAGTTGCGCGTCTGGGAGCGTGGAGCCGGGGAAACCCAGGCTTGCGGAACCGGCGCCTGTGCCGCCGCAGTGGCCGCGATCAGCCAGGGGTGGATGGATTCACCGCTATTGATCGACCTGCCTGGCGGGCGCTTGTCCATCGAATGGGCAGGCCCTGGCCAACCGGTGATGATGACCGGCCCGGCAGTGCGCGTATATGAAGGACAAGTGCGTCTTTGAGTGAGCGAAATCCATGACCGACAAGCCTCAGGTACCCGCACGACAAGCTGACGAATCACCGTCCGAAAGCCTGGAGGCGGCGGCTGTTGCCGCGTACCTGGAGGCTCATCCGGACTTCTTCGTCGAGCACGAAGAACTGCTCCCGTCCTTGCGTATTCCCCATCGGCGCGGCGATACCGTATCGCTGGTGGAACGACAGATGACGATCCTGCGCGACCGCAACATTGAACTGCGTCATCGCCTGTCGCATTTGATGGACGTGGCCCGGGACAACGACCGGCTGTTCGACAAGACCCGTCGCCTGATCCTGGCGTTGATGGATGCCGCCAGCCTGGAAGACGTGGTGATGTGCGTCGAAGACAGCCTGCGCCAGGAGTTCCAGGTGCCCTTCGTCAGCCTCATCCTGCTCGGCGACAACGCCATGCCGGTGGGCCGCTGGGTCACCCACGCCGAAGCACAAGTGGCCATCGGTGGTTTACTCTCGGAAGACAAAAGTGTCAGCGGCAGCCTGCGCGAGCACGAACTGGACTTCCTGTTCGGCGAAGAACAGCGCAAGCAGATTGGCTCCACTGCGGTTGTTGTCATCAGCCACCAAGGCATCCACGGCATCCTGGCCATCGCCAGCCGTGATCCGCAGCACTACAAAAGTTCGGTGGGCACCCTGTTCCTGAGCTACATCGCTGAAGTCATGGGTCGCGTGCTGCCACGGGTCAACAACTCCCTGCGCTCGGTACGCTGAACATGGAACGGCAACTGGACGCTTACTGCGAACATCTGCGCAGTGAGCGGCAGGTGTCACCGCACACGCTGTCGGCCTACCGCCGCGACCTCGATAAAGTGTTGGGCTGGTGCGTCAAACAGAACATCGGCAGCTGGACGGCGCTGGACATCCAGCGCCTGCGCAGCCTGATTGCCCGCCTGCACGCCCAGGGCCAATCGTCCCGCAGCCTGGCGCGATTGCTGTCTGCCGTTCGCGGGCTCTATCATTACCTGAACCGCGAAGGTTTGTGCGACCACGATCCGGCCAATGGTCTTGCGCCGCCGAAAGGCGAACGCCGCCTGCCGAAAACCCTCGACACCGACCGCGCCCTGCAACTGCTTGAAGGCGGGGTTGAAGATGACTTTCTGGCACGTCGGGACCAGGCGATTCTGGAGCTGTTCTATTCCTCCGGGCTGCGGTTGTCGGAGTTGACGGGGCTCAATCTCGACCAGCTCGACCTGGCTGACGGAATGGTCCAGGTACTCGGCAAAGGCAGCAAGACCCGTCTGCTGCCGGTAGGAAAAAAAGCCCGCGAAGCCCTGGAACAGTGGCTGCCACTGCGGGCCATGGCCAATCCGGCGGACGATGCGGTATTTGTCAGCCAACAAGGTCGCCGTCTCGGTCCGCGGGCGATCCAGGTGCGGGTCAAGGCTGCCGGAGAACGCGAATTGGGGCAAAACCTGCATCCGCACATGCTGCGGCACTCCTTCGCCAGCCATTTACTGGAGTCCTCTCAGGACCTGCGCGCGGTGCAGGAACTGCTCGGACACTCGGACATCAAGACCACGCAGATCTACACCCACCTGGACTTCCAGCATCTTGCAGCGGTCTACGACAGCGCCCACCCACGGGCCAAACGCATGAAAGGCGACGATTCATGAGTATTCAATTGATCACCTTCGACCTCGACGACACCCTGTGGGACACCGCCCCCGTGATAGCCAGCGCCGAAACCGTCTTGCGTAAATGGCTGACCGAGCACGCGCCCAACCTTGGGGCAGTGCCGGTAGAGCATCTGTGGGCTATTCGCGAGCGTGTATTGAGCAACGAGCCAAGCCTCAAGCACCGCATCAGCGCCCTGCGTCGGCGGGTGCTGTTCCATGCGCTGGAAGAGTCCGGTTACGGGCATGACGAGGCGTCGGATCTGGCGGACAAGAGTTTTGAAGTGTTTCTGCACGCTCGCCATCAGATCGATGTGTTTCCGGAGGTCGAACCGACCCTGGAAATCCTCGCCAATCATTACGCCCTCGGCGTGGTCACCAATGGCAACGCCGATGTGCGTCGGCTGGGGTTGGCGGACTACTTCAAGTTTGCGTTGTGTGCCGAAGACATCGGCATCGCCAAACCCGATGCGCGATTGTTTCATGAGGCGTTGCAGCGCGGTGGCGCGACCGCTGAAACGGCGGTGCACATTGGCGATCATCCGGGCGATGACATTGCCGGTGCGCAGCAGGCAGGAATGCGGGCGATCTGGTTCAACCCGGCGGGCAAGGCCTGGGAAGCCGAACGGTTGCCGGATGCAGAGATTCGCAGCCTGATCGATTTGCCGGCGTTGCTGGCGCGGTGGAATACCGTTTAGTTTCGAGGTGATTTCACAAAGATCGCAGCCTTCGGCAGCTCCTACAGAAATTTGCGTATACCTGTAGGAGCTGCCGAAGGCTGCGATCTTTTGCTTTTCCATGAGGCATGAAAAAGCCCGCAGCGACGGCGGGCTTTTTCAGCAAGCGGGCAGCAGGCTCAGATAGGCCGGCTACCGTACTTGTTGTCCGGCTTCTTGGGCGGATCGGCGACCACATTGGCCTCCACTTCCTGCACCTTGCCGCCCTTGGCCAAAAACTCCTCCATGGCCCGCGCGAGAGCATCGCGTTCCTTGTTCTTGGCTTCGACACTCGGCAGCTCATCAACCGATACCGCTGCCTTGGCCTTGCCTTTGGCGGTCGGAACCGGCGCATCACCGCCGTCGTCTTCAGCGACGTCTTCCGCCGCGGCTTCCAGACCTTCTTCGGTTTCGTCTTCGTCGCCTACTTCGAGGTCGTCGTTTTCCAGATCATCGTCGCTCATGTTCTACCTCATGACTTGCGAAAAGCAGATTAGTTATAGCCCAGCTTTGCCCTCTGTCGAAGGCTGCCGGAAAAAAATCAACAGCCGCCGCTGACCAGCGGCTATGCCTCTTCACCGTGCACGGTGGCGAGGACTTTACGGGCACCGCCATGATCGCGGTGCTCGCCCAGGTAAACGCCTTGCCAGGTCCCCAACGCCAGCCGGCCTGCCGAAATCGGCAAACTGAGCTGACAGCCAAGCACGCTGGCCTTGAAGTGCGCCGGGAGGTCGTCCAGGCCTTCGTCGTTATGCTCATAGCCGTCTGTTCCTTGTGGGATCAGACGATTGAAAAATCGTTCGAAGTCGCGACGTACCGCCGGATCGGCGTTCTCGTTGATGGTCAACGACGCCGAGGTATGCTGCAGCCACAAATGCAACAGACCGACCCGACACACCTTGAGTTCAGGAAGTCCGGCGAGTAACTCGTCCGTTACCAGATGAAAGCCCCGGGGCCTCGCCCGCAAGGTAATCAGAGTCTGTTGCCACATACAGTTCTCCGCACGTTCGGGGCGCATTCTAGCGCGCTCTGGGAAAAAACAAAGGCCCTAATATTCCTTCAATCCTGTAAGCCTTCGACCGCACAAAAACACTCGGCGCAAACATCGCAAAACCTGTAGGAAAAAACCTTTCAGCTCAGCTTTCAATGACAAATTCCAGACAAAAAAATGCCCGGCAAGCCGGGCAGGTTTTTTATTCGCTTGCTTACAAGTTGTAGCCGCGTTCGTTGTGAAGCGCCAGATCGATGCCGACCGCTTCTTCTTCTTCGCTGATGCGCAGGCCCATGACCGCATCCAGCACCTTGAGGATGATGAATGTGGCGATCGCGGTGTAGATCACCGTGAAGCCCACGCCTTTGCACTGAATCCACACTTGTGCGGCGATGTCGGTGACGGTGCCGAAGCCGCCCAGGGACGGCGCAGCGAACACACCAGTCAGGATTGCGCCGAGGATACCGCCAATACCGTGTACGCCGAAGGCATCCAGGGAGTCGTCGTAGCCGAGTTTGCGTTTCAGGGTGGTCGCGCAGAAGAAGCACACCACGCCAGCCGCCAGACCGATCACCAGCGCGCCCATCGGGCCAACGGTGCCAGCGGCCGGGGTGATTGCCACCAGACCGGCAACCACGCCCGAAGCGATACCCAGTGCGCTAGGTTTGCCGTGGGTGATCCATTCGGCAAACATCCAGCCCAGCGCCGCAGCGGCGGTAGCGATTTGCGTCACCAGCATCGCCATACCAGCGGTGCCGTTGGCCGCAGCGGCGGAACCGGCGTTGAAACCGAACCAGCCGACCCACAGCATGGCCGCGCCCATCAAGGTGTAACCGAGGTTGTGCGGCGCCATCGGCGTGGTCGGGAAGCCTTTGCGCTTGCCCAGCACCAGGCAGGCAACCAGACCGGCCACACCGGCGTTGATGTGCACCACCGTGCCACCGGCGAAGTCCAGAACGCCCCAGTCCCACAACAGGCCGCCGTTACCGGACCAGACCATGTGCGCAATCGGCGCGTAAACCAGAGTGAACCACACGCCCATGAAAACCAGCATTGCGGAGAACTTCATCCGCTCGGCGAAAGCGCCGACGATCAACGCCGGGGTGATGATCGCGAAAGTCATCTGGAAGGTAACGAACACCGCCTCAGGGAACAGCGCCGCAGGCCCGGTCAGACTGGCTGGCGTGATGCCGGCGAGGAATGCCTTGCCCATGCCGCCGAAGAACGAGTTGAAGTTGACGACGCCCTGCTCCATGCCCGTAGTGTCGAACGCGATGCTATAGCCATAAATGACCCACAGGACGCTGATCAGACCGGTAATGGCGAAGCACTGCATCATCACGGAAAGAATGTTTTTCGACCGAACCATGCCGCCGTAGAACAGCGCGAGGCCGGGAATGGTCATGAACAGCACCAAGGCTGTCGAGGTCATCATCCAGGCGGTATCGCCGGAGTTGAGGACAGGTGCCGCCACTTCGTCTGCCGCCAAGGCAAGGCTGGGCATTACGATGGACAACAGGGCTCCTAGCCCTGCGATTTTACGCAGAGTCATATTGTTTTCTCCTGGGGCGTTGGGTTTGTGGCGGCTTAGATAGCGTCGGTATCGGTTTCGCCGGTACGGATGCGAATCGCCTGTTCCAGATTGACCACGAAGATCTTGCCGTCACCGATCTTGCCGGTGTTGGCAGCCTTGGTGATGGCCTCGATTACCCGGTCCAGATCCTTGTCGTCGATGGCGACGTCGATCTTCACCTTGGGCAGGAAATCGACCACGTATTCCGCGCCGCGATACAGCTCGGTGTGACCCTTCTGCCGACCAAAGCCTTTGACTTCAGTGACGGTAATGCCCTGCACGCCGATCTCGGACAGCGACTCGCGTACGTCGTCCAGCTTGAACGGCTTGATGATGGCAGTGACTAGCTTCATGAAAACTCTCTCCCGAATTGGTGGACTTGCCCCAGGAAAACAAACCCGACTCAAGTCTAAGCGCAGTGCCTGGCTTTGTAACGCATCGTCGGCCCTGACCTGCCCGTCCGACGCCCCTCACGAAACACTCCCCCGCTTCGCTTGGCGCACTGCGTTCGTCACAGGGACTGCTTCAGTGCATGGGTCATCAGGGTCTAAGCAGAAAGCTTGCCATCTCCACAAAAACTACTGTTTTCAAGCCTTTACCCGCAGATGACGGCTACTTCGCAACAACAGCCGACGCGATACGCACAACAACGGTGCGATACCGCCCATCCCCATGCGCGAAAAGCGTGCATCCCTTGCCCGCGCAAATGACTATAGACACTGCGTGATACACTGCCCGGCATTGTTTCCAGGACATTGCCCATGCTCGCGCCAAAAGACTTCCTCGACGCCCTCACCGGCACCGCCTCCCGCCTCTTCAGCGGCGACACGCCTCTGCCGAAAGCTGAAATCGAAAGCCAGTTCAAAATGTTGCTGCAGAGCGGCTTCAGCAAACTGGATCTGGTGAGCCGGGAAGAATTCGATAGTCAGATGGTCGTGCTGGCACGCACCCGGGCGCGGCTGGAAAGTCTTGAAGCGAAAGTCGCCGAGCTTGAAGCGAAGCTCAATCCACCAGCCGAGTAACACCACGATCCCTGTGGGAGCGGGCTTGCCCGCGATTGAAGGTCGGAACGACCTTGCGCTTCACCTGTAGGAGCTGCCGCAGGCTGCGATCTTTTGATCTTCAGCCCCGCAACAATCCCGGCAACGTCCTACAAACATCACACCGCCGTCCGATTGCGTCGCAATGCCTCCGGTTTCTATGCTCATCCCCAGCTGAATGCTCAGCACCGGGTTTGGCGACCTGGAAAACCACAACGCATCGCGACCGCATTCGACCGAGAAATTTGCTCTCATCTCGAATTATGGCGGCTATGCGTGGGAGACCTTCGGGTCTGCCGGTTTGGTGCGTTACCGGTTCGCCAACCCCCGCATGGCTGCCACCCTTTTCGTTTGGCGACGATCAGAGGCAGTTTTCTTCATCGCACCTTGAGAACTGCACCATGAACGAAAACTATCTAATCCCTCACGTCTTCACCCGCCACAAACTCCACCTCCACGCCCTCCTGATACAAAACCAACCCTGGTTCAGCGCCCGCGACCTAGGGCGACTTCTACGCATCTACCTCAACGACCGCCAAGTCCGAAAACTCGACCCCGACCAATACCAAACAGCCAAAACCCTCATCCACGGACATATCGAAAACACCCTGCTGGTCAGCGAATCCGGCGTCTACGCCTTGCTGGTCTATCACTACTGCCCCGAATACCGAGCCTTACGCGAATGGCTCACCCACGAAGTTGTTCCTGCCCTGCGAGATGCCCAATACCCCACCACAACCGAACGCCCGCAACTGAGCCTGCTGAACTGGCCGGAAATGTCGTTGAGTTTGCTGCACTGGAACAACCAGCCGTGGATTCGGTTGCAGGATGTGCCGCAACTATTGCCTGATCAGGTTACTCCCAGGCCTGCTATCAATGCGCCTTGGTGGAAAAGAGCCGCGAAGATGCTTCACGCATTCTGAATAAAAAAAACCCACGCTTTCGGCGTGGGGTTCAATGAATCCAAGACAACAATCAGGCGCAGTGCGCAAGCCGCTCGACCTGATCCCGAATCGCAGCCCCACGCTCAATCTCGGCTTTGCGCAAATCGTAAGTCGATTGCAGGTTCAGCCAAAACTCAGGGGTCGTGTCCAGACAAATAGAAAGCCTGAGAGCCATATCAGCACTGATTCCTCGACGCTGGAGCACGATATCGTTCACCGTGGGTGTCGAAACGCTCAACGCCCTGGCCAACGCTGCAGCCGTAAGGCTCAGAGGCTCCAGGTATTCCTCTTTGAGGATCTCGCCAGGGTGAACCGGGCGCATACCATTCTTAGTCATTACTCACCTCAGTGATAATCGACGATTTCGACATTCTCTGGTCCGTTAGGACCCCAAATGAAGCAAATTCGCCATTGAGCGTTGATGCGGATGCTGTACCGACCTTTTCGACCGCCCTCCTCCTCCCTTCAAGTCCTACCATACAAGCGAGCCTGCTCGCGATAAAGTCAGAACGACCTTCAGATTTACCTGTAGGAATTGCCGAGCCTGCGATCTTTCCGCCCGCAGTAATCCCGGCAATGCCCTACAACGTTCTCGTCCGCGGTCTGATTGCGCCTCAAAGCCACCCTTTCTAAGCTCACTTCTCAAAGCGCGAGCGCTGCACTCGCTCGGAAAAAAATTCAGTCCAGCTTGAGTAATGGATTATGACGAGTGCGATACACCCAAAGGAATGTTCATAACACCACAAGGAGCAATACCCATGAAACTATCCAAGTCTTTAATTGCGGCTTTCGCATTGACTGCATTTCACATAAGTCCAGCTGTCGCCGGGCCGCCTGTGACAGTCACTTTCAAGAACCTTGGAACACAGACTGCTATGTATACCCCTACAACCAACAACGAAGCCACGACAAAAGCCAACGCATTAACTACTCCACAAGAGTCCGTAATTGCAAATGGCTCGGATACGTACACCATACAAAGCCGGATGTTTCCTGGCCACAACTATGCTAATTTGCGATATCAAATGGGTAGAAAGAAATGTATTTATTTAGCTACATTTGTGGAGACTGTTGGCGCAGGCGCGACCAAAATCCCAAAATGGAATAATACGGCAACTCCTAGCGGCGGCGCCACCTGCACCATCAAGGTAACTAGAACAAATCCGTCCTCCTATGCCTGGTCAGTAGTAATCACCATGAAGTGAAGCATGTAGCGAGCCTTAAGTGGTTTGCAAGATCTTGCCAAAGCATCAATATTATCAAGCGATAGATCATATTTTAGTCATCAGACAGGGAGTTGCAAAAAATGTTTAATTCACTAAACAATTCTGCAGTTAACAGCGGCCAAACGCTGGCTGGAACTAAAAAACTGACAGCGACTCCCAGCAAAAACCCAGGTGTCAACCAAAGTAGCCCCCAGGACCGGTATGGCAACGCACGAGATAGCAGTACCGTTTCCACGCTAGCGAGCCAATTGAGCGAAGCCTCAGTACGTGCACAGGCCCGGGATGCACGCCTAACTAGAGTGGAGCTGGATTCGATGGCTAAAAACACATTCAACGAATTGGAGAGTGCTAATTATACTATCAATAAATCAAAATACGACTCTGAAGTTCCTGACACAGATGATGCCACATTATTAGCACGCGCAAAAAGTGCGACACAGTATACAAATGGACTCGGCAAAAATCCGTTTTCGGGGATGCCCAAGGATCAACTGACCTTAATAACTTACGATGACAGCGGCACCTTTACTGTCAATGAAAGGCGGGCAGCATTGGAAGAATCGGCCAAACAAGAATCTACTTGGCGACAGCAATTTTCGGCCAAGGCAATTGATGAATACAACCGTACTGGAAAGCTTACTAACTCTTTCCAAATTGCCCTTGATCGTTACAAAGTTCTGCCCGCAGTGGAGCAAGCACAGTATCCAAACAACTACGAAACCAAACTCAAGGACTGGATAGATTTAGACTTCAACTATTTTACGCATATCGCAGAAGGTAAAAAGAGGTTTGATATTGAAAGCTTCACAAGAAAAGTTCTAGACGGTGACAGTAGCTTGTTTGACGACACGACTTCATCCGAAGAAGCTGCCTCAACATAAATTGGCTAATTTCGCACGCGAAATAAATTCGAGAAAATCAACTAAGTGCGACTTGTTTCGTAGCCGCCCCTTATGCAACTCGCAAACGGCGTTGAGTAATGCGATTGCTCAGGAGATGGGTTTGCCACCGCAGCCGAACGCTGCGTTTGGCTGCTGTTAAAGATCGTGGCTTCGGCAACATTCTGCGAAGGTTTCCCTATTCTCCGGCCAGACTCCACGACTACCCTTCAACAACCCGCAGGAAGCGGCCCCCGTTTAGCTCAAGGAACGACCATGTCCCTCTCCATCGTCCACAGCCGCGCCCAGGTCGGCGTGGAGGCGCCAGCCGTCACCGTTGAAGTCCACTTGGCCAATGGTTTGCCGTCGCTGACCATGGTCGGCCTGCCCGAGGCGGCGGTGAAGGAAAGCAAGGACCGGGTGCGCAGTGCGATCATCAATTCGGGGCTGCAATTTCCGGCGCGACGCATCACCTTGAATCTGGCCCCGGCGGATTTGCCCAAGGATGGCGGGCGATTCGATCTGGCGATTGCCTTGGGGATTCTCTCGGCCAGCGTACAGGTGCCGACGCTGACACTGGATGATGTGGAATGCCTGGGGGAGCTGGCGCTTTCCGGCGCAGTGCGGCCGGTCTGCGGGGTGCTGCCGGCAGCATTGGCGGCGCGCAAGGCCGGGCGCTGGTTGATGGTGCCGCAGGCGAATGCCGAGGAGGCCTGCCTGGCGTCGGGGTTGAAGGTCATCGCAGTGGACCATCTGCTGCAGGCAGTGGCGCATTTCAATGGGCACACCCCCATCGAGCCTTACGTTTCCAATGGTTTGCTCCACGCCAGCAAACCCTATCCCGACTTGAACGAAGTTCAGGGGCAAATGGCAGCCAAACGCGCACTGCTGATTGCGGCAGCGGGTGCGCATAACCTGCTGTTCAGCGGGCCACCGGGCACAGGCAAGACGCTATTGGCGAGCCGATTGCCAGGGCTGCTGCCGCCCCTGGCCGAGAACGAGGCACTGGAAGTCGCAGCGATTCAATCCGTCGCCAGCTGTGTGCCACTGAGCCATTGGCCACAGCGCCCCTTCCGACAACCACACCATTCCGCCTCCGGACCGGCACTGGTGGGCGGCGGTTCGAAACCGCAACCGGGCGAAATCACCCTCGCCCACCACGGTGTGCTGTTCCTTGATGAACTCCCGGAATTTGATCGCAAGGTACTGGAGGTACTGAGAGAACCGCTGGAATCCGGCCACATCGTGATTTCCCGCGCCAAGGACCGCGTACGCTTCCCGGCGCGCTTTCAGCTAGTCGCCGCGATGAATCCCTGCCCCTGTGGATATCTTGGCGAACCGAGCGGCCGTTGCTCCTGTACACCGGACATGGTTCAGCGCTATCGCAACAAATTGTCGGGGCCACTGCTGGATCGTATTGATCTGCACCTGACGGTCGCTCGCGAAGCCACGGCGTTAAATCCTGCGTTAAAACCCGGCGACGACACTGCCACCGCCGCTGAGCTGGTTGCCAACGCACGAGAACGGCAACAAAAGCGCCAGGGCTGCGCCAATGCCTTTCTCGATTTGCCGGGCCTGCGCAGACACTGCAAGTTATCCACAACAGACGAAACCTGGCTGGAGACGGCGTGTGAGCGACTGACCTTGTCACTGCGAGCGGCCCATCGACTGCTCAAAGTAGCGCGCACTCTTGCGGACCTTGAACAAGTCGATGAGATCAGACGCGAGCACTTGGCCGAAGCGCTGCAATATCGGCCAACAAGCCAGTAGCTCAAAGTTGTAAGTGTTTTTCGACCAATAAGCGGCTTTTCGAAAAGATAGCGAAAATCAACCCTTGGTAAGGTCAACCAACGGCGTCTGCCGCACCTCAGTCTCCCGCCCACCTTGAATCTCGCTCACCCGCTTCAACGCCTTATCCACCGCCGCCTTATCCGCCAGCAAGCCGTAGCTGATACGGAACTGCTTCTGCTCCTTGGGCGCAATCGTCGGCACCAGGTTCAGTGGCCGCTGATACCGGCGGTTGTAGGAAAAACTCGTGCCTGGCTCCAGCCCCGTGACATAGCCCTGCCCTTGGGTATCGGTGTTTTTCCACAGCGAGAACACGGGCAGTGTTTGAGTGTTGAAACCGACCGAGACGCCCAGGCTGCCGGCCTTGTTATGCAGGACGGTCAATGTATCGCCCTTGGCATCGGCATACGGCACTACGTTGTAAACCGTTTCGTCGTAGTCCTTGGTCGGTGCGCGATAGGTTTGCCAGTCTGGCAAATCGCTTTTGGCTTTATCGTTGAACGGCGACACCTGTTTCACCGGCGCGGCGAAGCGGGCGCCCTGCTCCAGGAATGGGGTGCTGAAGTTGCTGTGATACAGCGCCTGGTATTCCTTCGGATAGTCGCCGTTGTTGGTCAGGGTGTCGTTGAGGGCGAACGCTACGCTGCCGGGCTCGGTGACCAGTTCGGTCGCGACCGAGAAGTCGACTTTCTTGAAAGCCTGCTCTTTCAGCTCGCCGCGCAGGCTGATGGCGTACGGCGGTTTTTCATCGATGTGCAGGGTGACTTTGTTGGCCGGGATATTGGCAGCGCGACCGTGCAGGGTCAGCAGTTCGCCATTGTCGATGCCGGGGTGGCCGACCCATTCGTAGCCGCAGCGGGTGACCAGTTCATTGAAGCCTTCCAGCCAGCCCAGGCCACCACGGCCGTTGAGCTCGATGAAGGACGGATTGACCACTTCCTTGACTGGCGAATCCCAACCCATGCGCACGTTACCGACCGAGGCCTGCAGGACGTTCATGCCGCGAGTTGGAACTACCGAAAGTTTCATCGTGCCGTTATCGATGTCGACGATGCTGACGCCTTCCTGCCGACCGCCGTGCAAGGTGCGCAGGGTCACGCTGAACGGTTTGCCGGTTTTTACGCCGAGCTGCTGGCTGGTGACTTGCCAGTTCTGGGCGGCTTTGTCGGTGTCGAGCAGGACGTAATCCCAGGCCAGGGCTTGGGAGGCAGCGGACAGTGCGCTGAGGGCAACGAAGAGTTTGAGTGGGGTCATGGCAATAGCCTTTCTTGGAGTTGTGCCGTTTTTATAGACCTGAAGAAACGTTTCAGCAAGCATAAAAATCGAGACATCGGCGGCAAATGCCAAGAAAGACATTTGATCCGCAGATGTGGGACAAAACGGGAATCGAGTCGACCCCATCGATTCAGCCCAGGCGTTCGACATCCGGTAACTCCATGGCCCGGACCTCGCCTTGCAGGAAATCGCTGAGGCGACGCAAACGCTCGCCGCCGGGGCGGGTTTTCGGCCAGACCAGGTAATAACTCTCACCACTGGCGACGGCGGTCGGCCACGGCAAACTCAGACGTCCCTGCGCAACATCCTCCGCCACCATCAGCAAATCGCCCATGGACACGCCGTAACCTCGAGCGGCAGCGATCATGCCCAGCTCCAGCGTATCGAACACTTGTCCGCCCTTGAGCGAGATTCGATCGGTCAGGCCCATGCGTTCCAGCCAGTTGCGCCAGTCACGGCGGTCCGGTGTCGGATGCAACAGCTCGGCACTGGCCAGACGCGCAACGTCCCACGGTTGATCCTTCAGAAGATTCGGCGCGCCTACCGGAATCAGCTCTTCGGGGAACAGGAAAGTCGCCTCCCAGTCCGGTGGAAAATGCCCGTTGCTGAGGATGACAGCGCAGTCAAAGGGTTCGTGGTTGAAGTCCACCGTATCGATGTCCATCCAGGCGCTGGTCAATTGCACTTCGTTCCCCGGTCGCAGGTGCCGGAAACGACTGAGCCGCGCCAACAGCCAACGCATGGTCAGGGTCGACGGGGCTTTCATGCGCAGGATGTCGTCCTCGGCGCGCAAGGTATTGCAGGCCCGTTCAAGGGCAGTGAAGCCTTCGCGGATGCCGGGCAGGATCAGCCGCGCCGACTCGGTCAATTGCAGGTTGCGTCCGCTGCGATGAAACAGCCGACAGGCGAAATGCTCTTCGAGCGTACGAATGTGTCGGCTGACTGCACTTTGAGTGATCGACAGTTCTTCGGCGGCGCGAGTAAACGAGCTATGCCGCGCCGCCGCTTCGAATGCTCGAAGGGCATACAAGGGAGGAAGACGACGGGACATCAGGAAAGCTCCTACAGCGCGATTGCTTCAACTTATCGGAAACTCTCTCACATGAGTTTTAATCATGCCACCCATCCTTTTTATCCCTTTGTGCAAACCCCGCAGAGCGCCGAGAATCGACGCTTCCTGTTTTCTCTGACAATCGAGCGTGATGATCATGCAGCATCCAGCACGTACTGAACTGCGGGCCATCCTGCGGCTGGCGGGGCCGTTGATTGCCTCGCAGTTGGCGCACATGCTGATGGTCCTCACCGACACCCTGATGATGGCGCGCCTGAGTCCCGAGGCGCTGGCCGGTGGTGGGCTCGGTGCGGCAACCTATTCGTTCGTGTCGATCTTCTGCATCGGCGTGATCGCGGCGGTCGGCACACTGGTGGCGATCCGTCAGGGCGCCGGCGATATTGTCGGGGCTACCCGGCTGACCCAAGCCGGGTTGTGGCTGGCATGGCTGATGGCGCTGGCCGCCGGTTTACTGCTGTGGAACCTCAAACCGGTGCTGCTGCTGTTCGGCCAGACCGAAAGCAACGTTCAGATGGCCGGGCAGTTTTTGATCTTCCTGCCATTCGCCCTGCCCGGCTACCTGAGCTTCATGGCCCTGCGCGGGTTCACCAGCGCCATTGGCCGTGCGACGCCGGTGATGGTGATTAGCGTGGGCGGGACGGTTGCCAACTTTTTGCTCAACTATGCGTTGATCACCGGCATGTTCGGCCTGCCGAAACTGGGGCTGATGGGTATCGGGCTCGTGACTGCGATTGTCGCCAACCTCATGGCAATCGCACTGGCGTGGCACATTCGTCGGCATCCGGCTTATGAGGCCTATCCGCTGCGCCAGGGCCTGTCGCGACTGAACCGCCAGTACCTGAAGGAGCTGTGGCGTCTGGGCTTGCCGATTGGCGGCACCTATGCCGTGGAAGTCGGGCTGTTTGCCTTCGCCGCGCTGTGCATGGGCACCATGGGCAGCACGCAACTGGGCGCGCACCAGATCGCCCTGCAAATCGTCTCTGTGGCGTTCATGGTCCCGGCGGGTATTTCTTATGCCATCACCATGCGCATCGGCCAGCACTACGGCGCCGGGCAACTGCTGGGTGCGCGGCTGGCCGGGCGAGTCGGCATTGCGTTCGGGGCGGCGGCGATGCTGTGTTTCGCCATGGTCTTCTGGTTGCTGCCAAACCAGTTGGTCGGTTTGTTTCTCGACCACAACGACCCGGCGTTTCGCGATGTCATCAACCTTGCCGTGAGCCTGTTGGCGGTGGCGGCCTGGTTCGAGCTGTTCGACGGCGTGCAAACCATTGCCATGGGTTGCATTCGCGGACTCAAGGATGCCAAGACCACTTTCCTCGTCGGCCTGGGTTGCTATTGGCTGATCGGCGCACCGGCGGCGTGGTGGATGGCGTTCCACCTGGACTGGGGACCAACGGGCGTCTGGTGGGGCCTGGCGCTGGGGCTGGCGTGCGCGGCGGTGAGCCTGACGCTGGGGTTTGAATGGAAGATGAAGCGGATGATCAAGCGGGACACGACGTCAGAGCAGCGCTTCGAGGTCGCTCAGACAGACTCATATCCCTTGTAGGAGTGAGCCTGCTCGCGATAGCGAACTATCAGCCGACATGAATGTTGACTGACCTGGCCTCATCGCGAGCAGGCTCACTCCTACAGGGGGTCGTGGGGTTTTTAACTCACGATTTCCAGCATCGACTGCTGATTGCTGCCAAACGCCAGATACTCCACCAGCTCAGCCAACGGCAATGGCTTGCTGATCAGATATCCCTGCACTTGATCGCATTCAAACCCGCGCAGCAGATCCAGTTGCTCCGGTGTTTCCACACCTTCGGCGACCACCTCAAGGTTGAGGTTGTGCGCCAGGTTGATCATCGCGTGGACCAGCTTGCGGTTTTCCTCACGCTGTTCCATGCCGCCGACAAAGCTCTTGTCGATCTTCAGCAAGGTGATCGGCAGGCTGTTGAGGTGCACGAAGGACGAGAAACCGGTGCCGAAGTCGTCGAGAGAGAAGCGCACACCAAGACGCCCGAGAGCGTCCATGGTCTGCTTGACCAGATCGCTGCGGCGCATCACCGCGGTTTCGGTCAGCTCGAACTCCAGCCACTGCGCCTCGACGCCACGCTCGGCAATCAGGCGACTCAGGGTCGACAACAACTGGCTGTCCTGGAACTGCCGGAACGACAGGTTGATCGCCATGTGCAACGGCGGCAAACCCAGCTCAAGCAACGCCTGCATGTCGCGCAAGGCCCGGGAAATCACCCAGTAACCCAGCGGGACAATCAGACCGCTTTGCTCAGCCAGCGGCACGAATTCGCTCGGTGCCAGCAAGCCGCGCTCGGCATGCCGCCAACGCACCAAAGCTTCGAGGCCGACGATCTGCCCGTCTTCGAGGTTCAACCGTGGCTGGTAGTGCAGTTCCAGCTCATCGCGGCGCAGCGCCCGACGCAGCTCGGTTTCGAGGTCGGCGATGCTGCGGGCATTGCGGTTGATGCGTTCGTTGAAAATGTGAAAGGTGCAGCCCTGGGTGCTTTTGGCCTGCTGCATGGCGATATGTGCATGCCACATCAGCGGATCCGCATCGGTCTGGGCCCGGGCGTAGGCGATGCCCAGGCTGGAACCGATCAGCAGGCTTTCGCCGTCGACCCAATAAGGTTCGGCCAATGCTTCGCTGATGCGTTCGGCCATCCACTCGGCACGCTGGGGAGCGCGACGGGTGTCGATCAGCAAAGCGAACTCATCGCTGCCCAGGCGCGCCAATTGATCGCCGGCCTCGAGCTGGTTCTTGAGCCGCGCCACCACTTGCAGAATCAAACGGTCACCGGCCTGATGGCCAAGGGCATCGTTGGCATAACGAAAGTTGTCGAGGTCGAGATGACCGAGGGCCAGGCCGCGCCCGTCGTTTTCCGCCAGCCGCGCGGTCAGCAGGGTCTGGAAGCCCTGGCGATTGGCGATGCCAGTGAGCGGATCTTGCTCGGCCAGGCGTTGCAGAGTGTTTTCCAGGACGCCACGCTCGCGCACATGGCGCAGGCAGCGGCGCAACATGCCGGTATCGAGCAGATCGCGCACCAGCCAGTCACTCACACCGTCGGGCGGGGTCAGCGGCTCATGGTCGAGCAGCAACACCGTCGGCAGGCTGCAACGGCCCGGCGCCGGTTGAAGTTGCGGGATGGTCAATAACACCGCGCTGCGGTTGTCATCGAACAGGCTGCTGACCGACTCCCAACTCGGCGCACTGATGAGCACGGCCGAGTTCCCCATAGGAGCCAGACACTCGCGCAACAACGCTGCCCACGCTGGCTCTTGAGCCAGTAGCAGCAAACGCAAGGGTTCGACAGGCGTAGACAAGCTAGCTCCCTAGACTCTGCAAAGATATAGGCGACGGGCATTATGCCGTTCCGATAACTAATGACAATGACATCAGTTATCAAATCGGGCCCTTTGCATCTGGAATTACGAACATTAGCCGCAAATTCATTACGCATCCTGCGTGAAAGTAACAAAACCGGCAATTACAGATAGCGTGGTACGTCACAAGTCGGACAGAGCAGCACAATTCGCTGAGCCTGTTAAAATGCCGGCCCATTTTGTGACTGACTCCTGAATTTACCTATGTCCCGACTCAATCCCCGGCAGCAAGAAGCCGTGAGCTACGTCGGCGGCCCTCTTTTGGTGCTCGCCGGCGCCGGCTCCGGCAAGACCAGCGTGATCACGCGCAAAATCGCGCACCTGATCCAGAACTGCGGCATTCGCGCCCAGTACATCGTCGCCATGACCTTTACCAACAAGGCTGCCCGCGAGATGAAGGAACGGGTTGGCACTCTGTTGCGTGCCGGTGAAGGTCGTGGGCTGACGGTCTGCACGTTCCACAACCTGGGCCTGAACATCATCCGCAAGGAACACGTGCGGCTGGGCTACAAACCGGGCTTCTCGATCTTCGACGAGACCGATGTCAAAGCCCTGATGACCGACATCATGCAGAAGGAATACTCGGGCGACGACGGCGTCGACGAGATCAAGAACATGATCGGCGCCTGGAAAAATGACCTGATCCTGCCGGCCCAGGCCCTGGAAAACGCGCGCAACCCCAAGGAGCAGACTGCCGCCATCGTCTACACCCACTATCAGCGCACGCTCAAGGCGTTCAACGCGGTGGACTTCGACGACTTGATCCTGCTGCCGGTGAAGCTGTTCGAAGAGCACGCCGACATCCTGGAAAAGTGGCAGAACAAGGTGCGCTACCTGCTGGTCGATGAATACCAGGACACCAATGCCAGCCAGTACCTGCTGGTGAAAATGCTCATCGGCAAACGCAACCAGTTCACCGTGGTAGGTGACGACGACCAGTCGATCTACGCCTGGCGCGGCGCTCGCCCGGAAAACCTGATGCTGCTCAAGGACGACTACCCGTCCTTGAAAGTGGTGATGCTGGAGCAGAATTACCGCTCCACCAGCCGCATCCTGCGTTGCGCCAACGTGCTGATCTCGAACAACCCCCACGAATTCGAAAAGCAGCTGTGGAGTGAAATGGGCCACGGTGACGAGATCCGCGTGATCCGCTGCCGCAACGAGGACGCCGAGGCCGAGCGCGTGGCCATGGAAATCCTCAGTCTGCATTTGCGCACCGACCGCCCGTACAGTGATTTCGCAATCCTCTATCGCGGCAACTACCAGGCCAAGCTGATCGAGCTGAAGTTGCAGCATCATCAGGTGCCGTATCGCCTGTCTGGCGGCAACAGCTTTTTCGGACGTCAGGAAGTAAAAGACCTGATGGCCTACTTCCGCCTGATCGTGAACCCGGACGACGATAACGCCTTCCTGCGGGTGATCAACGTGCCGCGCCGCGAGATCGGCTCGACCACGCTGGAGAAGCTGGGCAACTACGCCACCGAGCGCAAGATCTCGATGTACGCCGCCACCGACGAGATCGGCCTGGGCGAGCATCTGGACTCGCGTTTCACCGATCGTCTGTCGCGCTTCAAACGCTTCATGGACAGGGTGCGCGAGCAGTGCGCCGGCGAAGACCCGATCTCGGCCCTGCGCAGCATGGTCATGGACATCGACTACGAGAACTGGCTGCGCACCAACAGCTCCAGCGACAAGGCCGCCGACTACCGTATGGGTAACGTCTGGTTCCTGATCGAAGCGTTGAAGAACACCCTGGAGAAAGACGAAGAAGGCGAGATGACCGTCGAGGATGCCATCGGCAAACTCGTGCTACGCGACATGCTGGAGCGTCAGCAGGAAGAGGAAGACGGCGCCGAAGGCGTGCAGATGATGACCTTGCATGCCTCCAAGGGCCTGGAATTTCCCTACGTGTTCATCATGGGCATGGAGGAGGAAATCCTCCCGCACCGTTCCAGTATCGAAGCCGACACCATCGAAGAAGAACGTCGCTTGGCCTACGTGGGTATTACCCGTGCGCGCCAGACCCTGGCCTTCACCTTCGCTGCCAAGCGCAAGCAGTACGGCGAGATCATCGACTGCGCGCCGAGCCGTTTCCTCGATGAGCTGCCGCCGGATGATCTGGCCTGGGAAGGTAACGACGACACACCGACCGAAGTCAAAGCCGTGCGCGGCAACAACGCATTGGCGGATATACGCGCGATGTTAAAGCGCTAGAATTGACCACTTTTACATGACCTTCGGCGCACAGGCGCCAAAAGAGGACCGCTTCATGGAAGCCCTGCACAAGAAAATTCGCGAAGAAGGCATCGTGCTTTCCGACCAGGTCCTGAAAGTCGACGCTTTTCTGAACCACCAGATCGACCCGGCCCTGATGAAGCTGATCGGCGACGAATTCGCCACGCTGTTCAAGGATTCGGGCATCACCAAGATCGTCACCATCGAAGCCTCGGGCATCGCGCCGGCGATCATGACCGGCCTGAACCTCGGCGTGCCGGTGATTTTCGCGCGCAAGCACCAGTCCCTGACCCTGACCGAAAACCTGCTGTCGGCAACCGTGTACTCGTTCACCAAGCAGACCGAAAGCACCGTCGCGATCTCCCCGCGCCACCTGACCAGCAGCGACCGCGTGCTGATCATCGATGACTTCCTGGCCAACGGTAAGGCGTCCCAGGCGCTGATTTCGATCATCAAACAGGCCGGCGCTACCGTTGCCGGTTTGGGGATCGTGATCGAGAAGTCATTCCAGGGCGGCCGTGCGGAACTGGACTCGCAGGGTTATCGCGTAGAGTCCCTGGCCCGCGTGAAGTCGCTGGCTGATGGTGTCGTGACCTTTATCGAATAAAGCCGCCACAACGCACATCCCCTGTGGGAGCGAGCTTGCTCGCGATTGCATAGTGTCAGTCGACATCTTCATTGACTGATACACCGCTATCGCGAGCAAGCTCGCTCCCACAGTTGTTTTCGGTGATCAGTTACTGCGCAGTCGCCTTGAGGCCTGTGAGCAGCAACCGCTGATACAAGTCCTCTTTCATCCCCTCCGGGTTGGCCAGCTGCATGCGCTCCAGATGCTTCGGGAACGCTGCCGCCTCCGGCGCATCCAGCGCCGCCTTGCCCAATTCCAGCACCTCGCTCAGTTTGAACTTGCTCTTGAGCCAGTTCAGCGCCCGCAACACATCCCGCTCGACCTCGGTGAAATCGCAGCCCAGCGGATACTCCGCAAACAGCTGCGGATGCCGCGCCTGAATCGCCTGTAAACGCTGCGGACTGTTATCGGTAAATCGCGGATCCAGACAGAAGTCCTTGGGCAGTTTGCCGACTTTCTGCGCCTGCTCGATCAATCCCGGCTGAAAACGCGAGTCGCTGATATTGAGCAAGGCCTCGATTACTGCCGCGTCGGTTTTGCCGCGAAGATCGGCGATGCCGTATTCGGTGACCACGATGTCCCGCAAGTGCCGGGGAATCGTGCAGTGGCCATACTCCCAGACGATGTTCGAGCTGACGTCGCCGCCGGATTCACGCCAGCTGCGCAGCAGCAATACCGAGCGCGCGCCTTGCAGTGCATGGCCCTGAACCACGAAGTTGTACTGCCCGCCTACGCCGCTGAGCACACGTCCGTCTTCGAGCTGATCCGCCACGGCGGCCCCCAGCAACGTCACGGTGAAGGCCGTGTTGATGAACCTCGCATCGAGGCGCTGCAAGCGTTTGAGTTCTTCCTGGCCGTACAGCTCGTTGATGTAGCTGATGCAGGTCATGTTGAATTCGAGACGCTTGCTCTGCGGCAACTCGCGCAGGCGTTCATAGAAACTGCGTGGCCCGAGGAAGAAACCCCCGTGCACCGAGATGCCATCGGTTTGCGCAGTCTCGTCGAGGGTGCCGGCATTCGCCTGCTGTTGGGTCGCCACGTCCGGGTAGACCTTGCGCCGCACGATCCCGGCATCGGCCAGCACCAGCAAGCCGTTGACGAACATTTCGCTGCAGCCATACAGGCCTCTGGCAAAGGGTTCGATGCCACCTTCGCGCTCGATCAGTTGCGCCCAGTGGCCGAGGTTTACGTCTGCCAGCAAAGCGCTGTATCCGTCGTTGTCGGCTTGCCGCGCCAGCAGCGCCGCCGTCAACGCATCGCCCATGGAACCGATGCCGATCTGCAAGGTGCCGCCGTCACGCACCAATGTGCTGGCGTGCAGGCCGATGAAATGGTCCTGACACCCCACCGGCATGTTCGGCGTGGAGAACAGCGTGGTGTTGTCCTTCTGGTCGATCAGCACGTCGAAGGTGTCGATGCCGAGCTCCGCATCGCCGGGCATGTAAGGCAGATCGTTGTGCACCTGGCCGACCATCAGGATGGTTTCTCCGGCGGCGCGGCGCTTGGCGATCATCGGCAGCAGGTCGAGGGTGATGTCCGGGTTGCAGCTCAGGCTCAAGCGGTCGGGATGTTCGGCATCGCTGGCCACCAATTGCGCCACCAGGTTCAACCCGGCGGCGTTGATGTCCCGCGCCGCATGGCTGTAGTTGCTGCTGACGTAATCCTGCTGCGCCGCCGCACTGTTGAGCAGACTGCCGGGCTGCATGAAGAATTGCTGGATGTGGATGTTGCCCGGCAGTTGGTCACGACGCAGGTCGGCGAGAAATTCCAGCTCCGGATAATCGCCGAAAACCCGTTCGATAAAGGGTTCGAGAAAGCGCTTTTGCAAACCATCGCCCAAGGGCGGACGGCCCAGGCACAGCGCGGTATAGATCGTCAGCCGCCGCTCGGGCAGTTGCGCGATACGTCGATACAACGCGTTGACGAAGTGGTTGGGTTTACCCAGGCCCAGGGGCAGGCCCATGTGAATGTGGACCGGCAACCGCGCCAGCACGTCATCGACCGCCTGCTCGATAGAACACAGCTGAACCATCGGATCCTCCCTCACGCTCCATGACTTGGGCATGGAACGAGCTTGCCGGGTCTTTGCCGCAATGAACAGCCCTGTAGGAGCGAGCTCGCTCGCGATGGTCGTCAACGATAACGCGGCGAACCTGACACCCTGCGGCGCCTTTGAACGCTTCGCGAGCAAGCTCGCTCCTACAGAGATCAGCGGTGTTTATTGAAACGGCAGGCACAAAAAAGCCGCTCGAAAGCGGCTTTTCAGCAGCAAGTCTCAGGCTTATTTCAGGCCGGACATCTTCTGGATGGCGCCTTTGAGCTCGGCGTCGGAGCAATCGGCGCAGGTGCCTTTTGGCGGCATCGAATTGATACCGGTAATGGCTTTGGCCAGAATGCCGTCGAGGCCGCCCTGGTGATCGGCACGTTCTTTCCAGGCGGCGGCATCACCGATTTTCGGCGCACCCAACAGGCCTGAACCGTGGCAAGCGTTGCAATGTTTTGCAATCACTTCATCCGGGGTTTTTGCACCGCCACCGCCGCCAGCGGCAGTGGCCACTTCCATCCCTTTGCACTCTTTACCCTGAACACAAACCTGGCCGACTGGCTCAAGGCGCTTGGCAATTTCGTCGTTGGTCGCAGCCTGAGCGCTGACACTGACAGCCCATAGGGCCAATACGGTTGCTGGTGCAGCCAGCATTTTCATAATTAGGTTCACGCGTTCACCCTCAATGGTGGCTAGTCACGCCTACGGCCACGGTTCGCAGGCGGGCGCAAGTATAGCGGTAAGCCCGTCGCACTGAAACAACCCCAAAGTCGGAGGGGTCTTAGGCCGCGACGGAAAAACAGCCCGGGCGCCTCTGCGATGCTGGCAGGACGCCTCTTTTCTTAGAAGTTCGCCGGCGTGGCTGCGCTGATTAGTCGCGCTGGCACATCGAACGGATTACGGAAACGGTGTGGCTTGGTACTTTCAAAGTAGTAGCTATCGCCGGCTTCGAGGACAAAAGTTTCGAGACCGACCACCAGTTCCAGTTTTCCTTCGACCAGGATGCCGGTTTCCTCGCCTTCATGGGTGAGCATCTCGTCACCGGTGTCGGCGCCTGGCGGATAGATTTCATTGAGGAATGCGATCGCCCGGCTTGGATGGGCACGCCCGACCAGTTTCATGGTCACCGCGCCATCGGAAATATCGATCAGCTCGTTGGCCTTGTAGACGATCTGGGTCGGTTTTTCCTGCAGGATCTCTTCGGAAAAGAACTCGACCATGGACATGGGAATCCCACCCAACACCTTGCGCAGCGAACTGATCGAAGGGCTCACGCTGTTCTTTTCGATCATCGAAATCGTGCTGTTGGTGACCCCCGCCCGTTTGGCGAGCTCACGCTGGGACAGGCCCTTGAGCCTACGGATGGATTGCAGTCGTTCACCGACGTCCAAAGCTTGCGCCTCCAGGATTCAGATTGTTGGAATAGTGAGCGTTATCATGGCGACAGCGTTCAGTATTTACAACACTTTGACCTGAATCCTGCTCAGCGAGGCGACTCCCGGTCTGCAGCCCCGCGCACTAAGCCCCGGAATAGAGCAGTGGCACTCGGCGCAGGTTGCAGAATATCTGGTATGGAATCGTGCCGGCAGCCAGGGCGACATCACTGGCGAGGATGTTTTTGCCCCACAATTCGACGGTCGAACCGAGGCCGGCCTGCGGCACATCGGTCAGGTCGATGCAGAGCATGTCCATCGATACCCGGCCGATCAACTGGCTGCGCTGCCCGGCCACCAGTACCGGCGTGCCGGTCGGTGCCGAACGCGGGTAGCCGTCGGCGTAGCCCATGGCCACGACGCCAATGCGCATCGGTTTGGGGGTGATGAATCTGGCGCCGTAACCGACGGGCTCGCCGGCCGGCAGCTCGCGCACGCTGATCACTTTCGATTCCAGGGTCATCACCGGTTGCAGGCGCGCAGCCACTTCATTGGCTTCTTCGAAGGGCGTGGCGCCATAGAGCATGATGCCAGGGCGCACCCAATCGCTTGGAATCTGCGGCCAACCGAGCACCGCCGGCGAATTGCGCAGGCTGATCTCGGCGTCCAGGCCATTGCGCGCGGCCTCGAACACCGCAACCTGGTCGGCGCTGGATTGCTCGTGCAGTTCATCGGCACGCGCAAAGTGGCTCATCAACACCACTTTCGCGACCTTGCCGCAGGCCAGCAGCCGTTGATAGGCCGCCTGATAATCCGCCGGATGCAGGCCAACCCGGTGCATGCCCGAGTCAAGTTTGAGCCACACCGTGATCGGCTTGCTCAACACCGCTTTCTCGATGGCTTCGAGTTGCCACAGCGAATGCACCACGCACCAGAAATCATGCTCGACAATCAGTGCCAGCTCGTCGGCTTCGAAAAAACCTTCCAGCAGCAGGATCGGTGCACGAATGCCCGCCGCCCGCAGCTCCAACGCCTCTTCGATGCAGGCCACGGCAAACCCGTCCGCCTCGGCTTCCAGCGCCTGGGCGCAACGCACCGCGCCATGGCCATAGGCATCAGCCTTGATCACTGCGAGGGCTTTGGCCCCCGTGAGCTCACGGGCGACTTGGTAGTTGTGACGCAGGGCTTGAAGGTCGATCAGGGCACGGGCAGGACGCATGGCGGCAGACTTCTGGTCGGGTTATCGGGAAAAAAAACCGGCGCTGGCTGACGGCGTGAACCGCCAGCAGCACCGGGAGAGGGATCTGTCTGAAAGCTTATGGCAGAGCGGCGACAACCGACAGCTCGACCAGAATTTGCGGTTCGCACAATTTCGATTCAACGGTGGCACGAGCCGGGGCGACGCCTTTTGGCAGCCACTTGTCCCACACCGCGTTCATGCCTTCGAAATGCGCGTCGATGTCTTTCAGGTAAATCGTCACCGACAACAGATTGTGCTTGTCGGTGCCTGCCAGATCGAGCAAACGCTCAATGTTGGCGAGGGCTTCGCGGGTCTGCTGTTCAATCCCGGCGCTCATGTCATCGCCGACCTGTCCGGCCAGGTAAACCGTGCCGTTATAGGTGACGATCTGACTCATGCGCTCATTGGTGAGCTGGCGCTGGACTGACATGCTTTGCAGGCTCCTGGGTTTTGTTGTCATAACGGGAAATATCGAGGCCTTCGGCGCTGATCTGTGGCTTTTTCTTCGCCATCAGGTCAGCCAGCAAGCGACCGGAGCCGCAGGCCATGGTCCAACCCAGCGTGCCGTGACCGGTGTTCAGGAACAGGTTCTTGAACGGTGTGGCGCCGACAATCGGCGTGCCATCCGGAGTGGTCGGACGCAGGCCGGTCCAGAAACTGGCCTCGGCCAGATTGCCGCCCTGAGGATAAAGGTCGTTGACGATCATCTCCAGGGTTTCGCGCCGGCGCGGGTTCAGCGACAGGTCAAAACCGGCAATTTCAGCCATGCCGCCGACGCGGATGCGGTTGTCGAAACGGGTGATCGCGACCTTGTAGGTCTCGTCGAGAATGGTCGAAGTCGGGGCCATTGCCGGGTTGGTGATCGGCACGGTCAGGGAGTAGCCCTTGAGCGGGTACACCGGCGCCTTGATCCCCAGCGGCTTGAGCAGTTGCGGCGAGTAGCTGCCGAGGGCCAGCACGTAGCGGTCGGCGGTTTCCAGCTTGCCGTCGATCCACACGCCATTGATGCGATCACCGGCGAAGTCGAGGCGCTGAATGTCCTGGTCAAAACGGAATTGCACACCGAGGTTTGCGGCCATTTCTGCAAGTTTGGTGGTGAACATCTGGCAGTCGCCAGTCTGGTCGTTCGGCAGGCGCAAGGCTCCGGCGAGGATGTCCGTGACGCTGGCCAGGGCTGGCTCAACGCGGGCAATGCCTTCGCGGTCGAGCAGTTCGAACGGCACGCCGGACTCTTTCAGCACGGCGATGTCTTTCGCCGCGCCGTCGAGCTGGGCCTGGGTACGGAACAACTGGGTAGTGCCGAGGCTGCGGCCTTCGTAGGCGATGCCGGTTTCGGCACGCAGTTCATCGAGGCAGTCACGGCTGTACTCGGACAGGCGGACCATGCGCTCCTTGTTCACCGCGTAACGGCTAGCGGTGCAGTTGCGCAGCATCTGTGCCATCCACAGGTACTGGTCGATGTCGGCAGTGGCCTTGATCGCCAGCGGCGCGTGACGCTGCAACAGCCACTTGATGGCCTTGAGCGGCACGCCCGGCGCGGCCCACGGCGAGGCATAGCCCGGCGAGACCTGCCCGGCGTTGGCGAAACTGGTCTCCATGGCAGCAGCCGGCTGCCGGTCGACCACCACTACTTCGAACCCGGCACGGGCCAGATAATAAGCACTGGTGGTACCGATGACGCCGCTACCCAAGACCATGACGCGCATTTTCATATCCCTCATCGCGGCTAACCGCTGACGTTTGTTATTCAAAGCTTTAGATGCGCGCAGTGTAAAAAAGATCTGCCAGTGCTTTTCACTATATAAGCGCCTATATTTGGCGACAATTCTCGGCAAAAACCCTTTTCACGGAGGCGCATCCCCTATGCGTACCAACACTCAGACCAAACGTGAGCTGGACAAGATCGACCGCAACATCCTGCGGATCCTGCAAGCGGACGGGCGGATTTCCTTTACGGAGCTTGGAGAAAAGGTCGGGCTCTCGACCACGCCCTGTACTGAGCGGGTCCGGCGTCTGGAGCGCGAAGGGATCATCATGGGCTACAACGCCAGGCTCAATCCGCAGCACCTGAAGGGTAGTCTGCTGGTGTTCGTCGAGATCAGCCTGGACTACAAATCCGGCGATACTTTCGAAGAGTTCCGACGTGCGGTGCTGAAATTGCCCCATGTGTTGGAGTGTCACCTGGTGTCAGGGGACTTCGACTACCTGGTGAAGGCGCGGATCTCCGAGATGGCCTCGTACCGCAAATTGCTGGGCGACATCCTGCTCAAGCTGCCCCATGTGCGCGAGTCCAAGAGCTATATCGTGATGGAAGAGGTGAAAGAGAGCCTGACCTTGCCGATTCCGGATTGAAGATTTTAAACCAACACCTGCCGAGTGCTGGCCATGTATTCGAACACCTGCTTCTCCACCCGTGGATGAATCAGCTCCACCGGCCCCCGCCCATTGGGGCACGGCAAGGTCTTGGTGGTACCGAATAACCGGCAGATCAGCGGCCGCTCGTCATACACGGTGCAACCATTCGGCCCCAGATGCACACAGTTGAGTTCTTCCATGGCGGCATCCTGCTCGGCGCGGGTCTTGCGTGGCAGGCGCGACATTTCTTCCGGCGAGGTGGTCACCGGCCCGCAGCAGTCATGGCAGCCGGGCACGCACTCGAACGAGGGAATCTGCTGGCGCAGGGTACGGATTGTCTGGCTGTTGCAGCTCATTGAAGCGGTGACCAAAAGCGGAATAGAGCGCGATTCTGACGCAAAAGCTCCGATCCAGACAGCACCAGCCGACCAATGTTGCCCGCCCGGAAAGGTCCGGCTTATGCTCCGCCAGGTTTTCCAATCGCAAGAATCAGGAACACGCACATGAATGCCCGTGCTCAACAGCCTGCCCTGAACCACACCGCTTCCTACTACGCCGCCAGCAGCCTGCCGCAGCCCGAACTTGCGGCGCTCAAAGGCGAAGTGCTGGCCGATGTCTGTGTAGTGGGCGGCGGGTTTTCGGGGTTGAACACGGCGCTTGAGCTGGCCGAGCGTGGCCTTAGCGTGGTGTTGCTTGAAGCCCATAAAATTGGTTGGGGCGCCAGCGGACGCAATGGCGGGCAGTTGATTCGCGGCGTCGGCCACGGCCTCGATCAATTCACCAACATCATCGGCGTCGAAGGCGTGCGGCAGATGAAACTCATGGGCCTGGAAGCCGTGGAAATCGTCCGGCAACGGGTCGAGCGCTTCCAGATCCCCTGCGACCTGACCTGGGGTTACTGCGACCTCGCCAACAAGCCCCGTGACCTTGAAGGTTTCGCCGAGGATGCCGAAGAACTGCGCAGCCTCGGTTATCGCTACGAAACCCGCTTGCTGCAAGCCAATGAGATGCACACCGTGGTCGGCTCCACGCGCTATGTGGGTGGCCTGATCGACATGGGGTCGGGGCACCTGCACCCTCTGAACCTGGCCCTGGGCGAAGCCACAGCGGCACAACGACTGGGGGTCCGGTTGTTCGAGCAGTCGGCCGTGACCCACATCGACTATGGTCCCGAGGTCAAGGTCCATACCGCCGAAGGCTCGGTGCGCGCCAAAACCCTGGTGTTGGGCTGCAATGCCTACCTCAACGACCTCAATCCGCAACTCAGCGGCAAAGTCCTGCCCGCCGGCAGCTACATCATCGCCACCGAACCATTGAGCGAAGAACTGGCCCATGCCCTGCTACCGCAGAACATGGCGGTCTGTGACCAGCGGGTGGCGCTGGACTACTACCGGCTCTCGGCAGACCGGCGCCTGCTGTTTGGCGGTGCCTGCCATTACTCAGGCCGCGACCCGAAAGACATCGCCGCGTACATGCGCCCGAAAATGCTCGAGGTTTTCCCGCAGTTGAGCGCAGTGAAGATCGATTACCAATGGGGCGGCATGATCGGCATCGGCGCCAATCGCCTGCCGCAGATCGGACGACTCAAGGACCAGCCGAACGTGTACTACGCCCAGGCCTATTCCGGCCATGGCGTGAATACCACGCACCTGGCCGGCAAGCTACTGGCCGAAGCTATCAGCGGCCAGCACAGCGGCGGCTTCGATCTGTTTGCCAAGGTGCCGCATATCACCTTCCCCGGCGGCAAGCATTTGCGTTCGCCGTTGCTGGCGTTGGGGATGTTGTGGCATCGGCTTAAAGAGTTGGTCTGAAGGTTTAGCTGGGCCTGTACCGGCGCCATCGCGAGCAAGCTCGCTCCCACAGTGTTTGGCGGTGTTCACAAGATTTGCGTTCACCACCGTTCCTTGTGGGAGCGAGCTTGCTCGCGATGAGGCCTTGAAGAACGCCGCCAAAATCAGATCCGCCAGAAAGGCTTCAGCCCCTCCTCTTGCGCCCTCTCCCGCGTCAGCCCGATATCCTTGAGCTGATCGGCCGTCAGGGCCAGCAAGGCCTTGCGCGTGTGCAGGCGACGCCAGAACTGGTCCCAACGACTCTGGCCGGACAAGGCATTGCGCATGCTCGCCTCCCGCGCGCCGTTGTTCTGCTCTGCCGCCATTTCCTGACTGTGTAACGTCAGCCGCACATCGCTCAAACCGTTCATCTTGGATGCTCCTGTTTACTTGGGTAGCCAGAGGTTCCATGATGCGCGGGCGGCAAAAAGCATTACAGATTCAAAGCTACTGTATTAACTCCATACAGCTTTGCCGATTCCGCCACTGAATCCCGATTTTTTGCCAGATCTGTACCGGTTATCCGAATCACCCTCATCGAGGCTGCACCATGACCCTATACGTCAACCTCGCCGAGTTGCTCGGCACGCGTATCGAACAGGGCTTCTATCGCCCCGGTGACCGACTGCCTTCGGTACGGGCGCTGAGCGTCGAGCACGGCGTCAGCCTGAGTACGGTGCAGCAGGCCTATCGGGTGCTGGAAGACAGCGGGCTGGCCATGCCACGGCCCAAGTCCGGGTACTTCGTTCCTGCCAGTCGCGAATTGCCTGATTTGCCGGCGGTCGGTCGCCCGGCCCAGCGCCCGGTGGACATCTCTCAATGGGATCAGGTGCTGGAATTGATCCGCGCCGTGCCGCGCAAAGACGTGGTGCAACTGGGGCGCGGCATGCCGGATATCACCAGTGCGACCATGAAGCCGCTGCTGCGCGACCTGGCGCGAATCAGCCGGCGGCAGGACATGCCCGGCCTGTATTACGACAACATCCACGGCAACCTCGAACTGCGCGAACAGATCGCTCGCCTGATGCTCGATTCCGGCTGCCAACTGAGCGCCAGCGAACTGGTGGTCACCACTGGATGCCATGAAGCGCTGTCCACCAGCGTTCGCGCGATTTGCGAACCCGGCGACATTGTCGCGGTGGACTCGCCGAGCTTTCACGGTGCGATGCAGACCCTCAAGGGCCTGGGCCTGAAAGCCCTGGAAATCCCCACCGATCCGCTGACCGGCATCAGCCTCGAAGCGCTGGAACTGGCCCTGGAGCAGTGGCCGATAAAGGTCATACAGTTGACCCCCAACTGCAACAACCCGCTGGGCTACATCATGCCGGAGTCGCGCAAACGCGCGCTGTTGACGCTTGCACAACGGTTTGACGTGGCGATCATCGAGGACGATGTGTATGGCGAACTGGCCTATACCTATCCACGCCCACGCACGATCAAATCCTTTGACGAGGACGGTCGTGTCCTGTTGTGCAGTTCGTTTTCCAAGACCCTGGCGCCGGGCCTGCGCATCGGTTGGGTCGCGCCCGGTCGCTATCTGGAACGGGTGCTGCACATGAAATACATCAGTACCGGATCCACCGCGCCACAGCCGCAGATCGCCATCGCCGAATTCCTTAAAGGTGGCCACTTCGAACCGCATTTGCGCCGAATGCGCACGCAATACCAGCGTAATCGCGACATGATGATCGACTGGGTGACCCGCTATTTCCCGGCCGGCACCCGCGCCAGTCGCCCACAAGGCAGCTTCATGCTGTGGGTCGAACTACCTGAAGGTTTCGACACCCTGAAACTGAATCGTGCATTGCACGACCAAGGCGTACAGATTGCCGTGGGCAGCATTTTTTCCGCCTCGGGCAAGTACCGCAATTGCCTGCGCATGAACTACGCTGCCAAACCAACACCGCAGATCGAAGACGCAGTGCGCAAGGTCGGTGCGACAGCGATCAAACTGCTGGCGGAAACCGATCAGCTCAGCGACTGACTTTTATTCGGGAATCAGCGTCCATATGCCTATCTGCGCCGCCAAACGGAACGATCCTACGTGAGAGCCAGACAGCCCCTGCTTGCTCTTCTGCTGCTCGCCACGCTCCTGGGCGGTTGCTCCAGCTTCGACGTTCAGCGTGTGCCGAGCCAGGCGCTGCCAGCTTCAGACTCCGCATTCGGTCGCTCGGTCCAGGCACAGGCTGCACCTTACAAGGGCCAATCGGGTTTTCGCCTGCTATCGGACAGCACCGAGGCCTTCACCGCCCGTGCCGAACTGATCCGCAACGCCCAAAGCAGCCTCGACTTGCAGTACTACATCGTGCACGACGGCATCAGCACGCGCATGTTGATCGAGGAATTGCTAAAGGCCGCCGACCGGGGCGTGCGGGTGCGGGTACTGCTCGACGATACCGCCAGCGACGGCCTGGACCGCGTCATCGCCACCCTCGCCGCGCACCCGAAAATTCAGATCCGCGTGTTCAATCCGCTGAATCTTGGTCGCAGCACCGGCGTGACCCGTACCGTGGGCCGGCTGTTCAATCTGTCGCAACAACATCGACGCATGCACAACAAGCTGTTGCTGGCGGACAACAGCATGGCCATCGTCGGCGGACGCAATCTGGGTGACGAGTATTACGATGCCAAGCCCAACATGAATTTCACTGACATCGACATGCTCAGTGTCGGTCCGGTTGCCGAGCAACTCGGGCACAGTTTCGACCAGTACTGGAACAGCGCCCTGAGTAAACCGATCGACGAATTCCTGTCGCGCAAACCTACCCCCCAGGACCTGGAAAACACCCGCGCCCGACTGGAAGAGTCCCTGGCGCAAGCACGCAAACAGAATCACGCGCTGTACAAACACTTGATGACCTTCACCACGCACCCGCGCCTGGACATCTGGCGCCGCGAACTGATCTGGGCCTGGAACCAGGCATTGTGGGACGCGCCGAGCAAGGTACTGGCCAAGGGCGAGCCCGATCCGCAGTTGCTCCTGACCACGCAACTTGCACCTGAACTCAATAACGTCAGCAAAGAGCTGATCTTGATCTCAGCCTACTTCGTTCCCGGCCAACCGGGGCTGGTGTACCTGACCGGGCGCGCCGACGCTGGCGTTTCGGTGAGTTTGCTGACCAATTCACTGGAAGCCACGGACGTACCCGCTGTACACGGTGGTTACGCACCCTATCGCAGGGCGCTGCTGGAGCACGGCGTGAAGCTGTACGAATTGCGTCGCCAACCGGGCGAGGAAGGCGGCAGCGGTAGCGGGCCGCATCTGTTTTCCAGCAACGCCCATTACGGCTCTGAATCCAGTCTGCACAGCAAGGCGATGATCTTCGACCAGCAGAAATCCTTTATCGGCTCATTCAATTTCGACCCGCGCTCGGTACTGTGGAACACCGAAGTCGGCGTGCTGGTGGACAGTCCGGAGTTAGCCGTACGGGTCCGTGAACTGGCGCTGCAGGGTATGGCGCCGCCCCTGAGTTATCAGGTGGCGCTGGAAAACGGTCAGATCGTCTGGACCACCGAAGACGATGGAAAAATGCACACCCTGACCAAGGAGCCAGGGAGTTCGTGGCGGCGATTCAATGCGTGGCTGAGCAATACGGTTGGGCTGGAGCGGATGCTGTAGAACCCTCAAAAGATCGCAGCCTTCGGCAGCTCTTACATTGAATTGCGATCCCCTGTGAGCTGCCGAAGGCTGCGATCTTTTTATCTTTTGAGCTATGCCGGTTGCGCGACACCAAACGCCCCTTGCCGCGACACCACAATCAGCACGCCCAGGGCCCCCACCGCCATCAGCAATGGCAACGCATGACCGCTGATCCACTGGCTGCCGGCGCCCGCCAACAGCGGCCCGACCAGACAACCAATCCCCCACAGCTGGGCGATGTGGGCGTTAGCCCGCACCAGCGCATCGTCGCGATAACGCTCGCCGATCAGGATCAACGACAAGGTGAATAACCCGCCAGCGCTGGCGCCGAACAACACCCACAGCGGCCAGATCAGCAGCGTGTCGATCAGCATCGGAATCGCCAGACTCGACAGCAGCAAAACGACTGCGCAGCCGGTAAACAATGCACGGCGCGACAAGCGATCGGCCAACGCACCAATCGGCAATTGCAGCACTGCATCGCCGACCACCACCGTACTGACCATCGCCAGGGCGATCTCCGTGGTGAAGCCCTGGCGCAGGCAATAGACCGGCAACAGCGTCAGAATCATCGCCTCGAACGCGGCGAACAGCGACACCGCCCAGGCGATCGCCGGCAGGCCACGGCAGAACTCAAGCAAATCACGCAGGGTCACGCTGCTGGCCTCGCTGCTCGGCGCACCACTGCGCCCCAGCAACAGAAACGGAGCAGCCATCAGCAAACCGACGCCGACCCAAAAACCATAATCGTGCTCAGTGCCAAGCAAGCCCAGCAACACCGGCCCGGCCAGCTGACTCAGTGCGTAGCTGCTGCCATACAGCGCCACCAGCCGCCCGCGCCATTGCTCGACCACCAGTTGATTGATCCAGCTTTCACCGATGATGAATACGAGGGTCAGGATCACCCCGATCATCAGCCGCAGCACCAACCAGATCGGATAGCTCGGCAACAGCGCCAGCAAGCCGATCGAAACCGCCCCGGCCCACAGGCACAGGCGCATCAGATTGGCCGTGCCGAATCGCGCCGCCAGATGGCTGGAGATTTTCGCCCCCAGCAGGACACCGATGGCCGGCATCGCCGCCATCACGCCAATGGCAAACGAGCCATAGCCCCAGTTCTCCAGACGAAACGACACCAGCGGCATGCTGACACCCAGGGCCAGGCCGACACTCAGGACAGATGCCAAAACGGCGAAATAAGTCGCCCAACGCATGTTCCACACTCCTGTGGATATTTTTATGTACAACACAAAATACTGTGGGAGCGAGCTTGCTCGCGATGGCGGTACAACATTCAACATTGAAGTCGACTGTTACACCGCTATCGCGAGCAAGCTCGCTCCCACAGGGGATCTGCATCGTTAAGGAGCCCGGCTTAAACCTCCGAGCTCCCTCACCGACTTACAACTTGATCCAGGTCGCCTTCAGCTCGGTGTACTTGTCGAAAGCATGCAGCGATTTGTCGCGACCGTTGCCGGACTGCTTGAAGCCACCGAACGGTGCGGTCATATCGCCGCCATCGTACTGGTTGACCCACACGCTACCGGCACGCAGTGCGCGGGCAGTGAGGTGGGCCTTGGAAATGTCGGCCGTCCAGACCGCAGCGGCCAGGCCGTACGGCGTGTCGTTGGCGATCGCGATGGCTTCTTCGGCGCTGTCGAATGCGATGACCGACAGTACCGGGCCGAAGATTTCTTCCTGGGCGATTTTCATCGCATTGCTCACACCGTCGAAAATCGTCGGCTCAACGTAAGTGCCGCCGGTTTCCTGGAGCGTACGCTTGCCACCGGCCACCAGCTTGGCGCCGTCGGCATGACCGGACTCGATGTAAGAGAGCACGGTGTTCATCTGCTGGGTATCGACCAGCGCGCCAACATTGGTCGCCGGGTCCAGCGGATTGCCCGGCTTCCAGGTTTTCAGCGCTTCGATCACCAGCGGCAGGAATTTATCCTTGATCGAACGCTCCACCAGCAGCCGCGAACCGGCCGTGCAAACTTCGCCCTGGTTAAAGGCAATGGCACCGGCAGCCGCTTCGGCAGCGTCTTGCAGGTTCGGCGCATCGGCGAACACGATGTTCGGGCTCTTGCCGCCCGCTTCGAGCCAGACGCGCTTCATGTTCGACTCGCCGGAGTAGATCAACAGCTGCTTGGCAATCTTGGTCGAACCGGTGAACACCAGGGTGTCGACGTCGTTGTGCAGGGCCAGGGCCTTGCCGACGGTGTGACCGTAACCCGGCAATACGTTCAGCACGCCTTTCGGGATGCCGGCTTCGACGGCCAGCTCAGCGATGCGAATCGCCGTCAGCGGCGATTTTTCCGACGGTTTGAGGATCACCGAGTTACCGGTGGACAGCGCAGGACCGAGTTTCCAACACGCCATCATCAGCGGGAAGTTCCACGGCACGATGGCGCCGACCACGCCAACCGGCTCACGGGTCACCAGGCCCAGTTGATCATGCGGGGTTGCAGCGACTTCGTCGTAGATCTTGTCGATGGCTTCGCCGCTCCAGCTCAGGGCTTGCGCCGCGCCGGGAACGTCGATGTACAGGGAATCGCTGATTGGCTTGCCCATGTCCAAAGTTTCAAGCAGGGCCAGCTCTTCGGCGTGCTGCTTGAGCAGGCCGGCGAAACGGATCATGGTGGATTTGCGTTTGGTCGGCGCCAGGCGCGACCAGACACCGGAATTGAAGGTGGCGCGGGCGTTTTCCACGGCGCGCTGGGCGTCGGCGGCATCACAGCTGGCAATCTTGCCCAGCAGACGGCCATCGACCGGGCTGATGCACTCGAAGGTCTCGCCGGAAACAGCGTCGGTGTATTCGCCATTGATATAGGCGCGGCCTTCGATTTTCAGGTCGCGGGCACGTTGCTCCCAGTCGGCACGGGTCAGGGTGGTCATGCGAGTGTCCTCCTCTTATTGATACGACACCCGCGTTCTTCGCGGGCGCTGTCAGGAATTCTGCCCGGCAGCCTGCTTATCGGCCCAAGGCATCCACCACCCTAAACCAGCCGCCCATGAAGTTTCAATATATTTGACATAACGCTAGCAAACGGCCTTGCGATGTTCATTTTAATAAACATAGACTTTGGGCTGACCAACCACTCGCGCCGTAAACACGGAGGGATAACAACAATGAACATCCAGAACGTCGTCGACTTCAGCCAGGCCACTACCGAGCCTGAACGCTACCGCCCTGACCCAACCAAAGTGCTCAAGGGCGATCCCGAGCAAGCGGTATACAACCATTACAACAGCCCCTGCGGCCAGTTGAACGCTGGTGTGTGGGAAGGGGCTGTCGGCCAGTGGACGGTGAACTTCACCGAACATGAATACTGCGAAATCGTGCAGGGCGTCTCCGTGCTGCGTGACCTCGATGGCAATGCCAAGACCCTGCGTGTAGGCGATCGCTTCGTGATCCCCGCCGGCTTTCGCGGCACATGGGAAGTGCTGGAGCCGTGCCGCAAGATCTATGTGGCGTTTGAGCAAAAGGCCTGATTCGACACAGCTGGTCACGGTCTCGGTCAGACATGGGTAGTTCGGATGGGCGAAACTTTCGCTGGCACTGCGTTACTTCAGTGTCGATAGTGGCAGCACAGGAAGTGCTGTGCAGCCAGACGTAATCCACCGATATACAGCAAGGAGGCACCATGCCTGACACGACAGATCAATGCGACATTTCGGTCGCTCAATACACCATTGGCCAGCTATACACCCCTGAATTGCTCGAAGAGGTACGTGCCAAGGCCGATGGCGCCCCGGTCCGGGTGACCGGGCCCAAGTTTGCATCCGACCGCAAGCGGGTCCCAGGCCGCATCAGCCTGCTGACCAATGCCGACAAAATCATCGTCAGCATCCAGTGCGGCTAAAAACCTGAAGTTTTTTCCACAAAAAAGGCCCGTATCTCGCGATACGGGCCTTTTTCGTAAGAGGGAAAAATCAATTACTTGATTTTGCCTTCTTTGTAGATCACGTGCTTGCGAACAACCGGATCATATTTCTTGATCTCGATTTTGTCCGGGGTAGTACGCTTGTTCTTGTCGGTAGTGTAGAAGTGACCAGTACCGGCGCTCGAAATCAAACGAATCAATTCACGCATGATTAGCTCCCTTAAACCTTGCCATCGCGGCGAAGTTCGGCCAGCACGACAGTGATGCCACGCTTGTCGATGATACGCATGCCTTTGGCAGATACGCGCAGACGCACAAAACGTTTCTCTTCTTCAACCCAGAAGCGGTGATGCTGCAGGTTCGGCAGGAAACGACGACGGGTTTTGTTGTTTGCGTGGGAAATGTTATTCCCGGTTACCGGACCCTTACCGGTAACTTGACATACTCTAGACATGCCTCAGCCCTCTAAAACCACATGCCCAACCCGGCATGGGTTGGCCGCTTAATCTCTCAGTCATTTGGCGCCAGGCGCCGCGTTTCTTTAGAGGTCTTACCGGCTACACCTACAGTGAAGGAACCGGGCCCCTAGAAAAGAGCGCTGCTTTATACCAGAAAGACTGAAGAGCAACAACATTCAGTGTGCGTTGAAATCACAAAAACCCCGTTTTCCGGGCTCCGAGCCTCTTGGACAAAGGCTATCGTCGATGGCGACCGCTCGTCGCTGAGTATCGCTCACCGAGCCAACCAGGGAGTTTGCTCAACTGCTGCACAGCAAAATCTGGTGCCTATAGTCCCCTTAAAATGAAAAAGGGGATAGTCATTTACAAAAGAGCCCACTAGGGTAAGCCTTTTCCAGACTGCACTTGCAGATGGGCCTTCGATCTGTAAAGGAAGCCGACCATGCGCCTCGCTGCCCTACCGCTATTGCTCGCCCCGCTTCTGCTGAGCCCACAGGCCTTTGCCGCCGCCCTGAGCGTCTGCACCGAGGCCAGCCCTGAAGGGTTCGACGTGGTGCAGTACAACTCGCTGACCACCACCAACGCCTCGGCCGATGTGCTGATGAACCGCCTGGTGGACTTCGACACAGCCAGTGGCAAAGTGGTCGCCAGCCTCGCCGACAGCTGGGAAGTCAGCACCGACGGCCTGACCTACGTCTTCAAGTTGCACCCGCAGGTGAAGTTCCATCGAACGGAGTACTTCACCCCAACGCGTGACCTGAGCGCCGAAGACGTGATTTTCAGCTTCGACCGCATGCTCGACCCGGCCAATGAGTGGCACAAAGTCGCCCAGAGCGGCTTCCCGCATGCGCAATCGATGCAGTTGCCTGCACTGATCAAGAAGATCGACGCCCTTGATCCGCAGACCGTGCGCTTCACCCTCGACCACCCGGATTCGACCTTCCTGGCGACCCTGAGCATGGGCTTCGCCTCGATCTATTCGGCCGAATACGCCGATAAACTGATGAAGGCCGGCACGCCGGAGAAGCTCAACAGCCAGCCGATCGGCACGGGGCCGTTCGTATTCACGCGCTTCCAGAAGGACGCCTCGGTTCGCTACAAAGCCAACCCCGAATACTTCGGCGGCAAACCGTCCGTAGACCCGCTGATCTTCGCCATCACCCCGGATGCCAACGTGCGCCTGCAGAAATTGCGCCGTAACGAATGCCAGATCGCCCTGTCGCCCAAGCCTCTGGACGTACAGGAAGCGCTGAAAGAACCGGCCCTGAAAGTCGTAAAGACTGACGCGTTCATGACCGCATTCGTCGGCATCAACAGCCAGCATCCGCCGCTGGACAAACCAGAAGTGCGTCAGGCCATCAACCTTGCCTTCGACAAGGCCAGCTATGTCAAAGCCGTGTTCGAAGACACCGCCGAGGCGGCCAACGGTCCGTACCCGCCCAACACCTGGAGTTACGCGAAAAACCTGCCGGGCTACCCCCACGACATCGAAAAGGCCAAAGCCTTGATGGCCAAGGCCGGGTTCAAGGACGGCTTCCAGACCACCATCTGGACCCGCCCTTCCGGCAGCCTGCTCAACCCCAACCCGAGCCTCGGTGCGCAACTGCTGCAGTCTGACCTCGCGGAAATCGGCATTCAGGCAGAAATACGTGTGATCGAATGGGGCGAGTTGATCCGCCGCGCCAAGGCCGGTGAACACGACTTGCTGTTCATGGGGTGGGCTGGCGACAACGGCGATCCGGACAACTTCCTCACGCCGCAGTTTTCCTGCGCCGCGGTCAAGTCCGGGACCAACTTCGCCCGTTACTGCAACCAGGATCTGGACAAGCTGATCAGCGCTGGCAAGACCACTGGCGAGCAAGGTGTGCGCAGCAAGCTCTACGAACAGGCGCAGGCGCAGATCCAGCAACAGGCGCTGTGGCTGCCCCTGGCTCACCCGACGGCCTTCGCGCTGACGCGCAAGGATGTCGAGGGGTACTCGGTCAGCCCGTTCGGGCGGCAGGACTACTCCAAGGTCAACATCAAATAACCCGCCATACACAAAACCCTGTAGGAGCGAGCTTGCTCGCGATAAACCCGAGAACGCTGCAGGGTGCCTGACTACCCGCGTTATCGTTCACGACCATCGCGGGCAAGCTCGCTCCTACGGGGGCCATGCACTACATCCACCCATACTCCGCCATCGACAGAGGATCGCCGTCGCCGATGATGAAATGGTCAAGCACCCGCACGTCAATCAACTCCAGCGCCTTTTGCAGGCGCTTGGTCAGCACCCGGTCGGACTGACTGGGGTCAGTGTTGCCCGAAGGATGGTTGTGGCAGAGGATCAATGCCGCTGCGTTGTTGGCCAAGGCGCGCTTGACCACCTCTCGCGGATGAACACTGGTGTTGTCGATGGAGCCGCGAAACAGCGTCTCAAACGTCAGCACCTGATGCTTGGAATCGAGAAACAGGCAGCCAAATACCTCGTGCGGCTCGTGTCGCAGCATCGATTTCAGGTACTCGCGAACCGCGTGAGGATTCTCCAGTGCCGATTTTTGGCGCGCACGCTCGGCCAGATGACGCCTGCTCATTTCTTGCGCAGCCTGCAACTGTGCAAATTTCGCCGGTCCAAGCCCCAATTGCTTGCTGAACGTTTCCTGATCGGCCTCAAGCAGCAAACGCAGGCTGCCAAACTGATTCAACAGGTGTCTTGCCAAATCTACGGCACTTTTACCTACCACGCCTGTGCGTAAAAAGATCGCCAGCAGTTCGGCATCCGAAAGGCTTCCCGCGCCCTGTTCAAGCAACCTCTCCCGCGGCCGTTCCGCCGCCGGCCAATCGCGAATACTCATAGCACCTCCCTGTCTGTGGGCGCCGCTGTTCCGTAGCGGTCGCTGTGATATCGTAGCCCATCTTTTTTGCGGGCGAATTCACTCTGGGGAGGGGGTTTCGCCACGTATGTCACCAACGAATTGAAAGGCAGGCCTATGCAGCGGCTGTATCGGAAACGCATTGTTCTGGGCGTCGGCGGCGGTATCGCTGCCTACAAGAGCGCCGACCTGGTTCGCCGCCTGATCGATCAGGGCGCCGAAGTGCGCGTGGTCATGACCCGTGGCGGCGCAGAGTTCATCACCCCGCTGACCATGCAGGCCCTGTCCGGGCACCCGGTCCACCTGGACCTGCTGGACCCTGCGGCCGAAGCGGCCATGGGCCACATCGAGCTGGCCAAATGGGCCGACCTCGTGCTGATCGCCCCCGCCACGGCGGACCTGATCGCCCGCCTGGCCCAAGGCATTGCCGATGACCTGCTGACCACGCTGGTGCTGGCCACCGACGCGGTGGTCGCCGTTGCGCCGGCAATGAACCAGGCGATGTGGCGCGACCCGGCGACCCAGGCCAACCTGCAAACCCTCGAAAGTCGCGACATCAAGGTCTTTGGTCCGGCATCCGGCAGCCAGGCCTGTGGCGACGTTGGCCTGGGGCGCATGCTCGAAGCCCTTGACCTGGCCCAGTGCGCTGCCGACTGCTTCCAGCGCCAGGCGCTGACCGGTAAACACGTGCTGATCACGGCCGGCCCGACCCAGGAAAACATCGACCCGGTGCGCTATATCACCAACCACAGCTCCGGGAAAATGGGCTTTGCCCTGGCCGAAGCCGCCGTGGAAGCCGGCGCCCGCGTAACCCTGATTACCGGCCCGGTGCATCTGCCGACCCCGGATCGCGTCACTCGCATCGATGTAGTCAGCGCCCGCGACATGCTCGCGGCCTGCGAAGCGGCGATCCCTTGTGACCTGTTCATCGCCTCGGCAGCCGTTGCGGACTACCGCCCGGAAGTCGTCGCCCCACAGAAACTCAAGAAAGATCCTACGAACGGCGACGGCTTGTTGCTACAGATGGTGCGTAACCCGGACATCCTGGCCACCATCGCCACCCGCCTCGACCGCCCGTTCAGTGTCGGTTTCGCCGCCGAAACCGAACACCTGCTCGATTACGCTGCGCGCAAGCTGAAAGACAAGAACCTCGATTTGATCGTCGCCAACGACGTCGCCAACCCGAGCATTGGCTTCAACAGCGAAGAAAACGCCTGCAGCGTCATCGACCGCGAGCTTCACGCCACACTTTTCGCCCAGACCAGCAAGAGCAAGATTGCTCGCCAACTGATCACTTTTATCGCCGAACGTCTGAACCAGGTTTAATTTACATGCACGCTTTGCAAGCCAAGATCCTCGACCCCCGCATCGGTACCGAATTCCCGCTGCCGCAATACGCCACACCGGGCTCCGCCGGCCTCGACCTGCGCGCCATGCTGGAACAGGACACCGTGATCAAGCCGGGTGAAACCGTGCTGATCCCCACGGGCCTGTCGGTCTATATCGGCGACCCGAACCTGGCGGCGCTGATTCTGCCGCGCTCGGGGATGGGCCATAAACACGGCATCGTGCTGGGCAATCTGGTCGGCCTGATCGACTCCGACTACCAAGGCCCATTAATGGTTTCCTGCTGGAACCGTGGCCAGACCGAATTCACCATGCCGGTTGGCGAGCGCCTGGCACAATTGGTGCTGGTGCCAGTGGTGCAGGCTCACTTCGAAATGGTTGAAGAGTTTGTTGAAACCGAGCGCGGTACTGGCGGTTTCGGCCATACCGGTACCCGTTGATCCGGTCACGCTCTTCTTGCGGCGGGGGAACGGACTCCCTCGCCACAAATTTCAAATTGTCATCTGCAAGGTTTAGCGCCGAAAATCAAGGCATTGCCTGGTCAAACCCGTGCCGTCAGGGGCGTCATGGCCCTTTCACACCACGAACTCTCTGTGGAAAACGCCGTCATACCCTTCAGTTTGAACCTGCCACCCAATGAATCGGCGGCCTGTCCAGCCACTTTCGAGATGGAGCATTTCCACAGATGAACACCCCGGCCAAAGTCGCACCCAAGTTCCCTGACAGCATCTTCCGTGCCTACGACATTCGCGGCACCGTTCCGGAATTCCTGAACGCTGAAACCGCTTACTGGATCGGCCGCGCCGTCGGCTCCCAAAGCCTGGCCCAGGGCGAGCCAAACGTGTCCGTCGGTCGCGATGGCCGCTTGTCCGGCCCGGAACTGGTCGCGCAACTGATCAAAGGCATCGCCGACAGCGGCTGCCACGTCAGTGATGTCGGCCTGGTTCCGACTCCGGCGCTCTACTACGCCGCCAACGTACTGGCCGGCAAATCCGGCGTGATGCTCACCGGCAGCCACAACCCGTCGAACTACAACGGCTTCAAGATCGTCATCGCTGGCGACACCCTGGCCAACGAACAGATCCAGGCCCTGCACGACCGCCTCAAGACCAACAACCTGAGCTGCGGCCAGGGCAGCATCACCCAGGTCGAGATCCTCGACCGCTACACCACCGAAATCGTCCAGGACATCAAGCTGGCCCGGCGCCTGAAAGTGGTCGTCGACTGCGGTAACGGCGCGGCCGGCGTGATCGCCCCGCAACTGATCGAAGCGCTGAACTGCGAAGTCATCCCGCTGTTCTGCGAAGTGGACGGCAACTTCCCGAACCACCATCCGGACCCGGGCAAGCCTGAAAACCTCGTGGACCTGATCGCCAAGGTCAAGGAAACCAACGCTGACATCGGCCTGGCCTTCGACGGCGATGGCGACCGCGTCGGCGTGGTGACCAACACCGGCAGCATCGTCTACCCGGACCGCCTGCTGATGCTGTTCGCCCGCGACGTCGTGGCGCGCAACCCGGGCGCCGAAATCATCTTCGACGTCAAATGCACCCGCCGCCTGATTCCGCTGATCAAGGAATACGGCGGCCGGTCGTTAATGTGGAAGACCGGTCACTCGTTGATCAAAAAGAAAATGAAACAATCCGGCGCCCTGCTGGCTGGCGAAATGAGCGGGCACATCTTTTTCAAGGAGCGCTGGTTCGGTTTCGACGACGGCATTTACAGCGCCGCACGCTTGCTGGAGATCCTCAGCAAGGAAAAATCCTCGGCCGAAGAGTTGTTCGCGACCTTCCCGAACGATATTTCTACGCCGGAAATCAATATCCATGTGACCGAAGAGAGCAAATTCAGCATCATTGATGCATTGCACGATGCGCAGTGGGGCGAAGGCGCTGACCTGACCACCATTGACGGCGTGCGAGTCGACTATGCCAAAGGCTGGGGCCTGGTACGCGCATCCAACACCACACCGGTGCTGGTGCTGCGTTTCGAGGCCGATGACGAGGCTGAACTGCAACGCATCAAGGATGTGTTCCGCATCCAGCTCAAGCGCGTTGCACCTGATCTCCAACTACCGTTCTGATTCACCCGGAGCCCTGAATGACCCTCGAACGCGAAGCCGCCGCCAACACCGCCAAGGTCCTGTCCGAAGCGCTGCCTTACATCCGCCGTTATGTCGGCAAGACACTGGTGATCAAATACGGCGGCAACGCGATGGAAAGCGAGGAGCTGAAAACCGGCTTCGCCCGCGACATCGTGCTGATGAAGGCCGTGGGCATCAACCCGGTGGTAGTTCACGGTGGCGGCCCGCAAATCGGTGACCTGCTCAAGCGCCTGTCGATCGAGAGCCATTTCGTCGACGGCATGCGCGTCACCGACGCTGCGACCATGGACGTGGTGGAAATGGTCCTCGGCGGCCAGGTCAACAAGGACATCGTCAACCTGATCAACCGTCATGGCGGCAGCGCCATCGGCCTGACCGGTAAAGATGCCGAGCTGATTCGCGCGAAGAAGCTCACCGTCACCCGCCAGACCCCAGAGATGACCACCCCGGAAATCATCGACATTGGCCATGTGGGCGAAGTGGTCGGGATCAATACCGATCTGCTGAACCTGCTGGTCAAGGGCGATTTCATTCCGGTGATCGCGCCAATCGGCGTCGGCGCCAACGGCGAGTCGTACAACATCAACGCCGACCTGGTGGCCGGTAAAGTCGCCGAAGCGTTGAAAGCCGAGAAGCTGATGCTGCTGACCAACATCGCTGGCCTGATGGACAAGTCGGGCACGGTCCTGACCGGCCTGACAACCCAGCAAGTCGACGACCTGATCGCCGACGGCACCATCTACGGCGGCATGCTGCCGAAGATCCGTTGCGCACTGGAAGCGGTCCAGGGTGGCGTGGGCAGCTCGCTGATCATCGACGGGCGCGTGCCGAACGCGATCCTGCTGGAAATCTTCACCGATACCGGCGTGGGCACCCTGATCAGCAATCGCAAGCGTCCTTAAGCGATAGCGCAAACAAGAAGACCCCGCTCGGCCTGGCTGAGCGGGGTCTTTTTCATACGGCGACAAACTTGTGGGAGCGGCGGTGCGGCGAGCCGACTTGCCCGCGATAGCAATCTATCAGCCAACATCCCTGTCGACTGACACTACGTCATCGCGGGCAAGCCCGCTCCCACAGGGATTTGTGGTCAGACACCAAACTGCGCGCGGTAGGCTTCCACGGCCGGCAGATGCTGCTTGAGCTGCGGATCATCCGCCAGGAATTCCAGCACCTGGTTCAGTGAAACGATGCTGATCACCGGAATGCCGAAGTCACGCTCGACTTCCTGGATCGCCGACAACTCGCCGTTGCCACGTTCCTGACGGTTCAGGGCGATCAGCACGCCGGCAGCCTTGGCGCCATCCTGGGAGGCGATGATCTGCATCACCTCACGGATCGCGGTGCCAGCGGTGATTACGTCATCGATGATCAGCACATCGCCGGTCAACGGTGCGCCGACCAGGCTGCCGCCTTCGCCATGGGCCTTGGCTTCCTTGCGGTTGAAGCACCATGGCAGGTCACGGTTGTGATGCTCGGCCAGTGCCACGGCGGTGGTCGCGGCCAACGGGATGCCTTTGTAGGCCGGTCCAAACAGCACGTCGAACGCAATGCCGCTCTCGGCAATGGCAGCGGCGTAGAAACGCCCCAGCTGCGCCAGGGCCGAACCCGAGTTGAACAGGCCCGCATTGAAGAAGTATGGACTGGTGCGCCCGGACTTCAGGGTGAACTCACCGAAGCGCAAAACGCCGCGATCGATGGCAAAACGGATGAAATCGCGCTGATACGCTTGCATGAAAAAACCCCAAATACCACGGATTTAGCTAATTAGCTTGACGCCGTGTATCATACACGCACGCGATTTTTGGGGCCATTTATGCGGATCATCAGTGTGAACGTCAATGGTATTCAGGCTGCAGTCGAGCGTGGTTTGCTCAGTTGGCTGCAGGCACAGAATGCCGACGTCATCTGCCTGCAGGACACCCGTGCCTCCGCCTTTGAACTGGATGACCCAGCCTTCCAACTGGATGGCTACTTCCTTTATGCCTGCGATGCTGAAGTCCCTGCCCAAGGCGGTGTGGCTTTGTATTCGCGGTTGCAACCGAAGGCTGTCATCAGCGGTCTCGGTTTCGAGACGGCCGACCGCTACGGGCGCTACCTGCAAGCCGATTTCGACAAGGTCAGCATCGCGACCTTGCTGCTCCCTTCGGGGCAGAACGGCGATGAAGACTTGAACCAGAAGTTCAAGCTAATGGACGACTTCGCCCGTTATCTGGATAAACAGCGACGCAAACGTCGCGAGTACATTTATTGTGGCTCGCTGTACGTGGCGCAACAGAAGCTGGATATCAAGAACTGGCGCGACAGCCAGCAATCTCCGGGCTTCCTGGCACCTGAACGTGCCTGGATGGACGAGATTGTCGGCAACATGGGTTATGTCGACGCCCTGCGCGAAGTCAGCCGTGAAGGTGACCAGTACAGCTGGTGGCCGGATAACGAACAGGCGGAGATGCTCAACCTCGGTTGGCGCTTCGACTATCAGCTACTGACCCCGGGCCTGCGCCGCTTCGTGCGTAGCGCACGCTTGCCACGCCAGCCGCGGTTCTCGCAACACGCGCCACTGATCGTGGACTACGACTGGACGCTGACGATCTAAGTGATTTTTCACTGAGCAGCCTGATAGACAGTCAAAGAAAATGCCCGTATCGCAAGATACGGGCATTTTTTATGTGTTCTATCCAGGAATGCCCAGTGATCTGAACCTCAAGCCGCGGCGAAAAACGGCAGTGCAAGGTACAACTTGATCACGATCACATTAATGATGTCGATGAAGAAAGCCCCCACCATTGGCACCACCAGGAACGCTATCTGCGAAGGTCCGTAGCGCTGTGTCACCGCTTGCATGTTAGCGATGGCCGTTGGCGTGGCACCCAGTCCAAAACCGCAGTGCCCTGCCGCCAGTACAGCCGCATCGTAGTTACTGCCCATCACCCTGAACGTCACAAAAATCGCGAACAGTGCCATGACCAGCGTTTGCGCAGCCAGGATGATGAAGATCGGCAATGCCAGTGCAGCCAGATCCCACAGCTTGAGTGACATCAGAGCGATCGCCAGAAACAGCGACAAGCTGACATTCCCCAGTACGGAGACTTCACGCTCAAATACCTGATACAAACCAAGTGCAGAAAGCCCATTGCGTAAAACAACACCCACGAACAAGACGCAAACGAACGTCGGCAACTCAAATGCGCTTCCGAGGAGCAGTCCATTCAGAAGAGTACCCGCCAGTAAGCTGACGGCGATCAGCGCAAGTGTCTCGATAAACGAAAAGGGTGTGATCGAGCGCTCTTTGTTTGGCTGCTCAAACCCCTTTGGCACCCGTGGCTTTTCTTGTTCAAGGCAGCCAGGTACTTGTACACGCGTCATGAGCAGGCGAGCGACCGGCCCACCAATCAAACCGCCCAGCACCAATCCAAACGTCGCAGAGGCCATCGCAAGCTCGGAGGCAGAAGCCAGACCGTACTTCTCACTGAACGTCGCCCCCCACGCGGCGCCCGTACCGTGACCGCCGGCCAAAGTAACCGAGCCTGTCAACAGGCCCATCAAAGGATCGAGCCCCAAGAAACTTGCGAGACCGATACCCATGGCATTCTGGACCAATAGAAGCCCGGTGACTGCCAGTATAAAAACAACCACTACGCGCCCGCCTTTCTTCAAGCTGGCGAAGTCTGCGCTCAAGCCAATGGTGGCGAAGAACGCCAACATCAAGGGAGTCTGCAATGAAGTATCAAATCGGACTTCAACATCAAGGCCGCGCAAAGCCAGGAGAACCAAGGCAACCACCAAGCCGCCTGCTACAGGTTCGGGGATATTGTAGGCGCGTAAAAAGCCGACACGCATGACAAGTCCACGCCCCAGCAAAAGTACTAAAGAGGCGGCGACAAGTGTTCCGTAAAAATCGAGCTGAAGCATTTGGGATATTCTTGCTTTTACATTCAGGGGCGAACTTTTTACCTGGAAACGCCTCTTGAACAGGTTGATCCATCTCAACACTGACTAGTATTGAATTCAGAGGCCGTCAATGGTCCGAATATATCGAAATATTTCTTTATAAATATTACTTGCAGCAACTCTATCAATCGCCAAGTCTCATTGCCAAGCATGCAAGCCGTACTGAGCCTTGCAGTTTGTGACTAAACGTGTAAGAAATTTTATTTGCACGAATGAACTTCGTTTGAATAACGAGCGACCATGTACGCAACATTAGAGATTAATCTGATTGCAAAAATACAAATGCCCCGACATGTCGGGGCATTTGTATTGAACGGCGCTTAAAACAGCACCAGCGTCCTGGCTTACTTGATCAACCGCCAGGTGAACGGATACCGATAAGGCTGCCCTTCATTGGCCTTCACCCCGGCAATGATCGTCAGCACCAGCGCACCGATCGCGATCAGGCCAAACAGGAAGAACCCGATAATCACCACCATCAGCAAGAAGCAAATGGCCGAGGCAATGGCGACGGAGATCTGAAAGTTCAGCGCTTCCTTGCCCTGGGCATCGATGAATGGGTCCATCTCGCGCTTCATCTGCCAGAGAATCAGCGGGCCGATGATCGTGCCAAACGGAATCCAGATCCCCAGCAAGGCGGACAAGTGGCAAAACATGGCCCACTGACGCACCTCTTGGCTCGGCGTGGGCAGTGGCAGTTGCTCGTCACTCATGGCGTCCTCCTTGCCTGGAGCAGTCCGGTCAGTCGGCCAATGCGGCCTTTTGCAGTTCGAAGATCTCGTTCATGCCTTTCTTCGCCAGCTCGAGCATGGCGTTCAACTCTTCAGGCTGGAACGGCGCGCCTTCGGCAGTGCCCTGGACTTCGATGAAACCACCAGTGCTGGTCATCACCACGTTCAGGTCCGTCTCGGCGGCCGAGTCTTCCAGGTAGTCGAGGTCAAGCACAGGCTCACCCTTGTACATGCCCACGGAAACAGCAGCGATCATCTGCTTGACCGGGTCACCACCCTTCAGACCGCCACGCTTCTTGATGACTTTCAAGGCATCGATCAGCGCAACCATGGAGCCGGTGATCGAAGCCGTGCGGGTGCCGCCATCGGCCTGGATCACGTCGCAGTCGACGTACAGGGTGACGTCACCCAGCTTCGACATGTCCAGCGCAGCGCGCAGGGAGCGACCGATCAGACGCTGGATTTCCAGGGTGCGACCGCCTTGCTTGCCACGGCTGGCTTCACGCTGGTTACGCTCGCCGGTAGCGCGCGGCAGCATGCCGTACTCGGCTGTCAACCAACCCTGGCCCTGGCCTTTCAGGAAACGCGGTACGCCCGGTTCAACGCTGACAGTGCAGATGACCTTGGTATCACCGAACTCGACCAGCACAGAACCCTCGGCGTGCTTGGTGTAGTTGCGGGTGATGCGGATCGAGCGGAGCTGATCGGCAGCGCGACCACTTGGACGTATCATAGGGAGTACCTGTACTGGGGACGGAAAACTGCGGAGCATTATAGAGCCGCCGGCCGCCACTGGGCACATCTAAAAAATTCCGCCGACGACCGAGGGCTCTGCACCGCACGTCGGCGAAGGCCTGCCGCTCTTTGTCACACCGTGTGTTTGGGCGCATCCGCGCCACTGCGCTACAATCCTGCGCCTTTGCTGCCAGTCGGCTTTAATTCATTGATATCGGATTCCCGGAACCTCGGTTCTGTGCCGATCTGCCTTGTGAGGTACCGCCATGGTGCACAGCATGACCGCCTTCGCCCGCGTCGAAAACGCCGGCGTCCAGGGCACCCTGAGCTGGGAGCTGCGGTCGGTCAACAGCCGCTACCTGGAACCCCACCTGCGCCTGCCGGAGTCCTTTCGCGACCTCGAGGGCGCTGTTCGTGAAGCCCTGCGCCAAGGTATATCGCGGGGCAAGCTCGAATGCACCCTGCGCTTCACTGAAGAAAACACCGGCAAAGCGCTGCAAATTGATCAGGAGCGTGCCGCGCAACTGGTCGCCGCCGCCGAGACCATCGCCAGCCTGATCAAGAACCCGGCTGCGCTGAACCCGCTGGAAGTCCTGGCCTGGCCCGGCGTACTGGTAGGGGACGCTATCGACCCGCAAGCCTTGAACGCCGAAGCGCTGGCACTGTTCAATCAGGGCCTCAAGGAGCTGAAGGCCGGCCGCGAGCGCGAAGGCGCGGAGTTGGCGCGGCTGATCAACGAGCGTCTGACATCCATCGAAGACGACGTGGTGACTTTGCGCGAACTGGTCCCGCAAATGCTCGCCACCCAGCGCCAGAAAGTCCTCGACCGCTTCGCCGACATGAAGGCCGAGATGGACCCGCAGCGCCTCGAGCAGGAAATGGTCATGCTCGCGCAAAAAAGCGACGTCGCCGAAGAACTGGATCGCCTGAGCACCCACATCATCGAAGTTCGCCGGGTGCTCAAATCCGGCGGCGCAGCCGGTCGGCGCCTGGACTTCCTGATGCAGGAACTCAACCGCGAAGCCAACACACTGGGCTCCAAAGCCTTTGACCCGCGCAGCACCCAGGCTGCGGTCAACCTCAAGGTGTTGATCGAGCAGATGCGCGAACAAGTGCAGAATATTGAGTAAGGCTACCCCGACATGACACACAGCACCGGCACCCTGTACATCATTTCCGCCCCTTCGGGCGCGGGCAAGAGCAGTCTGGTCAAGGCCCTGACCGACGCCGATCCGGAGATCCGCGTCTCGGTCTCCCACACCACCCGCGCCATGCGTCCCGGTGAAGTGAATGGCGTGAACTATCACTTCGTCGACCGTAGCGAGTTCGTGAAGATGATCGAGCACGGGGATTTCCTCGAGCGCGCCGAAGTGTTTGGCAATCTCTACGGAACTTCGCAAAGCCACCTGCAGCAGACTCTGGACGAAGGCCACGACCTGATTCTGGAAATCGACTGGCAAGGTGCCGAGCAAGTGCGCAAGCTGATGCCTCAGGCCCGCTCGATCTTCATTCTGCCGCCGTCATTGCAGGCCCTGCACCAGCGCCTGACCAATCGCGGCCAGGACAGTGACGAGATCATTGACGGCCGGATGCGTGAAGCCGTCAGCGAAATGAGCCACTATGTCGACTACGACTACTTGATCATCAACGACGATTTCGCCCACGCACTGCACGATCTGAAGGCGATTTTTCGCGCCAATCAGCTGATTCAGAAGCGCCAGCAGCAGCGCAACGGCAAATTGCTGGCTGAATTGCTCGGTTAATCAGCTCTTCCCAAAACCGCTGCAAGGGCTTTACATTGGCACTTGCAGCGCGTTGAAGGGCTTGGTCAAAAAATCAGCGCTTCCCTAATCGCTGGTGATTTTTTAAACTGTTGAGTCCGCTCGCCCATCCGGGCAGCGCGCATATTGCATTTGCTACGAGGAAGACCATGGCCCGCGTAACCGTTGAAGACTGCCTAGAACACGTGGATAACCGCTTTGAGCTGGTCATGCTCTCTACCAAGCGTGCCCGTCAACTGGCCACCGGCGGCAAAGAGCCGAAAGTAGCATGGGAAAATGACAAGCCTACCGTCGTCGCCCTGCGCGAAATCGCTGAAGGCCTGATCGACTACGCAGCTATCGCTGAAGCCGAAATTGTTGAAGATGAACCGCTTTTTGCTGCATTCGAGGACGAGTCCAACGAGGCCGTCTAAGCCTATGCCTGGTCGACGTAGCACGGCGCGGGATCACAGCTTGCGGCAGGAGATATCATGCCGAGCATAGACGCCCTCGCCGATCGCTTATCGACCTACCTCGGCAACGACCAGGTCAACCTGGTCCGCCGAGCGTATTTCTACGCCGAACAAGCCCACGACGGCCAACGCCGCCGTAGCGGCGAGGCGTACGTCACGCACCCGCTCGCGGTTGCGAATATTCTTGCCGACATGCACATGGACCATCAGAGCCTGATGGCTGCGATGCTGCATGACGTGATCGAAGACACCGGTATTGCCAAGGAAGCGCTGCAAGCGCAGTTCGGCGAAACCGTGGCCGAACTGGTCGATGGGGTCAGCAAACTGACCCAGATGAATTTCGAGACCAAAGCGGAAGCCCAGGCTGAAAACTTCCAGAAAATGGCCATGGCCATGGCCCGCGACATTCGCGTGATCCTGGTCAAGCTGGCCGACCGCCTGCACAACATGCGCACCCTGGAAGTGTTGTCCGGCGAAAAGCGCCGACGCATCGCCAAGGAAACCCTGGAAATCTATGCGCCCATCGCCAACCGGCTGGGCATGCACGCCATCCGCATAGAGTTCGAAGACCTCGGCTTCAAGGCCATGCACCCGATGCGTTCCGCGCGGATCAACCAGGCGGTCAAACGCGCCCGGGGCAACCGCAAGGAAATCGTCAACAAGATCGAAGAGTCCTTGAGCCACTGCCTGGCCATTGATGGCATCCAGGGCGAGGTCAGCGGCCGGCAGAAACACCTCTACGGCATCTACAAGAAAATGCGCGGCAAGCGTCGGGCCTTCAACGAGATCATGGACGTCTACGCGTTCCGGATCATCGTCGACAAGGTCGATACCTGCTACCGCGTGCTGGGCGCTGTACATAATTTGTACAAGCCACTGCCGGGACGCTTCAAGGATTACATCGCGATCCCCAAGGCAAACGGCTATCAGTCGCTGCACACCACGCTGTTCGGCATGCACGGCGTACCGATCGAGATCCAGATCCGCACCCGCGAAATGGAAGAGATGGCCAACAACGGCATCGCCGCCCATTGGCTGTACAAATCCAGCGGCGACGAGCAGCCCAAAGGCACCCATGCCCGCGCCCGCCAGTGGGTCAAAGGCGTGCTGGAAATGCAGCAACGCGCCGGCAACTCGCTGGAATTCATCGAAAGCGTGAAGATCGACCTGTTCCCGGACGAGGTCTACGTGTTCACGCCCAAAGGCCGGATCATGGAGCTGCCCAAGGGCTCCACGGCAGTCGACTTCGCTTACGCGGTGCACACTGACGTCGGCAACAGCTGCATTGCCTGCCGAATCAATCGCCGTCTCGCGCCGCTGTCCGAACCGCTGCAAAGCGGCTCCACGGTCGAGATTGTCAGCGCTCCCGGCGCCCGCCCAAACCCGGCCTGGCTTAACTTCGTGGTCACCGGCAAGGCGCGCACGCACATCCGCCACGCACTGAAACTGCAACGCCGCTCCGAATCCATCAGCCTCGGCGAACGCCTGCTGAACAAGGTCCTCAACGGTTTCGACAGTGCGCTGGAGAAAATCCCGGCCGAACGCGTCAAGGCCATGCTTATCGAGTACCGTCTCGAACTGATCGAAGATTTGCTCGAAGACATCGGCCTGGGCAATCGCATGGCCTATGTTGTGGCCCGCCGACTGCTGGGCGAAGGCGAACATTTGCCAAGTCCGGAAGGCCCGCTGGCGATTCGCGGCACCGAAGGCCTGGTGCTCAGCTACGCCAAGTGCTGCACGCCGATCCCGGGCGACCCGATTGTCGGCCACCTGTCCGCCGGCAAAGGCATGGTCGTGCACCTGGATAATTGCCGCAACATCAGCGAAATCCGGCACAACCCGGAAAAGTGCATCCAGCTCTCGTGGGCCAAGGATGTCACCGGCGAATTCAACGTCGAGCTGCGCGTCGAGCTGGAGCACCAGCGCGGCCTGATCGCCCTGCTGGCCAGCAGCGTCAACGCAGCCGACGGCAATATCGAGAAAATCAGCATGGACGAACGCGATGGTCGCATCAGCGTGGTCCAGTTGGTGGTCAGCGTGCACGACCGCGTGCACCTGGCCCGCGTGATCAAGAAACTGCGCGCCTTGTCCGGGGTGACTCGCATCACCCGCATGCGTGCATAGCTCGCCAACACATTACAAGGAGTCATACATGACCAAGACTGTTATCACCAGCGACAAGGCCCCGGCCGCCATCGGTACTTACTCCCAGGCGATCAAGGCTGGCAACACCGTTTACATGTCGGGCCAGATTCCTCTGGACCCAAAAACCATGGAACTGGTTGAAGGCTTCGAAGCCCAGACCGTCCAGGTGTTCGAGAACCTCAAGGCCGTGGCTGAAGCCGCTGGCGGTTCGTTCAAGGACATCGTCAAGCTGAACATCTTCCTCACCGATCTGAGCCACTTCGCCAAGGTCAACGAGATCATGGGCAAGTACTTCGACCAGCCTTACCCTGCCCGCGCCGCCATCGGTGTAGCAGCCCTGCCAAAGGGTTCGCAGGTTGAAATGGATGCCATCCTGGTCATCGAGTAATGCGTGCGGCGCAGCCCAAGGCTGCGCCGACTGCTCTGCTGTAAAGAAAGCTTGAAAGGATTCCACCATGCGCAACGCGCTTGCTCTCTCGCTGCTCGCCCTGTTCCTGGGCGGATGTGCCAGCAACCCTGCCGATCGTGATGTCAGCGGCACCTGGATCAACCAGGTGGCGATCGATGCTGCAGCCAAAGGTGTCCCCCTGCGTGAAGCGCTCCAGGCCTATGGCCCGAATCTGGAATGGGACATCAACACCAAGGCCAGTCAGGCCCGCTACACCAACGGCTTTGAAAACGTCGAAGGCAAACTGCTGGGTGAAGAGTCCGGTGCCTGGAAAGTCGACTTTTATGGCAGTTCGGCCAGTGAGCTGACGCGTGACGGCAAGCAACTGAGCCAGTCTGCCAGCGACAACGAGCCCGAACAGGTCTTCGACCGCGCTCAGATCACGGTGCCGGAGGGCGCTCCGATCGGCGCCAGTTTCGAGCGTGCACTGTATTCAGCCTACATGGGCGGCAGCTGGACAATCGTCAACGGTCCCGGCGAAGGCAGTACCGTGCAATTCCAGGCCGATGGCCAGGTGACCGGCCTGCCAGGCAGCGACCGCTATGCGTTGTGCCTGGCCGGCGATTGCGCATCCATGAGCGGCGGCAACGACAATATGTGGCTGCAACAAAATGGCCAGGGCAACGCCTGGATCTTTGCGCGCAAGGGCAAAGAGCTGGAGATTTTCCAGACCGTGAACACGGCGCAGGCGGATGAAATGCCCTCGTTCACCCCGGGTGAGCGCAAGTGGCTGCTCGAGAAGCAATAAGCGCCCGTTGAAAGCACCACAAAACACTGTGGGAGCGAGCTTGCTCCCACAGTTGTTTCAGAGTGCCTGAACGTCAGCAGCGCCCTTCAATGATCGCCGCATACCCCTCGCGGAAACTCGGGTACTTCGGCGTCCAGCCCAATGCCTTGGCCCGCGCATTACTGCAGCGCTTGCTGCCAGTGCGACGCACGCTATCGTCATCGGCCCATTCGGTCACACCCAGATACTCGCGCAACCAGCCCACCACATCCGCCAGCGCTGCCGGTGCGTCATCGACGCCGATGTAGATATCATCCAGCGCCACGCCACGCCGATCCGCCTCAAGCAGGCACGCCATCAACCCCGCGGCATCGTCCGCATGAATCCGGTTGGCATACAACGGTGGTTCGACCGCCACGCGATAACCCCGGCGCACCTGCGTCAGCAGCCATTCACGGCCGGGGCCGTAAATGCCGGTCAAGCGCACGATACTGGCCGGAATGCCGCTTTTAAGGGCAAGTTGCTCGGCTTCGAGCATCACACGTCCGGAATAACCTGCCGCCACGGCTGGCGAAGTTTCGTCGACCCACTCGCCCACTTGTTGCCCGTAAACACTGCTACTGGAAACAAACAACAGGCGATTGGGCATCTGCCCGTAGTCGTTCAGCCACTCCAGCACATGCTCCAGGCCCTGGACATACGCAGCGCGGTAACCGGCTTCGTCGTGATCGGTGGCCGCCGCGCAATACACCAGGTAATCCACGGCACCGATTGGCCAAGTGGCTGGGCAGTCTTTGTTGAACAGGTCACCGGCAACACCGATGACGCCCTTGGGCAGGCGTGAAACGTCGCGACGCAGGCCGTGAACCTCCCACCCGGCCGTCAGCAGTTGTGTGGCCAGGCGGCTGCCGACATCACCGCAGCCGGCGATCAAAACAGTAGGCGCAGACATCAGAAAACTCCCATCGGAAAGCCACAGACTAGCGCCGGCAATAGACAGGCGGCTAGCAATGCAGGAAAAAAAGAGACGCTATTACTTCTGTTAACAAGAATTACTTGCAATAATGCACCCCACTTTTGTTCTCGGCCTTTCGAGGCCTGGAAGAACATCACCCGTTTTTTCTCTCAGGTCCGGCCAGCATGACACGCAATCAATTCCCCGCTTCGCCAACCAAACGACCTCGCGCCTGGAGCGCGGTGGCCGCCCTGCTCCTCAGCCTGATGCTCGCACCAGTCACCGCTTTCGCCGATGCCCAGGTATCCACTACTCCGGCCGCCGCTACAGCACCTGCACCGGCCGCGACCGATCCTGCCCAGGCAGCACCGGCAGAAACCTTGGGTGAAGACGTTCCTGAAGTCCTCGAAGCCGACAACACCCTGGGCATGGCCCATGACCTGTCGCCGTGGGGCATGTACAAGAATGCCGACATCATCGTGAAAATCGTGATGATCGGCCTGGCCATTGCCTCGATCATCACCTGGACCATCTGGATCGCCAAGGGCCTTGAGTTGATGGGCGCCAAACGTCGACTGCGCGGTGAAATCGCCCAACTGAAAAAATCCGCCTCCCTCAAGGAAGCCAGCGCCACTGCGGCGAAGGAAGGCACCCTGGCCAACCTGCTGGTGCATGACGCCCTCGAAGAGATGCGCCTGTCGGTCAACAGCCGCGAGAAAGAAGGCATCAAGGAACGCGTGAGCTTCCGTCTTGAGCGCCTGGTCGCGGCCTGCGGCCGCAACATGAGCAGCGGAACCGGCGTACTGGCGACCATCGGCTCGACTGCGCCGTTCGTCGGCCTGTTCGGTACCGTGTGGGGCATCATGAACAGCTTCATCGGCATCGCCAAGACCCAGACCACCAACCTCGCCGTCGTCGCTCCCGGCATCGCCGAGGCCCTGCTGGCCACCGCGCTGGGCCTGGTTGCAGCGATCCCTGCAGTCGTGATCTACAACGTCTTTGCCCGCTCCATTGCCGGCTACAAGGCCCAGGTGTCCGACGCCTCGGCACAGGTTCTGCTGCTGGTCAGCCGTGACCTCGACCACCAGCCTGAGCGCAGCTCGCAACCGCACATGGTGAAAGTGGGGTAATCGGCCATGGGCCTGCATTTGAAGGAAGGGGCAGACGACGATCTGTCCGAAAACCACGAAATCAATGTCACGCCGTTCATCGACGTGATGCTGGTGCTGTTGATCATCTTCATGGTGGCGGCCCCTCTGGCCACCGTGGACATCAAGGTCGATCTGCCCGCCTCGACCGCCAAGCCGGCACCGCGGCCAGAGAAACCGGTGTTCCTCAGCGTCAAGGCTGACCAGCGCCTGTTCCTCGGCGAAGACGAAGTGAAGGCCGAAGCACTCGGCGCCACGCTCGACGCCAAAACCCAGGGCAAGAAAGACACGACAATCTTCTTCCAGGCCGACAAAGGCGTGGATTACGGCGACCTGATGAGCGTGATGGATAACCTGCGCTCTGCCGGCTACCTGAAGGTGGGTCTTGTCGGTCTCGAGTCGGCAGCCAAAAAATGATCACGACGCGCCATAAGCTGACGCGTTACAGCGGTAGCCTGGCTGTGGTGCTGGGCGTTCACGCGCTGGCCATCGCGCTGGCGCTGAACTGGTCCACCCCTGCGCCCATCGAATTGCCCCCCCAGGCAATGCTGGTCGAACTGGCACCGGTTCCTGCCCCGCCACCGCCTGCTCCGCCGAAGATCGTCACCCCGCCGCAGCCACCGGCTCCGGCTGAAGAACTGCCGATACCCAAGCTCGCTGAAGCGCCGAAAGCTGAAATTGCCGTGCCCAAGCCGGTCAAACCCAAGCCGAAGCCGCAGCCGCCCAAGCCGGTAGAGAAGAAGCCCGAACCGCCGAAGGAAAAGCCGGCCGAAGAGAAACCGGCCGAAACGCAACAGGCTCAGACGCCAACGGTGAAATCCGCCCAGCCTGCGCCCGGCCCTTCGCCGGCTCAACTGGCGGCCAAGGCCAGCTGGCAAGGCACCTTGCTGGCGCACCTGCAGAAGTACAAGAAGTACCCGGCAAGTGCCCAGGCGCGGGGCAAGGAAGGCATGAACCGTCTGCGTTTCGTCGTGGATGCCGAAGGCAATGTGTTGTCGTTTGAGCTGATAGGCGCCTCGGGCACTGCCGATCTGGACCGGGCCACCCTGGAAATGATCCGCCGCGCTCAACCGCTGCCCAAGCCACCGGCCGACATGCTGACCAATGGCTCCATCGAAATCGTTGCACCGTTTGTGTATTCGCTGGAAAAACGCCGGCGGTAGTAAACGCACCACCGCCCCATGTGGGAGCGAGCTTGCTCGCGATAGCGGTCTGACATTCAACGAAAATGTCGAATGTTGGGCCCTCATCGCGAGCAAGCTCGCTCCCACAGAGTTTTCTGCCAGCTGGAAGGTCGCGTTCCAAGCCAAAAAGGCACCGAAAGGTGCCTTTCGCTTATCTGCCAGCGGCAAACCGGCATTGCCCAGTGTCACTCGACGCACTCAGTCTGATAACGTGCGTCTATCGATTGCAGCCGGTATGCTTGGCCCGCAACTTCATGGACGCTTGCTATGACTCTTACAGAATTACGCTACATCGTTACCCTCGCCCAAGAGCAGCACTTCGGCCACGCGGCCGAGCGTTGCCACGTCAGCCAGCCGACCCTTTCGGTGGGCGTGAAAAAGCTTGAAGACGAACTCGGTGTGCTGATTTTCGAGCGCAGCAAAAGCGCCGTGCGCCTGACCCCAGTCGGTGAAGGCATCGTCGCCCAGGCGCAGAAAGTGCTGGAACAAGCCCAGGGCATCCGCGAACTGGCCCAGGCCGGCAAGAATCAACTGACCGCCCCGCTCAAAGTCGGCGCGATCTACACCGTCGGGCCTTACCTGTTTCCGCACCTGATTCCACAACTGCACCGGGTCGCCCCGCAGATGCCGTTGTACATCGAGGAAAACTTCACCCACGTGCTGCGCGACAAACTGCGCAACGGCGAGCTCGATGCAATCATCATCGCCCTGCCGTTCAATGAAGCCGACGTGCTGACCTTGCAACTCTACGACGAGCCCTTCTACGTACTGATGCCGGCCCAGCACCCGTGGACGCAAAAAGAATCCATCGACGCCAACCTGCTCAACGACAAGAGCCTGCTGCTGCTCGGCGAAGGCCACTGCTTCCGCGATCAGGTACTGGAAGCCTGCCCGACCCTGACCAAAGGCAACGACGGCGCCAAGCACACCACGGTGGAATCCAGCTCCCTGGAAACCATTCGCCACATGGTCGCGTCCGGCCTGGGTATATCGATCCTGCCGTTATCGGCAGTCGACAGCCATCACTACGCTCCCGGCGTGATCGAGGTGCGCCCACTCTCGGCACCCGTACCGTTCCGCACCGTGGCCATTGCCTGGCGCGCGAGCTTCCCGCGTCCGAAGGCGATTGAAATCCTCGCCGACTCCATTCGCCTGTGCTCGGTGGCCAAGCCAGCGGCACAAGTCGCTGCGGGCTAAGCAACGGTCATGAGCGAGTTGTCGCAAGTGTCGGTGACGGCACTCAAGGGTGTCGGTGAAGCCATGGCCGAGAAACTGGCCAAGGTCGGCCTGGAAAACCTCCAGGACGTGCTGTTTCACCTGCCGCTGCGCTATCAGGACCGCACCCGCGTCGTCCCGATTGGCGCATTGCGACCCGGACAGGACGCGGTCATCGAAGGCACCGTCAGCGGCGCCGACGTGGTCATGGGCCGGCGACGCAGCCTGGTCGTGCGTTTGCAGGACGGTACCGGCGGACTCAGCCTGCGCTTCTACCATTTCAGCAACGCGCAGAAAGAAGGCCTCAAACGCGGCACGCGGATTCGCTGCTACGGCGAGGCACGGCCCGGTGCTTCGGGGCTGGAGATCTACCACCCGGAATACCGCGCCATCACCGGCGACGAACCGCCGCCGGTGGATGAAACCCTGACCCCGGTCTACCCGCTCACCGAAGGCCTGACCCAACAGCGCTTGCGCCAGTTGTGCATGCAGACCCTCACCCTGCTCGGCCCCAGCAGCCTGCCCGACTGGCTGCCGAACGAACTGGCTCGCGACTACCAATTGGCGCCACTGGCCGATGCGATCCGCTACCTGCACAACCCACCCGCCGATGCCGACGTTGATGAACTGGCCCTCGGTCACCACTGGGCGCAGCACCGTCTGGCCTTCGAAGAACTGCTGACCCATCAATTGTCGCAACAGCGTCTGCGCGAAAGCATGCGCTCCCTGCGTGCGCCAGCGATGCCCAAAGCCACCCGACTGCCGGCCAAATACCTGGCCAACCTCGGCTTCAACCCGACCGGTGCCCAGCAACGGGTCGGCAACGAAATCGCATACGACCTCAGCCAGCACGAACCCATGCTGCGGCTGATCCAGGGCGACGTTGGCGCCGGCAAAACCGTAGTCGCCGCCCTCGCTGCGCTGCAAGCGCTGGAGGCCGGCTATCAGGTCGCGCTGATGGCGCCCACCGAGATTCTCGCCGAGCAGCACTTCATCACGTTCAAGCGCTGGCTCGAACCGCTGGGCATCGAAGTCGCGTGGCTGGCCGGCAAGCTCAAGGGCAAGAACCGCGTGGCTGCGCTGGAGCAAATCGCCAGCGGAACACCGATGGTGGTCGGCACTCACGCGCTGTTCCAGGAGGAAGTGCAGTTCAAGAACCTGGCGCTGGTGATCATCGACGAGCAGCACCGCTTCGGCGTGCAGCAGCGTCTGGCCTTGCGGCAGAAGGGCGTCGGCGGGCGCATGTGCCCGCACCAGTTGATCATGACCGCCACGCCGATTCCGCGCACGCTGGCCATGAGCGCCTACGCTGATCTCGACACCTCGATCCTCGACGAACTGCCGCCCGGCCGAACTCCGGTCAACACCGTACTGATCACCGACACCCGCCGGGTCGAAGTCATCGAGCGGGTACGCAGCGCTTGCGCCGAAGGGCGTCAGGCCTATTGGGTGTGCACGCTGATCGAAGAGTCGGAAGAGCTGACCTGCCAGGCCGCCGAAACCACTTATGAAGATCTCACCGCCGCCCTCGGCGAGTTGAAGGTCGGGCTGATCCACGGCCGCATGAAGCCCGTAGAAAAAGCCGCGGTGATGGCCGAGTTCAAGGCGGGCAACCTGCAACTGCTGGTCGCGACCACGGTGATCGAGGTGGGCGTGGACGTACCCAACGCCAGCCTGATGATCATTGAGAACCCGGAGCGCCTGGGCCTGGCGCAACTGCACCAGTTGCGCGGCCGCGTCGGCCGGGGCAGCGCCGTCAGCCATTGCGTGCTGCTCTACCATCCGCCGCTGTCGCAGATCGGCCGCCAGCGCCTGGGCATCATGCGCGAAACCAACGATGGTTTCGTCATCGCCGAAAGGGATCTGGAACTGCGCGGCCCCGGCGAAATGCTCGGCACCCGGCAAACCGGCCTGCTCCAATTCAAAGTCGCTGACCTGATGCGTGATGCCGATTTGTTGCCCGCCGTACGGGATGCCGCCCAGGCATTGCTCGAGCGCTGGCCAACCCACGTCAGCCCGCTACTCGACCGCTGGCTGCGTCACGGGCAGCAATACGGCCAAGTCTAAGCACCGTCGCAGTTTCCGGGCCATGGGTTTGAGCAAGCTGGTTATACTCCTGCAATTGTTTTGAAACGGATACAGTTCATGACCGAAGTTGCCCAAGCACCCGCCACCCCGCACGCTCCGTCGGTTATTCGGCTGATGCTGGGCAAGTTGGCCATTGCCTACGAAGAAGTGCTGGACCATCACGGCCTCAATGCCGCGCGCAAAGTGCAGGCCGTTCTGCTGGATGACAGCGTCGGCGCGTTGATGGTGTTGTTCCCGCAGAGCCAGTTGCTCGACCTCAATCGCCTGACCGAACTCACCGGTCGCCGCCTCACTGCCGTACCCGTCGAACGCCTGGAAAAAATGCTCGGCAAGCACAACCTGAGCCTGTTGCCCGGCCTGCCCGCGCTCACCAGTTCGCCGTGCCTGTACGAAGAAAGCCTGCTGCGCGAACCAAAGCTGCTGGTCAACTCCGGTGAGCCGGGCGTGCTGCTGGAAATCTCCAGCGAAGACTTCAAGACCATGCTGACCAAGGCCAGCGCCGCCAACTTCGGCGAAAACCTGACCAGCATCCGCCCCAACCTCGACCGCCCCGATGACGACCGCGAGGAAATCACCCAGGCCGTCCAGGCGTTCACCGCGCGGCGTATCCAGCAGCGCCTGGAAGCGACCATCGAGATTCCGCCGCTGGCCGAAACCGCGCAAAAAATCATCAAGCTGCGCGTCGATCCCAATGCCACCATCGACGACATCACCGGCGTGGTCGAAACCGACCCGGCGCTGGCCGCTCAAGTCGTGAGCTGGGCGGCATCGCCGTATTACGCCTCGCCCGGCAAGATCCGCTCGGTGGAAGACGCCATCGTGCGCGTGCTGGGCTTCGACCTGGTGATCAACCTGGCGCTGGGCCTGGCCCTGGGCAAAACCCTGAGCCTGCCCAAGGACCACCCGCAACACTCCACGCCGTACTGGCAGCAATCGATCTACACCGCCGCCGTCATCGAAGGCCTGACCCGCGCCATGCCGCGCGCCCAGCGTCCGGAAGCCGGCCTGACCTACCTGGCCGGCCTGCTGCACAACTTCGGCTACCTGCTGCTGGCCCACGTGTTCCCGCCGCACTTCTCGCTGATCTGCCGCCACCTGGAGGTCAACCCGCACCTGTGCCACAGCTTCGTGGAACAACACCTGCTGGGCATCAGCCGGGAACAGATCGGCACATGGCTGATGCGTTTCTGGGACATGCCTGAAGAACTGGCCACCGCCCTGCGCTTCCAGCACGATCCGCATTACGACGGCGACTTCGCTGAGTACCCGAACCTGGTGTGCCTGTCTGTACGCCTGCTGCGCAGCCATGGCATCGGCTCCGGCCCCGACGAAGGCATCCCCGACGCCCTGCTCGAACGCCTTGGCCTGAGCCGCGAAAAAGCCAACGACGTGGTCAGCAAAGTCCTCGAGGCCGAAGTGTTGCTGCGCGAACTGGCTTCGCAATTCACCCAGGCATAAAAAACCCGCTCCCACCGGATCACCTAAATCCTGTGGGAGCGAGCTTGCTCGCTATGAATCCACCGCGGTCTACCTGAAAGACCTCAAGCCTTGGGCTTGGCCTTCTTCGGCTTCAAATACTTGGTCAGCCCCTGGAACCAGATCACCAGCGCCGGGTTGCCCTTGATCTGAATCGACTTGTCCTGAATCCCCGTCATGAACGCCAGTTGCTTGTTCTTCGCCTGCATCGTGGCAAAGCCGTACGCGGCGTCTTTAAAGGCAATCGCAAACGCAGGCTCGGCATGCACACCCGATTGGCTGGTGATGCGCCGGTCCTTCACGCGAAATTGCCGCGCCACTTTCCCGTCCAGGGTCTGCAGCTGAAACACCAGATCCTTGTCACCCAACTGCTGCTGAAACGCCGGATTGGTCCGGCTGGCCTTACCCATCAACAAACCCAGCATCCACAGCAGAAAACGAAATTTCATGCGCACAGCCTCAAGAGAAAAATGAACGGCCGGGGCAGTTTAGCGGCTTCAGAAGATAACACCAGTATCCTGATGCATTAGAAGAAGATCATTACCATTACCAGCACAATGACCACTAAGTCACATTATCTTTAAAACACTCCGGCCACTCCACACGCCACTTCTGTACCTGAAGAAACACATTCTGAGCTACCGAAGGCTGCGATCTTTTGATCCCCCCACCCTGCAAACCTGTCGGAAACTTCCTTCAAAATGCTGCGCCATACATGAGCTAGGCGAATTTTGAATTCATCGATAACCTCTGATCGTCACCACCAAAACGGCGACCGGATGTGCAAGTCCGAAATCGGGAGCAAAACTTCTTAACCAAGGATTTACACCGATGACTCCGATACCCGATGCATCCGAAAACGAAGCCACATCCCCCTACGAATCCCTCGATTCCAAAAAACTCCACGAAGCCGCCGAACGCGCCCTCGATCACAATCTCGCCCCACCAAAACAAACACCAACAAAACGTAGCGGCCAACTCTTCAGCGTCTATCCGGACGTCAACACCGAAGCACTCCTGGCCAACGCCTCGGAAGATCTGCTGTCCATCAGCGCCATCGCCGCTGACCTGGCCGATGACGTAGACGGCTCGCGCCGCTCAGTAGCCCTGGCGATCAGTCGCGTGGCTGAGGGCGCGCATTTGCTGGTAGAGCGGGCGCTGGATCATCTGGATGAGCCGGAGATGGCGGCGATTCTCGCCAAGCAACAAAGCAGGCTTGACTGACTCGCCACCCACAAAAAATGGGCACCCAACCCTGGTTGGCGTGCCCATTTTTTATTCCACTCCCCCGCGACGCGGGAGGTGAAAACGGATTACGGATTAACGCTGTCTTTCAACGATTTGCCTGGCTTGAACGCAACGGTGTTGCTGGCCTTGATTTTGACGGGCTCACCGGTTTGCGGGTTTTTGCCGGTGCGGGCACCGCGATGGCGTTGCAGGAAGGTGCCGAAGCCCACCAGTGTCACGCTGTCTTTGCGGTGCAGGGCACCGGTGATTTCTTCAAGAACGGCGTTGAGAACGCGGTTGGCTTGTTCTTTGGTGAGGTCTGCCTTTTCAGCAATGGCTGCGGCGAGGTCTGGTTTACGCATGTGAGTGAAGCCCCTTTGACGGTTTGTTGTTGTTATGTCCGTGCTGCTCTCTGTGGAGCAGCGCCAAAAGCGCCGCAGGTGCTCTACTCTGCGGCAGACAGGAGTGAGGATGGCACGCAGTGAGGCCCCGCGCCAGTATCGGCGCGGCCATTGTTAGGGCAAAAGGGGGGTGATTCCGACAGAACGACCGGTATTTACGCCAACAGGGCCGGCAGCTCTTTGTTCAGGGCCAGTTTTTCCATCACGGCGGCGCCGGTGAGGGCATAGCCGAGCAGCTTGCCCGCGGCATCGCGGCATAACACCTTGATGTCGGCGCCCTGCCCTTCGACTGTCCAGATGCCCTCTGCGCCCCGTGGCGGCGGGGATACCACCAACGGGCAGACCGGGGTTTTGACGGTGATCGGCATCGGGCCATAGGTGACGGCGGTCGGATTGCCGGCCAGGGTTTGCGCCAGCGCTCGCGCACAACTCATCAGGGGCATGACGTACAGCAGATTCAACCCGTCGACCTCGGCACAATCGCCCAGCGCGTAGATGTTGGCGTGGGAGGTTTTCAGGTGCCGGTCAACCATGACGCCGCGGCTGACCTGCAGACCAGCCGCTGCCGCGAGGTCGACCCGTGGGCGCAGGCCAATAGCCGAGACCACCACGTCGCACGGGATCACCTGGCCATCGGACAGGTGCGCTTCCAGGCCGTCAGCCACGCGCTGCAGGCGGTTGAGCACCGGCCCGAGATGGAAGCGTGCGCCGAGGCTTTCGAGGCCAGCCTGTACCGCAGCGGCGGCCGCCGGGTGCAACAGGGTCGGCATGACTTGTTCGCAGGGTGCAACCAGTTGCACTTCGTAGCCGCCCAGGGTCAGGTCGTTGGCGAACTCGCAGCCGATCAGGCCGGCACCGAGCAGCAGCACGCGGCGCTTGCCGGCTGCCGCCGCACGGAAGCGTGCGTAGTCTTCCAGGTCGTTGATAGGGAAGACGCAATCCGCCGCGTCGCCTTCGATGGGCACGCGCACGGTTTCGGCGCCCCAGGCCAGGATCAGGTCGCGGTAGATCACCGCTTCTTCACCGATCCACAGCCGTTTGTGGCCCGGGTCGATGCCGCTGATGCGGGTGTGGGTGCGTATTTCCGCTTTGAGTTGTTCGGCCATGGCGCCGGGTTCAGCCATGCTCAGGCCGTCGGCATCCTTGTTTTTGCCGAAGCCGGTGGAGAGCATCGGCTTGGAGTAGGAGCGCCCGTCATCGGCGGTGATCAGCAGCAGCGGGGTTTCGCAATCGAGTTTGCGAAACTCGCGGGCCACGTTGTAGCCCGCCAGGCCGGTACCAATGATGACGACAGGTGCGTTCATTCCTTACTCCTCAAGTATTCAGGCAGCGATTTCGATCATTTCAAAATCCATTTTGCCCACACCGCAGTCCGGGCACAGCCAGTCTGCCGGGACGTCTTCCCAACGGGTGCCGGGCGCAATGCCGTCATCCGGCCAACCGTCGGCTTCGTTGTAGATCAGGCCGCAGACGATACATTGCCACTTTTTCATTCAGGTACTTCCTCAGGGTTCAGGCGTTTTGTCGGCCGGACGGTCGATGGTTGTAGCACTGCCGTCCAACTCAGCGCGTTTTGTACTGATCGGGGCCGCCGGATGCAAGCCTGTTCGGCGCAACGGCAGGCCATTTCAATCGATATCGGCGGCTGACATGTTAAGCTCGCCGCCTCATTTGCTGCCAATAATGACTCATTGTGCATCACACAGAATCCCCCTCTCCAGCTCCGCTCTGGCTTTCGCGCAGCGAACTGGCGCCCCTCCCCGATGCCTCCACCCTCGACTGGCTGTTCGACGAAGGCTCGCTGACCAGACGTCTGATTCATCTGTCGAATGATGCCTTCAGCGTCTCGCCGATGTTCGAAGGCTGGCAACCCCTGCGTGCCGACGAATGCGCAGCGCTGGACCTGGCCGAAGGCAGTGAGGGCTGGGTGCGTGAGGTGTATTTGCGCGGTCACGGCCAGGCGTGGGTGTTTGCGCGCAGCGTGGCGTCACGCAGTGCATTGCAAGGCGACGGCTTGCACATGGACGAATTGGGCAGCCGCTCGCTGGGCGAATTGCTGTTTTGCGATCAGGCGTTCCAGCGCCGGGCCATCGAGGTTTGCCATTATCCGCAAGCGTGGCTGCCCGCCGAGGTGCAATCGCCTGGGCTGTGGGGCCGCCGTTCGCGTTTCGACCGTGGCGCCTTGAGTGTTCTGGTGGCCGAAATTTTCCTGCCTTCCCTGTGGGACGCCACCTGCGCCCAATCGGAGAACCGTTGATGTACCAAAGCCTGCTCAAGTCCTTGAACCGCTTGAACCCTCGGGCCTGGGACTTCATTCAGCTGACACGCATGGACAAGCCGATCGGCATTTACCTGCTGCTGTGGCCGACGCTGTGGGCGCTGTGGATTGCCGGCAAAGGTTCGCCGTCATTGGCCAATATCGTTATTTTCGTCCTCGGCGTGGTGTTGACCCGCGCCGGCGGCTGCGTGATCAACGACTGGGCGGACCGCAAGGTCGATGGCCATGTGAAGCGTACCGAACAGCGGCCGCTGGTGAGCGGCAAGATCAGCTCCAAAGAGGCGTTGGTGTTCTTCGCGTTACTGATGGGCGTGAGTTTCCTGCTGGTGCTGTGCACCAATGCAGCGACCGTTTGGCTGTCATTGGGTGGCCTGGCACTGGCATTCAGTTACCCGTTCATGAAGCGCTACACCTATTACCCGCAAGTGGTGCTGGGCGCGGCGTTTTCCTGGGGCATGCCGATGGCGTTCACCGCGGAAACCGGTGAATTGCCGGCTGTCGCGTGGCTGCTGTGGATCGCCAACCTGATGTGGACGGTGGGTTACGACACCTATTACGCGATGACTGACCGCGATGACGACCTGAAGATCGGCGTGAAGTCCACGGCGATTCTGTTTGGCGATGCAGACCGGGTGATCATCCTGACCTTGCAAGGCTTGGCGCTGGGTTGCCTGTTGCTGGCCGGGTCGAAGTTCGAGCTCGGTGGCTGGTTCCATCTCGGCTTGCTGACGGCGGCGGGCTGTTTTGCGTGGGAATTCTGGTATACCCGAGGCAAGGACCGAATGCGCTGTTTCAAGGCGTTTTTGCACAATCACTGGGCGGGCCTAGCGATTTTCGTCGGGATTGTGCTGGATTACGCGTTGCGTTGACCTTTGAAAAGATCGCAGCCTGCGGCAGCGCCTGCCGAAGGCTGCGATCTTTTTGCGGTATTACATATGCTCGCGAACGACGTGCCAGACGTCTTTTTTCTTGTCACCCGTCATGTCTCCGGGTTTTTTGTCGTCTTCGTAGTAGTACAGCGGCTTGCCGTCATAAGCCCATTGCATCTTGCCATCGTCACGCTTGATGACTGTCCATTTACCTTCGGCCTTGGCACCCGCCGGCGCCATCATTGGCGGCCAGTATTTGGCGCAGTCGCCGTTGCACATCGACTTGCCGCCCGAGTCCTTGTCGAAGGTGTACAGGGTCATCCCTTTTTGGTCGGTCATCATGCCGTCTTTCATCATGCCCGGTCCGGCGGCGAAGGCCATCGATGGCAATGCCAAGGCAGCGGCCAGCAGCAGGGCCTTGAAGGATTGCGAGTGTCGATTCATTTGAAACCTTCCTTTTGTGGTTGTCAGGATTCGGACTTAAAAGCTTAGCCCAGGATCCAGCCAATCGCCGACCGACTAAAATACTGTCACACGACTGCAATAATTCCGTTATCTAATGCGGCGCAAGACAGTTAAATGACAAGAGGAATAAGGGCATGGTTGGCAGGAGCATTCTGATCGTCGACGACGAAGCGCCTATTCGCGAAATGATCGCCGTTGCATTGGAAATGGCCGGCTATGACTGCCTGGAGGCTGAAAACTCCCAGCAGGCCCACGCCATTATCGTCGACCGAAAACCGGACCTGATCCTGCTCGACTGGATGCTGCCCGGCACGTCCGGCATCGAGCTGGCCCGTCGTCTCAAGCGTGATGAACTGACCGGGGACATCCCGATCATCATGCTCACCGCCAAGGGTGAAGAGGACAACAAGATCCAGGGCCTGGAAGTCGGCGCCGACGACTACATCACCAAGCCGTTTTCCCCCCGTGAGCTGGTGGCGCGCCTGAAGGCCGTGCTGCGCCGTGCCGGCCCGACCGATGGCGAAGCGCCTATCGAAGTCGGCGGCCTGCTGCTGGACCCGATCAGCCACCGCGTGACCATCGATGGCCGTCCCGCCGAGATGGGCCCGACCGAATACCGTCTGCTGCAATTTTTCATGACCCACCAGGAGCGCGCCTACACGCGTGGCCAGTTGCTGGATCAGGTCTGGGGTGGCAACGTCTACGTCGAAGAGCGTACGGTCGACGTGCACATTCGACGCCTGCGCAAAGCCCTCGGCGATGCTTACGAAAATCTGGTACAAACCGTGCGCGGCACTGGCTACCGGTTCTCGACCAAGGCCTGATGATCGCAGCGGTTCCACTTTCAAGGACGTATTTTTTTCGTGAACCAAAACTGGCATGGCACCCTGATTCGCCACATGCTGCTGCTGGTCACCGCCTGCCTGGTGATCGGCCTGATCACCGGCTATTACGGCTGGAGCCTCGCCGCAGGCCTGGGCCTTTACCTGGCCTGGACCCTCAAGCAATTGCTGCGTCTGCACGAGTGGCTGCGCCTGCACAAACCCGATGAAGCGCCACCCGACGGCTACGGCCTGTGGGGCGAGGTGTTCGACAGCATCTACCACCTGCAACGCCGCGACCAACGGGTACGCGGACGCCTGCAAGCGGTGATCGACCGGGTTCAGGAATCCACCGCCGCGCTGAAAGATGCGGTGATCATGCTCGACACCGATGGCAACCTGGAATGGTGGAACCGCGCCGCCGAAACCCTGCTGGGCCTCAAGACCCCGCAGGACAGCGGCCAGCCGGTGACCAACCTGGTGCGCCATCCGCGCTTCAAGGAATACTTCGAGCAAGACAGCTACGCCGAGCCGCTGGAAATTCCTTCGCCGACCAACGACCGCGTGCGCATCCAGCTGTACATCACCCGCTACGGCAACAACGAACACTTGATGCTGGTGCGCGATGTGACGCGTATCCATCAGCTTGAGCAAATGCGCAAAGACTTCATCGCCAACGTTTCCCATGAACTGCGTACACCATTGACGGTGATCTGCGGCTACCTGGAAACCTTGCTCGATAACGTCGACGAGGTGAACCCACGCTGGAGCCGTGCCTTGCAGCAGATGCAGCAACAGGGCGGACGCATGCAGACCCTGCTCAATGACCTGTTGTTGCTGGCCAAGCTGGAAGCCACCGATTATCCGTCGGACAACCAGCCAGTGCCGATCGACGGCCTGCTGCAATCGATCAAGAGCGATGCGCAGCAGTTGTCCGGCCAGAAAAACCAGACAATCACCCTGGAAGCCGACCCGACGATTCTGCTCAAGGGCAGCGAGGCGGAGTTGCGCAGCGCGTTTTCCAACCTGGTGTTCAACGCGGTGAAATACACCCCGGCCGAAGGCAATATCCGCATTCGTTGGTGGGGCGATGACCAAGGGGCGCACTTGAGCGTGCAGGATTCCGGGATCGGCATCGATGCCAAACATCTGCCGCGTCTGACCGAACGCTTCTATCGCGTCGACTCCAGCCGCAATTCCAACACCGGTGGCACCGGCCTGGGGCTGGCGATCGTCAAACACGTCTTGTTACGGCATCGGGCGCGGATGGAAATCAGCAGCGTACCGGGCCACGGCAGCACCTTCACCTGCCACTTTGCCCCGGCCCAGGTCACCAAATCCCGGATTATCAGCACCGCCGACTGATACCGGTCAGCACGCACCACTAGGCAACTGGCCGGTCAGCCGCTACATTGGCTGACTTGCGCCTGCCTTTCAGGCGCGATTTTTACTTCCCTCTCGATTATACGGAACCCGCAAAACTCCATCATGGACCCTTCCCCTGGCTTGACCCTCGCTACAATTTTCGCCGACTTCGGCATGATTCTTTTTGCTCTGATCCTGGTTTTGCTCAACGGATTTTTCGTTGCGGCGGAATTTGCCATGGTCAAGCTGCGCTCGACCCGGGTCGAGGCCATCGCTGACAAGAACGGCTGGCGCGGGCACATCCTGCGCACCGTGCACAGTCAGCTCGATGCTTACCTGTCGGCCTGCCAATTGGGTATCACCCTCGCCTCCCTGGGCTTGGGCTGGGTGGGTGAACCTGCGTTTGCGCACCTTCTGGCGCCTGTACTGAGTGCCGTGGGCGTAGATTCCGCTGAAGTGGTCAAGGCGGTTTCGTTCTTCACCGCCTTCTTCATCATCTCCTACCTGCACATCGTGGTCGGCGAGCTGGCCCCGAAATCCTGGGCGATCCGCAAACCCGAGTTGCTGTCGCTGTGGACCGCAGTGCCGCTATACCTGTTCTACTGGACCATGTACCCGGCCATCTACCTGCTCAACGCCAGCGCCAACCAGATCCTGCGCATCGCAGGCCAAGGTGAGCCCGGCCCGCACCACGAACACCATTACAGCCGCGAAGAACTGAAACTGATCCTGCACTCCAGCCGTGGCCAGGATCCGAGCGACCAAGGCATGCGCGTTCTGGCGTCAGCAGTGGAAATGGGCGAGCTGGAAGTGGTCGACTGGGCCAACTCCCGCGAAGACCTGGTCACCCTCGAGTTCAATGCACCGCTCAAGGAAATCCTGGCGCTGTTCCGTCGTCACAAGTTCAGCCGTTATCCGGTGTACGACAGCGAGCGTCAGGAGTTCGTCGGCCTGCTGCACATCAAGGATCTGCTGCTGGAACTGGCGGCGCTGGACCACATTCCCGAGTCGTTCAACCTGGCCGAACTGACCCGCCCGCTGGAGCGTGTATCGCGGCACATGCCGCTGTCGCAGCTGCTGGAGCAGTTCCGCAAGGGCGGCTCGCACTTCGCCGTGGTCGAAGAGGCCGACGGCAACATCATCGGCTACCTGACCATGGAAGACGTGCTGGAAGTGCTTGTGGGCGATATTCAGGACGAACACCGCAAGGCCGAACGCGGGATCCTCGCGTATCAGCCGGGCAAACTGCTGGTGCGGGGCGATACACCGCTGTTCAAGGTTGAACGACTGCTGGGCATCGACCTCGACCACGTCGAAGCCGAAACCCTTGCCGGGCTGGTCTACGAGAGCCTCAAGCGCGTTCCGGAAGAGGAAGAAGTGCTGGAAGTCGAAGGCCTGCGGATCATCATCAAGAAGATGAAAGGGCCGAAGATCGTTCTGGCCAAGGTGCTGATGCTCGATTGAGGCATCCCAGCCTGAACCGCGTTGATGCCTTCGCTGGCAAGCCAGCTCCAGATATGCGCAGTTCCTGTAGGCGCTGGCTTGCCAGCGAAAGCGTCAGTTCAGACACCTCATCACTGCTTGCCCAACGCAAAGTTGGGCAGCGCACCGACCGGTTGATTGAACTGGTACGGAATCGATACCAGCCCCAGCCCGGTATTGCGCTGCACCACGAAGTGCAAATGCGGCCCGGTGCTATTGCCGGTGTTGCCTGACAGCGCCAAGGCGCTGCCCACTATTACCCGTTGACCTTCCCGAACGCAGACCGAGCCTTTCTTCAGGTGCAGGTAAACGCCCATGGTCCCGTCATCGTGCAGCACCCGCACGAAATTGCCGGATGCATCAGTGCCGCGCCCGCTCTGGCGATTTTCGGTTTTCACCACCACGCCGCCCCGTGCCGCAATGATCGGCGTGCCTTCGGGCATCGCAATGTCTATGGCGTAACGGCTCTTGGGCCCGAAGTGGCTGTAGGGGCCATTGGCGCCCTGAGTGATTCGGAATGGCCCGCCACGCCAGGGCAACGGGTACCGATAGCCCACCGTGGGCCCTGAGGGGTCGCCCAGGGAGTATTTGAACGTCGGAACGTATGCGAGGGGCCGTCCAGCTTTAGTCGCCGTGAGCTGCGCCAGGCGAACGCTGCTGCGTAGCGGTATCACGCGCCGAATCGTCCCGCCCGGCACACCGCTGGCGTTCTTCACCCCGGCAAAACTCAATTCGACTTCTACCGGTGCATACAGGTCATTGCGCACGTAAACGCTGTGCACACCATTTTTTTTCATGACGACGAGGCGCACCTGGCGCTCAAGATGCTCGACCATACCATCGCGAAAAACGAACACATGGGCGCCTTTGCTAGGGCGGTCGCTGTAGGAAACCACGCCATAGGCATCTTTGGATTTGTAGATGGTCATGGCCACGGCCGAGGTGGCGACCATGAACAGGCCACATAAAAACAGCAGGCGCGTGAACATGAGCAAGGATTCTGTCGAGTGAGGCCTGGGATTGAGCCTAGCAGCTGCAATGGACCCGGGTAGTCGGCAGATGTTTCAGAAAAGGTGTTCAGCAGATGTGCGGTAACAGTGATGACCCCTTCGCGAGCAGGCTCGCTCCCACATGAGAACGCATTCCAAATGTGGGAGCGAGCCTGCTCGCGAAGGCGGACTGTCAGGCGACGCGCCTCATGCGCCAGGAATGAAGTGCTTCTGCGCCGTACCCCGCGCAATCAGGCGCGAAATGTAATCGAGCTTCTGCGCATCCTGATCGACAAAGCGGAAGGTCAGTTGCAGCCAGTCGCTGTCAGGCTTCGGTTCGTGGGCCACGACGGCGTGCAGGTAGCCGTTGAGGCGGGCGATTTCGGCGTTGTCACCCTGCTCCAGATCCAGCACGGCGCTGTCGAGGATCTGCGGCAGGGCCTCGGTGCGCTTGACCACCAGCAGGGCTTCCTTGAGGCTCAAGGCCTTGATCACACATTGCTGGATGCCGTTCGGCAAACGCAGTTGACCCTGGCCACGGCCGCTGGCAGGTGCCGAAGAAGCCGCAGGCGTCTTGATCGGCAGGTTGTTGAGAAGGCCTTTGGACGGTGCAGGTGCGGCTGCTGGCGTAGCGACGGGCGCCTTGCCACCGGTCAAGGCGGCGAGGGAGTCGTTACCGAACGCCGAGCTTGTTTTGGTCGCAGCTACGTTGATCAAGGCGTCGAGTTTGCCGACCTTGTGCAGCGCCTGCTTGACCTTGGTGATCAGTTGCTCGTTGGTGAACGGCTTGCTGACGTAACCGGATACCCCGGCCTGGATCGCCTGGACAACGTTCTCCTTGTCGCCACGGCTGGTCACCATCACGAAGGGCATGCCTTTGAGGTTGTCTTGCTCACGACACCAGGTCAGCAATTCCAGACCGGACATTTCCGGCATCTCCCAGTCGCACAGGACCAGGTCGAAGGCTTCCTTGGCCAGCATGGCCTGGGCCTTTCTGCCATTGATCGCGTCTTCGATCCGCATGCCCGGGAAATAATTGCGCAGGCACTTCTTCACCAGGTCACGAATGAACGACGCGTCGTCCACGACCAACACACTGACCTTACTCATCCACCACCCCTTTAAAAAATCCCGGCCAGCATACCGCCTGGCTGATGGCACATTGCCAAAAACCTTCAGTCACGCCGGACTTTTCGTTCGCGGGTGCTGCTTTTCGAATTCGTCAGCCACAAACAAAAACGCCCGGCCAAAAGGCCGGGCGCTTTACTTGGGCAACCTTACTTATCGTCAGTTTTGCCCGGAACATTAGCGGTTTCGCCACTGGTTCCTTCAACTTCTTCCTTCATGCGCTTGAGACCCAGGTGCCGCACATCAGTGCCGCGCACCAGGTAAATCACCAGCTCCGAGATATTGCGTGCGTGATCGCCGATACGCTCCAGCGAACGCAGCACCCAGATGATGCTCAGAACCCGCGAGATAGAGCGCGGATCTTCCATCATGTAGGTGGCCAGCTCACGCAGGGCGGTCTTGTATTCGCGGTCGATGATCTTGTCGTACTGCGCCACCGACAATGCCAGCTCGGCGTCGAAACGGGCAAAGGCATCCAGTGCATCGCGGACCATGTTGCGCACCTGGTCACCGATGTGGCGCACCTCGACGTAACCGCGCGGCGCTTCGCCTTCTTCGCACAGCTGGATGGCGCGACGGGCGATCTTGGTCGCTTCGTCACCGATGCGCTCCAGGTCGATCACCGATTTGGAAATGCTGATGATCAAGCGCAGGTCGGACGCTGCCGGCTGACGACGGGCCAGAATGCGCAGGCATTCTTCGTCGATGTTGCGTTCCATCTGGTTGATCTGGTCGTCGATCTCGCGCACCTGCTGGGCCAGGCCGGAGTCGGCCTCGATCAGCGCGGTCACCGCGTCGTTGACCTGTTTCTCGACCAGCCCGCCCATGGCCAGGAGGTGGCTGCGCACTTCCTCCAGTTCGGCGTTGAACTGCTGGGAGATGTGGTGTGTAAGGCCTTCCTTAGAAATCATGTTGTCTGCTCCGCAAAAGCTGTGAGCTGCAAGCTACAAGCTGCAAGCTGATGTGTGTCGTACCCGAACCGCTCTGACCTGCCGCTTGAAGCGTGCGGCTTGTGGCTGCTGCTAGCCGTAGCGACCGGTGATGTAGTCTTCGGTCTGCTTCTTCGCCGGATTGGTGAACAGGGTATCGGTGTCGCCGAATTCCACCAGCTTGCCCATGTACATGAACGCGGTGTAATCAGACACCCGCGCCGCCTGTTGCATGTTGTGAGTCACGATGACGATGGTGAACTTGGATTTCAGTTCGTAGATCAGCTCTTCGACTTTCAGCGTGGAGATCGGGTCGAGTGCCGAGCACGGTTCGTCGAGCAGCAGCACTTCCGGCTCCACGGCGATGGTGCGGGCGATCACCAGACGTTGCTGCTGACCACCGGACAGACCCAGTGCCGACTCGTGCAGACGGTCTTTGACTTCGTCCCACAATGCCGCGCCTTTCAACGCCCACTCGACGGCTTCGTCGAGGACGCGCTTCTTGTTGATGCCCTGGATGCGCAGGCCGTAAACCACATTTTCGTAGATGGTTTTCGGGAACGGGTTCGGCTTCTGGAACACCATGCCGACGCGACGACGCAGCTCGGCCACGTCTTCGCCCTTGCGGTAGATGTTGCTGCCGTACAGGTTGATCGCGCCATCGACACGGCAGCCGTCAACCAGGTCGTTCATGCGGTTGAAGGTACGCAGCAGCGTCGACTTGCCGCAGCCGGACGGGCCGATGAAGGCGGTCACGCGCTGTTTCGGGATGTTCATGCTGACGTCGTACAGTGCTTGTTTTTCGCCGTAGAACAGGCTCAGGCCCGGCACTTCGATAGCCACGGTTTCCTGCTCGAGGTTCAGGCTCTGTTTGTCGCGACCCAGCGCCGACATGTTGATGCCGTGGGTATGTGCTTCGTGCTGCATGGGAGGCTCCCTGTGCTAACAAATTCGGTTCGTTTTCCGCCGGCCTTGGCCTGCGGTTACACAATTCTTTCTGTAGGAGCGAGCTTGCTCGCGATGGTCGTTCAGACACAAAAATGTGTCGGATGTACCTTCTTCGCGAGCAAGCTCGCTCCTACAGGGTTATCAGCTATCCAGCGCCTTGTACTTCTCGCGCAGGTGGTTACGGATGTACACCGCCGACAGGTTCAGCGTGGCGATCACCAGCACCAGCAGCAGCGCCGTGGCATATACCAATGGCCGTGCGGCTTCGACGTTCGGGCTCTGGAAGCCGACGTCATAGATGTGGAAGCCCAGGTGCATGATCTTCTGGTCCAGGTGCAGGTACGGGTAGTTACCGTCCACCGGCAGCGACGGCGCCAGTTTCACCACACCCACCAGCATCAGCGGCGCCACTTCACCCGCGGCGCGGGCCACGGCGAGGATCATGCCGGTCATCATGGCCGGGCTGGCCATCGGCAACACGATCTTCCACAAGGTTTCCGCCTTGGTCGCGCCGAGGGCCAACGAGCCTTCACGCACGGTGCGAGGAATCCGCGCCAGGCCTTCTTCGGTGGCCACGATCACCACCGGCACGGCCAGCAGCGCCAGGGTCAGCGAGGCCCAGAGCAGACCCGGCGTACCGAAAGTCGGTGCCGGCAGCGCTTCAGGGAAGAACAACCGGTCGAGCGAGCCGCCCAACACGTAGACGAAGAAGCCCAGGCCGAACACGCCGTAAACGATGGCCGGAACGCCCGCCAGGTTGTTCACCGCGATGCGGATAATCCGGGTCAGTGCGTTCTGCTTGGCGTATTCACGCAGGTACACCGCCGCCAGTACGCCGAACGGGGTCACGATCATCGCCATGATCAGGGTCATCATCACGGTGCCGAAGATCGCCGGGAAAATCCCGCCTTCGGTGTTCGCTTCACGCGGGTCGTCGCTCAGGAACTCCCAGACCTTGCTGAAGTAGAAACCGATCTTGGTGGTCGTGCTCATGGCGTTCGGCTGATAGGCGTGCACCACTTTGCCGATGCCGATTTCGATTTCCTTACCGTTCGCATCGCGGGCGGTCAGGCTGTCGCGGTTGAACTGCGCGTGCAGGTCGCTCAGGCGCGCTTCAATATCCTGATAGCGAGCATTGAGTTCAGCGCGCTCGGATTCCATGTCCGCTTGTGCGGTGGCGTCGAGCTGGCCATCCAGTTCCAGCTTGCGACCGTGCAAGCGGATGCGCTCGAGACCGGCGTTGATCGCACCGATGTCGGTTTTTTCCAGGTTCTTGAGCTGTGCAGCCAGCTTGTTCACGCGGTCGACACGAGCCTGCAACTCAGGCCATGCCGCTTCGCCTTCAGCGATAACCTTGCCGTCCTGTTTGACGTTGACCAGGTAACCGTAGAAGTTGCCCCACTCACGACGCTCGACGGCCATCAGCTCTGGCGGTGTCGTCTGGTTGGTCAGCCACTCGCCGACGGTCCAGGTGAAGTCGTTGCCGTTCAGGTCACGGTTACCGACCTTGATCAGCTCGCGGGTCATGAACTCAGGGCCTTCGTCAGGCACTGGCAAGCCAGCGCTCTTCAGACGGGCACGTGGCACTTCTTCTTTCTGCACCACTTCGCCAATGACCAGGTGCTGGCCCTGGCCCGGCACGTCGTAGCTGGCGTGGATCAGATCCGCCGGCCAGAAGTGACCCAGGCCGCGCACGGCAATCACTGCCAGCAGGCCAATGGTCATGATGACCGCGATGGACACCGCGCCACCGCTGATCCAGACGCCGGGGGCGCCGCTCTTGAACCATCCTTTCAGGGAGTTCTGTTTCACAGACTTCTACCTTTCTTAAAGCGACGAGTATTTCTTGCGCAGACGCTGACGAATCAGTTCCGCGAGGGTGTTCATGACGAAGGTGAACAACAGCAGCACCAGCGCCGAGAGGAACAGCACGCGGTAGTGGCTGCCGCCGACTTCCGATTCGGGCATTTCCACCGCGACGTTGGCTGCCAGGGTGCGCAGGCCTTCGAACAGGTTCATTTCCATGACCGGGGTGTTACCGGTGGCCATCAACACGATCATGGTTTCACCGACCGCCCGGCCCATGCCGATCATCAGCGCCGAGAAGATGCCCGGGCTGGCGGTGAGGATCACCACGCGGGTCATGGTCTGCCACGGCGTGGCACCGAGGGCCAGGGAGCCCAGGGTCAGGCCGCGAGGCACGCTGAACACGGCGTCTTCGGCGATGGAGTAGATGTTCGGGATAACCGCGAAGCCCATGGCCAAGCCGACTACCAAGGCGTTGCGCTGATCGTAGGTGATACCCAGGTCGTGGGAGATCCACATGCGCATGTCGCCGCCGAAGAACCAGTTTTCCATGAACGGACTCATGTACAGCGACAACCAGCCCACAAACAGGATCACCGGAATCAGCAGCGCACTTTCCCAGCCATCCGGGACTTTCAGGCGGATCGACTCAGGCAGGCGACTGAAGGTAAAACCGGCGACCAGAATGCCGATCGGCAGCAGCATCAGCAGACTGAAGATACCCGGCAAGTGCCCTTCCACATACGGTGCGAGGAACAGACCGGCGAAGAAACCGAGGATCACCGTCGGCATCGCTTCCATCAGCTCGATCACCGGCTTGACCTTGCGGCGCATACCCGGGGCCATGAAGTACGCGGTGTAGATCGCAGCGGCAACGGCCAGTGGAGCGGCCAGCAGCATGGCGTAGAACGCGGCTTTCAGGGTACCGAAGGTCAGCGGCGACAGGCTCAGCTTGGGTTCGAAGTCAGTGTTGGCAGCGGTCGATTGCCAGACGTACTTAGGCTCGTCGTAGTTCTCGTACCAGACCTTGCTCCACAGTGCGCTCCACGATACTTCCGGGTGCGGGTTGTCGAGCAGCAGCGGGTGCAACTTGCCGCCAGCTTCCACGATCACGCGGTTGGCGCGAGGCGACAGGCCGAAAACGCCTTGGCCTTCAGCGACCGGCTCCACCAGCAAGGTGCGGTGGGCGGTGCTGTGAAACACGCCAAGCTTGCCGGAAGCGTCGAGGGCAATGAAGCCCTTGCGGCGTTCTTCGGCAGTGATTTCAACGATCGGCGTGGTGCCCATCTGGAAAGTGCGAATCTGCTTCAGGCGCTGTTCGCCATCCGGATCGCGGGCCATGAACCACTGGGCCAGGCCACCTTTGGAGTCACCGATGATCAGCGAGATACCGCCCACCAGCTGGGTGCTGGCGGTGACTTGAGCTTCACCGTCTTCAAGCAGTTTGTAGCGACCATTGAGGCTCTTGTCGCGCAGGCTGAACACATCGGCCTGGGCACGCCCGTTGATCACGTACAGCCACTGCTGACGCGGGTCGACGAAGATGCTCTTCACCGGCTCGATCATCTGCGGCAGCTCGATGCGTTTCTGCTCGTTGGTGACTTCGCCGGTCATCATGTTCTCTTCGCTGGTCAGCGACAGAACATTGAGTTGCGAACCGGTGGCGCCAACCAGCATCAGGGTCGAGTCGTTGGCGTTGAGGCTGACGTGCTCCAGCGCACCGCCGGCTTCGTTCACCGCGATTGGCGCTTCGCCATACGGGTACTCGACGGCCGGGGTGATGGTTTTCTTGCCTTCCGGGTAGCTGACTTTATAGGTGTGACGGAACACCAGAGCCTGACCGTTGGACAGACCCACGGCCACCAGCGGGTGACCTGGCTGATCTTCTCCGATGGAGGTCACGGTGGTGCCGGCCGGGATCAACAGATCGACGCGCTTCAATTCAGCGCCACTGTCGATGTCGAAGAACAATGCCTGGCCCTTGTCGGACACCCGCATTGCCACCTGGTTTTGCTCTTCCAGAGAGATCATCAGCGGCTTGCCGGCGTCTTGCATCCAGGCGGGCGTAATGGCGTCCTTGGCGGTCAGGCTGGCACCCTGGAACAGGGGCGCGACGACGTAGGCAAGGAAGAAGAAGATCAAGGTGATCGCGCCCAGCACAGCGAGGCCGCCCACGAGGACGTACCAGCGGGTCAGGCGATCCTTGAGCGCGCGAATGCGGCGCTTGCGTTGCAGCTCAGGCGTATTGAAGTCAATTCGCTTGGGGGGATTAGTAGTCATGTTGGAATTGGCCAGATCATTCATGCGCACACCCTAGCGATCCTGTATGACAGAAAGATGACAATGCAGTGACGCAACAAATCCGCCGCTGGCGGTAACCAGCAGTGGATAGAGAATTAGAGGTGTATGGGGGCGGCTCCTGCCGCCCCCATGTGAGTCCAGAGGGGTAACTCTAGACTCAATTTGTTACTTTTTTGCGACTTCAGCGCCGCCTTCCGCCAGACCCAGGTCAGCCAGAGCTTTGGCAGCTACTTTGGCCGGCAGTGGGATGTAACCGTCTTTCACTACGACTTCCTGACCCTGTTTCGACAGAACCAATTTCACGAACTCGGCTTCCAGCGGGGCCAGAGGCTTGTTCGGGGCTTTGTTGACGTACACGTACAGGAAGCGGGACAGCGGGTACTTGCCGTTCAGGGCGTTTTCTTCGGTGTCTTCGATGAACTCGGTGCTGCCCTTCTTGGACAGAGCAACGGTTTTCACGCTAGCGGTCTTGTAGCCGATGCCCGAGTAACCGATACCGTTCAGCGAGGAGCTGATCGACTGCACGACCGAAGCCGAGCCTGGTTGTTCGTTCACGTTAGGCTTGTAGTCGCCTTTGCACAGGGCCTCTTCCTTGAAGTAGCCGTAGGTGCCGGATACCGAGTTACGACCGAACAGTTGAACCGGCTTGTTGGCCAGGTCGCCGGTCACGCCCAGGTCGCCCCAGGTTTTCACGTCGGCTTTAGCGCCGCACAGACGAGTCGACGAGAAGATCGCATCAACTTGTTCCATGGTCAGGTGCTGGATCGGGTTGTCCTTGTGTACGAATACAGCCAGGGCGTCCACGGCAACCGGGATAGCGGTTGGCTTGTAGCCGTACTTCTGCTCGAAGGCAGCCAGTTCGGTGTCCTTCATCTTGCGGCTCATCGGGCCCAGGTTGGAGGTGCCTTCAGTCAGCGCAGGTGGCGCAGTGGCGGAGCCAGCGGCCTGAATCTGGATGTTTACGTTCGGGTATTCTTTTTTGTAGTTCTCAGCCCAGAGGGTCATGAGGTTGGCCAGGGTATCGGAGCCGACGCTGGACAGGTTGCCCGACACACCAGTGGTCTTGGTGTAGCTCGGGATAGCAGGGTCAACAGCGGCAACCGCGTTGGCAGTCGCAACGCCAGCAGCGACAAAAGTCATTGCCGCCATCAAACGCTTCAGTTTCATGCCTTACTCCTAGCAGATAGGGTGTGTTATTCGGGGCCAAGTATCAGCAGGCCGTGTGAACACTCTATGGCTGAAATATGACAATTGGATGAAAGGCCAGTATTCCGCTCTTTGCAGGATGATTTGAGTCGCCTTCAATCGCGAGCAGGCTCGCTCCCACAGGGGTCTGCGTCAAACACAGAACCCGTGTGGGAGCGAGCTTGCTCGCGATGGGGCCAGTACAGGCAACAGAAAAGTCTGCGCTTAGCGACGTTGCTTCCAGAGATAAGCACCCACCAAAATCCCCACCCCGCACAATACCGCCACATAGTAGGCAGGCCCCATCGCACTTTCCTTGAGCAACAGGCTGACGATCATCGGCGTCAGGCCGCCGAAAATGGCGTAGGCGACGTTGTACGAGAACGACAACCCGCTGAAGCGCACCACCGGCGGGAACGCCTTGACCATCACGTACGGCACCGCGCCGATGGTGCCGACCAGCAGACCGGTCAGGGCATACATTGGGAACAGCCAGTCGGGATGGTCAGCCAGGCTGTGGTAGAAAGTCCAGGAGCTGGCCAGCAACGCGGTACAGCCGATCACGAAGACTCGTCCTGCACCGAAGCGATCGGCCAGTGCGCCGGCAATGATGCAGCCAAAGCTCAGAAATACGATCGCCACGCTGTTCGCCTGCAGGGACGTGGTTGGCGAGACGTGATAGACCGTCTGCAACACAGTCGGGGTCATCAGAATCAGCACCACGATGGCGGCAGACAACAACCAGGTCAGCAACATCGAAATGGCGATCGCACCACGATGGTCACGCAGCACCGCCCGTAGCGGCACCTCTTCGGCCAGGGCCTTGCGCAGTTGCAGCTCAGCGAACACCGGGGTTTCGTGCAACCAGCGACGCAGGTACACCGAGAACAGACCAAACACGCCACCCAGCAGGAACGGGATGCGCCAGGCGTAATCCGCTACTTCCACCGCGGTGTAGAGGCTGTTGATCGCCGTGGCGACCAGCGAGCCGAGCAAAATGCCGGCCGTCAGACCGCTGGTCAGGGTGCCGCAGGCGTACCCGACATGCCGTTGCGGAACGTGTTCGGAAACGAAGACCCACGCCCCCGGCACTTCACCGCCAATGGCCGCTCCCTGAATCACCCGCATCAACAGCAACAGGATCGGTGCCCACATGCCGATCTGTGCATAAGTCGGCAGCAGACCCATGATCAAGGTCGGGACGGCCATCATGAAAATGCTCAGGGTGAACATTTTCTTGCGACCCAGCAGGTCGCCGAAGTGCGCCATCACGATGCCACCCAGCGGCCGTGCCAGGTAGCCGGCGGCGAAGATGCCGAAGGTCTGCATCAGGCGTAGCCACTCGGGCATGTCCGCCGGGAAGAACAACTTGCCCACCACCGTGGCGAAGAACACGAAGATGATGAAGTCGTAGAACTCCAGCGCGCCGCCCAAGGCAGACAGCGATAGCGTCTTGTAGTCGTTGCGGGTCAGCGGGCGGGCGGGTTGGTCTGGCTGCGCGATGCTCGAGGGCGCTGTGGTCATGGCAAGGGCTTCTCTTATAGTCGGATCTGCAACCTCAACGACGCTGGCGGAGGTTTGGGCAGGTCCGGCACGATAGCAAATTGATCGAAAAAGCACATAGAGGTGCGTTTTTGACGGTCAAAATGAGAACCGGATGGTCGTCGCGGAGTCTACCGACCGATATACTCGCAGTCTTGCTCCGGTTTTTCAGGGGTTGCTGTGCGAAAACGCCTGTCAGGTTCATAGGCGATTTCGCAGAGTTTCCCTTTAGGCGCCTTATGGAAAACGTGACGAACGTAGTATGTTCGGTGCTGAATCGTTTTTCCCGAAGACGGCTACCACCAGCAATACCAACGAAGAGTCACGGGTCAGAGGCACCCCCGGAATGATAGAGCTCGAACAAGAAGATCCGATCCCGCAAGGCGACCTGGCCCTGCAAATCACCGCGCTTCCTCGCGAAACCAACGGCTTCGGCGATATTTTCGGCGGCTGGCTGGTGGCGCAAATGGATTTGGCGGGCACCGCTATGGCCAGCAAGGTCGCTGGCGGACGTGTTGCCACCGTCGCGATCGACCGCATGGCCTTTCTGGTTCCGGTGGCGGTGGGCGCGCAGCTCTCCTTCTATACCCAGGCCCTGGAAATCGGCCGCAGCTCGATCAAGATGATGGTCGAGGTCTGGAGCGACGATCCGCTGTCCAGCGAGTGGCGTAAAGTAACCGAAGCGGTGTTTGTGTTCGTTGCCATCGACGGCAGCGGTCGCACCCGTTCGGTTCCGCCTCGGGCTCGCTAAACCTGGCAGCCGTTTTGCGGTCGATAGTCGTCCACGTTACTGATCGAGAGCTGTCCCATGAGCACGCCCAATGTTGAAGCCATAAAACTGAATGAACTGAACTGCTGGCGCATCCGCCACGGTCAGGCCGAATTACTGGTGGCCCAGCAAGGCGCGCACATCCTCAGCTATCAATTGGCCGGCCAGCCGCCGCTGATCTGGCTCAACGACGAGGCCGTGTTCAAGACTGGCAAGAGCATCCGTGCCGGCGTGCCGGTGTGCTGGCCGTGGTTCGGCAACTTTGCGCGCAACCCGCAAAGCGTGCAGGCGATGCGCATCAGCAATGAAGCGCCGTCGGCTCACGGCTTCGTGCGAGCGATGGATTGGGAGCTGGGCGGCATAGAAGCTGAAGGCGAAAGCCTGAAGGTCGAATTCCTCTTGCCCTACCCCGAAGGCGGCTTTCCCGGCTGGCCGCACCAGGTGGATTTGACGCTGAGCATTCGCCTCGACGAGCAATTGCACATCCAGCTGACCAGCCACAACCGGGGCGCCGAAACCGTCAGCATCAGCCAGGCTCTGCACAGTTACTTTGCCGTCAGTGATGTGCGCGACGTGCATGTCGAAGGCCTGGATGGCCTCAACTACATCGAAACCCTGGACAACTGGAAAACCGTCCCCCAGACCGGTGATCTGCGTTTTACCGGCGAAACCGATCGCATCTACCTCGACACCCCGCCGCAGTTGAGCATCGTCGATCCTGCCTGGGAGCGACGCATCGTACTGACCAGCACCGGCTCTCGCACGACGGTGATCTGGAACCCGTGGATCGACCGCGCCGCCGCGTTCAGCGACATGGCCGACGACGGCTGGCAGCGCATGCTGTGCATCGAGACGGCGAACGTGATGGGCGATGTGGTGAACCTGGCGCCGGGTGCCAGCCATACGCTTGGCGTGAACGTCGGTAGCCAGCCGCTCTAATCAGCGCCATAACCCCCCGTAGGAGCATCGACCGGCTGCTCCTACAGGGGTTTGGTGCAGTTGTTACAAATCCGACTCTTCCACCACCCGCACCTTCTGCGCATCCAGCGCATACGCCGCATCGGCCAGGTCATTGCTGACCTTCTCGACTTTCAGCGTGCCGGTGACCCACAGCGGCGTGTAGATATCGTTCAGCTTCAGGCCCTTTGGATAGCGCACCAGCACCAGCTGGTTGGGCGGCGGAGGTGGCACATGGATGCACGCGCCCGGGTACGGCACCAGGAAGAACAGCGTACTACGGCCCTTGGCATCGGACTCCAGCGGCACCGGATAACCACCGATGCGGATGTTCTTGTCGTTCATCGACGCAACGGTCTTGGTCGAGTACATCACCGCCGGCAAGCCTTTGGCCTGTTTCATCCCACCTTTGTCGGTGAAAGTGCCATTGGCTTCAGGGGAGTTGTGGTCGATTTCAGGCATGGCCTCGAGGGCCTTCTGGTCCGACTTGGGCATCAATTCAAGCCAGTCGGTTTCCGGCAGTTCGCCGGCATGGGCAAGGCCCGAACCCAGTAAAACAAGAGTCAACAAAAGACGGCGCATGAAGGTGCTCGGCAAAGGGAAGAACAGGAAACCCCGAGCATTCTAGCCCTCCCGGCTTGTGTCGCCGAGAGGACTTTGTCGCTTGGCTCAGTTCTTTTTGACCAAGCCGTAGATCACCAGCAGGATGACCGCGCCAACCAGCGCGCCGATAAAGCCTGCGCCTTGGCCAGCCTGATAAATGCCCAGAGCCTGGCCGCCGTAAGTGGCCGCCAGCGAACCGCCGATACCGAGCAGGATGGTCATGATCCAGCCCATGCTGTCATCGCCCGGTTTCAGGAACCGCGCCAGCAGGCCGACGATCAAGCCGATAAAGATGGTTCCGATGATTCCCATGGCATTTCCCTCTGAATGGTTGGTTATGCGAAAGCCTAGTCAGACTTCAGCATCCTGCCATGAGAGAACGGCGGTCCCTGATTGGTTCCGCCGCTGCCACATGAAACTATTCGGCGATCAGCGCTTCAACCTTGAGGATCTGCGCGGTCAGCGTTTCGCGATCCGCACAACGCAGGTTGGCGTGACCGACCTTGCGGCCGACCTTGAAGGCCTTGCCATAGTGATGCAGATGGCAATCGGCGATAGCCAAGACCTTCTCGGTGTCCGGCACTTTGCCGATGAAGTTGAGCATTGCGCTCTCCCCGACCTTGGCCGTCGAACCCAACGGCAAGCCGGCAACGGCCCGCAGGTGGTTTTCGAACTGGCTGCACTCGGCGCCTTCGGTGGTCCAGTGCCCGGAGTTGTGCACGCGCGGGGCGATTTCGTTGGCCTTGAGGCCACCGTCGACTTCAAAGAACTCGAACGCCATCACGCCAACATAATCCAGCTGCTTGAGCACACGGCTGGAGTAGTCTTCGGCCAAGGCTTGCAACGGGTGATCGGTGCTGGCCACGGACAGCTTGAGGATGCCGCTGTCATGGGTGTTGTGCACCAGCGGATAGAAGCGGGTTTCACCGTCACGGGCGCGCACGGCGATCAGCGAGACTTCACCGGTGAACGGCACGAAGCCTTCCAGCAGACAGGCCACGCTGCCCAGTTCGGCGAAGGTGCCGACCACATCTTCAGGGGTGCGCAGGACTTTCTGGCCCTTGCCGTCGTAACCCAAAGTACGGGTTTTCAGCACCGCCGGCAGACCGATGGAAGCCACGGCGGCGTCCAGGTCGGCCTGGGACTGGATGTCGGCGAACGCCGGGGTAGGAATCCCCAGATCCTTGAACATGCTCTTCTCGAACCAGCGATCGCGGGCGATGCGCAGGGCTTCGGCGCTCGGGTAGACCGGGACGAATTGCGAGAGGAAAGCCACGGTCTCGGCCGGAACGCTTTCGAACTCGAAGGTCACCAGGTCGACTTCATCGGCCAGCTGGCGCAGGTGATCCTGATCGCCGTAATCGGCTCGCAGGTGTTCGCCCAACGCGGCTGCACAGGCATCCGGCGCAGGGTCCAGAAAAGCGAAGTTCATGCCCAGCGGAGTGCCCGCCAGAGCCAACATGCGACCCAGTTGGCCGCCACCGATTACACCGATCTTCATCGTCAACAACCTCAGGCGATGCGTGGGTCTGGATTGTCCAGGACGCTGTCTGTCTGCTCAGCACGGAAGGTTTTCAGCACCGCGTGGAACTGCGGGTGCTTGGCGCCCAGGATACTCGCCGACAACAGCGCCGCGTTGATCGCGCCCGCCTTGCCGATGGCCAGAGTGGCAACCGGAATGCCTGCAGGCATCTGCACAATGGAGAGCAGCGAATCGACGCCCGAAAGCATGGCGGACTGCACGGGTACGCCCAGCACCGGCAAGTGGGTCTTGGCCGCACACATGCCTGGCAAGTGGGCCGCGCCACCGGCACCGGCGATGATCACCTCGATGCCCCGTGCTTCGGCCTCTTCGGCGTACTGAAACAGCAGGTCCGGAGTGCGGTGGGCAGAAACCACTTTCACCTCGTAGGGGATGCCGAGCTTTTCCAGCATATCGGCGGTGTGGCTAAGGGTGGACCAATCGGACTTGGAGCCCATGATCACGCCAACCAGTGCACTCATCGTCGTGCCTCTTCTCTCTGGGCGCCCGCAGGCGCATCAAAAAACAACAAGCCACGCAGAATGCGTGGCTTGATTGTACGAATTATGGCCGGTCGTAACCGGCCGAAGGCCGCGCAGTATACCTCAATGAGGCAGATAAACAGCCCCTGTGGCGACCATCTGTCATGCGGTCTGGAAACACCCCTTTCTTGACTACCGAGTCAGCTGGCCAAGCCGAGGTATGACGTGAACTATTCATTTTCTTACTTTAATAAAAGCCGCAGCAAAAGCGACCACCTCAACACACTTAAAACAATTTTAAATAGACTTAAACTTGCCGGAAGTGCCAATCACCGTTAACTATCAAATTTCAGGAAATCCCAACCGAACAGGAAGTTAAAAACATGAAAAAACCTATCAGCCTCATCATCATCCTCCATAACGACCTTCAACATCATCAAAAAAACAATTTATACATCGACTATTTTTCCTGGCTTAAAACCGAACTTGAGTTCATTTCGGGACGCGCCGTCCAGATAGAGATGTATCGTCAAAGCGATATCCCTGAAATGTCAGTATACGACTACAAAAATGAGGACGCTGTGGCTGCACTGGAGGGCTGGAAGAACTTGATTAAAAACTGGCATGCAAGAGTTTTGGCAAGCGATCGCCATGAAGTGAATTTAACCAAAATTCTCTTGTTGACCCGAGAGAATATCCACGAAAAGTTGGGCGGACTCTTGGGGGGTGTAGGCGGATATGCCTCTGTCGAAGGTCATTGCGCAATTGCATCGATCACCTCTTACCGAATTCCCGCACATGAAATAGGTCATATGTTTGGCGCGACCCACGAAGACAGTGAAGTGGTCTATGACGGCTGGTGGCACGACACAATCATGCTCGCCGATGAGTTTTCTCATGTACGTGGAAACGTTTACCGCTTCAGCGACAAGAACAGGGAAAATATTCGCGAATATCTCAATCGCTTTCCATAAGTTCAAGCTGCCTTGCGAAGGTTGCCATAAACATTCTCACGAAGCCGGGCTCGCCACCCCACCCTCCAACTTGCGCCACAACAACCGCACATTCGCCTTGCGCACCAACGCACACCGATACAAGCGGATTTCCAGCGGCACGTGCCATTGCGGGCCGCCGCAGACCACCAGTTCACCGCGCGCCAGTTCGGCGCGCACACTCAGTTGCGGCACCCAAGCGATGCCCAGGCCCTCCAGGGCCATGCTTTTCAGGCTGTCGGCCATGGCGGTTTCGTAGATCGTGGTGAAGCGCAGCGCTCGTTGACGCAGCAGCAAGTTCACCGAACGCCCGAGAAAGGCCCCGGCGCTGTACGCCAGCAACGGCACGCTGCCTTCGCCTTCCAGATCGAACAGCGGTTTGCCATTGGCGTCGGCGGCACACACCGGCAGCATCTCGGTGTGGCCAAGGTGCAGCGAGGGGAAGATTTCCGGGTCCATCTGCATCGCGGCGTCCGGGTCGTAGAACGCCAGCATCAGATCGCAGCCGCCTTCGCGCAACGCATGCACGGCGTCCCCGACGTTGGTTGCCACCAGCCGCGTGGCGATGTTCAAGCCTTCGTTGCGCAACTGCGCGATCCAGCGCGGAAAGAATCCAAGCGCCAGGGAATGCGCCGCCGCGACCTGCATCACTTCGCCCTGTCCGCCTTCCAGGTGGTGCAGATGGCGCAGCACTTCGCCCAGTTGCTCGACCACGGTGCGTGCGGTAACCAGAAACAATTGCCCTGCTGCCGTCAGTTCCACCGGCGTTCGGGATCGGTTGACCAGAGTCAGACCGAGCGCGGCCTCAAGGCTACGGATTCGCCGACTGAATGCCGGTTGCGTCACGAAACGCCGCTCGGCTGCCTGGGAGAAACTGCGGGTGGCGGCCAGGGCACTAAAGTCCTCCAGCCATTTGCTTTCCAGATTCATCATGCCCTCCCGGAGATGCACCAATTTAGGTCATACGCCTGCCGTCAACACGGCGTCACACGGGTATTATGCCGAATGTGCATAGGCTAGTGTTTAACAGCATTGGCCCAAAATTCTGCACAAGCCTAGCATTCACAGCGTTCCGGCACAGACCGGGTCCATATTGAGATGATTTCTATCATGTCCTCCGCTGCATCATTCCGCACAGAAAATGACCTGCTTGGCGCTCTCGAAGTACCCGCTCAAGCGTATTACGGTATCCAGACCCTGCGAGCGGTGAATAACTTCCGCCTCTCGGGCGTTCCGATTTCGCACTACCCGAAACTGGTTGTCGGCCTGGCCATGGTCAAACAGGCCGCTGCTGACGCCAACCGTGAACTGGGTCACCTGAGCGAAGCCAAGCACGCTGCCATCAGCGAAGCCTGTGCACGTTTGATCCGCGGCGACTTCCACGAAGAGTTCGTGGTGGACATGATTCAAGGCGGCGCTGGCACTTCGACCAACATGAATGCCAACGAAGTCATCGCCAACATCGCACTGGAGGCCATGGGTCACCAGAAAGGCGAATACCAGTACCTGCACCCGAACGATGACGTGAACATGGCGCAGTCGACCAACGACGCGTACCCAACGGCGATCCGCCTGGGTCTGTTGCTGGGTCACGACGCCCTGCTCGCCAGCCTCGACAGCCTGATTCAGGCGTTCGCGGCCAAGGGTGAAGAATTCAACCACGTCCTGAAGATGGGTCGTACCCAACTGCAAGACGCCGTGCCGATGACCCTGGGTCAGGAATTCCGTGCGTTCGCCACCACTATGGGCGAAGACCTGGCCCGTCTGAAGACGCTGGCCCCGGAACTACTGACTGAAGTGAACCTGGGCGGCACCGCGATCGGTACCGGCATCAACGCCGACCCGCGATATCAGGCTCTGGCTGTTCAGCGTCTGGCAGTGATCAGCGGTCAACCGCTGGTGCCGGCCGCCGACCTGATCGAAGCCACCTCCGACATGGGCGCCTTCGTGTTGTTCTCCGGCATGCTCAAGCGCACCGCGGTCAAGCTGTCGAAGATCTGCAACGACCTGCGCCTGCTGTCCAGCGGCCCACGTACCGGCATCAACGAGATCAACCTGCCGGCACGTCAGCCAGGCAGCTCGATCATGCCAGGCAAGGTCAACCCGGTTATTCCGGAAGCAGTCAACCAGGTGGCGTTCCAGATCATCGGTAACGACCTGGCCCTGACCATTGCGGCCGAAGGCGGCCAGCTGCAACTGAACGTGATGGAACCGCTGATCGCCTTCAAGATCTTCGACTCGATCCGCCTGCTGCAACGCGCCATGGACATGCTGCGCGAGCACTGCATCGTCGGCATCACCGCCAACGAAGCACGCTGCCGTGAACTGGTCGAGCACTCGATCGGCCTGGTCACCGCGCTGAACCCGTACATCGGCTACAAAAATGCCACCCGCATCGCCGGCCTCGCCCTTGAAAGCGGCCGCGGCGTGCTGGAACTGGTGCGTGAAGAAGGTCTGCTCGACGAAGCCATGCTCGCCGACATCCTGCGCCCGGAAAACATGATTGCTCCGCGCCTGGTGCCTCTGAAGGCATAACCCGACGCGTTATTTGTAGCACCGCTCACCAGGTCGAGGGACTAGACACCTCTCACCTTTTGAGGGCCTGGAGATCAATCTCCAGGCCCTTTTTTTTAACAGCAGCAAAAGCAAAATCTGTGGGAGCGAGCTTGCTCGCGATGGCGTCCGGTCAGTCGACACAAATGTTGAAGGAACTATCGCAATCGCGAGCAAGCTCGCTCCCACAGGAAAGCATCGGTATAGTGCCGCCCCTCTTCGTGTGAGCGGTCGTCGGTAGCGAGGCCTCAACCCATGCGAAACCCGAACTAATAACAAACCCGCGATATGAAACCGGGACGAACGTTGACCCGCCTGTTGTGCCGTGCGCCAGCGGGTGTAACTCGATGTGTTTACCCGGCCAGCATTTGCCTACACAAAAAACAGCGAGGAATAATCCATGCTCGAAGTCATTAACGACTTCCTCTCAGGGAAAGTACTGATCGTGCTCATTGTCGGGCTCGGTAGCTACTTCACGATCCGCTCGCGTTTCGTTCAACTGCGTCATTTCTTCCACATGTTCGCGGTGTTCCGCGACAGCCTCAAAAGCAGCGCCGGGCAACTCAGTTCGTTCCAGGCCCTGATGCTCAGCCTCGCCGGCCGCGTCGGTGCGGGCAACATCGCCGGCGTCGGCATTGCCGTGACCCTCGGTGGCCCCGGTGCCGTGTTCTGGATGTGGGTGACCGCGCTGGTCGGCATGTCCAGCAGCTTCTTCGAATGTTCCCTCGGCCAGCTCTACAAGCGCTGCGATTCCGAAGGCCAGTTCCGTGGCGGCCCGTCCTATTACATCCAGCACGGTCTGCAAAAACGCTGGCTGGGCATGCTGATGGCGTTCCTGCTGCTGGTGACGTTCGGCTTCGCCTTCAACGGTCTGCAAGCCCACGCCGTGACGCACTCGTTGAACAACGCGTTCGGCCTCGACACCACTTACACCGGCATCGGTCTGGCCGTGCTGCTGGGCCTGGTGTTCATCGGCGGGATCAAGCGCATCGCCAAGGTCGCCGACTTGTTGGTGCCGGTGAAAACCCTGGTGTACATCGGCGTGACCCTCTACGTGATCGTGCTGCAGTTCGACCATGTGCCGGGCATGCTGATGACCATCATCAAGAGCGCCTTCGGTCTGGACCAGGCCTTCGGTGGCCTGATTGGCAGCGCCATTGTCATGGGCGTGAAGCGTGGCGTGTTCGCCAACGAAGCCGGCCTGGGCAGTGCGCCGAACGTGGCGGCAGTTGCGGCGGTCGAGCACCCGGTGGCACAAGGTGTGGTCCAGGCGTTCAGCGTGTTCCTCGACACCTTCGTGATCTGTACCTGCACCGCACTGCTGATCCTGCTTTCCGGCTTCTACACCCCGGGCTTCGAAGGCGACGGCATTGCCCTGACCCAGAACTCGTTGGCCGCCGTGGTCGGTGACTGGGGCCGGATGTTCATCTCCGTGGCCCTGGCGTTGTTCGTGTTCACCTCGATCCTCTACAACTACTACCTGGGCGAGAGCAACCTGCGCTTTTTGATCGGTGAAAACCGCAAGGCGCTGATCGGCTATCGCGCGCTGGTACTGGTGCTGATTTTCTGGGGCGCCATCGAAAACCTCGGCACTGTGTTCGCCTTCGCCGACATCACCATGACCATGCTCGCGTTCGTCAACCTGATCGCGCTGTTCCTGCTGTTCAAGGTCGGCATGCGCATCCTGCGTGACTACGATGACCAGCGCGCCGCTGGCATCAAGACACCGGTGTTCGACTCGGCCAAGTTCCCGGACCTGGATCTGGACCGCCAGGCGTGGCCGGCCAATCCGCCAGCCGCTGTCGGCAAGACTGAAGTTGAGTCGCAAGGTGTGCCTGCAGCGCAACGCTGATCGGTAAACGACAGGCGCATCCCCTGCGCCTGTCAGTTAAAGTGCAAAAAACTGTGGGAGCGAGCTTGCTCGCGATAGCGGTATGTCAGACATCGCTGTGTTGACTGACAGTGCGCCATCGCGAGCAAGCTCGCTCCCACAGGAACTCTTCCTTTCGGAGAATCTTCATGAATTCCTCGACCTACCCTGCCGCCCAGCACGTCATGGTGCTCTACACCGGCGGCACCATCGGCATGCAGGCCAGCGCCCATGGCCTGGCCCCGGCGTCCGGTTTTGAAGCGCGGATGCGTGAGTATCTGCACAGCCAACCCGAACTGGTAGTGCCGCAGTGGCGCTTTCGTGAGATGTCGCCGTTGATCGACAGCGCCAACATGACCCCGGCGTATTGGCAACAACTGCGCGAAGCGGTGGTCGACGCGGTGGATGTTCAGGGCTGCGACAGCGTGCTGATCCTGCATGGCACCGACACTCTGGCCTACAGCGCCGCCGCCATGAGTTTCCAGTTGCTCGGCCTGCACGCCCGCGTGTGCTTCACCGGCTCCATGCTGCCGGCCGGCGTCACCGACAGCGACGCCTGGGAAAACCTCGGCGGCGCGCTGGTTGCACTGGGCCAGGGCATCGCGCCGGGCGTACATCTGTACTTCCATGGCGAACTGCTGGACCCGACCCGCTGCGCGAAGGTCCGCAGTTTTGGCCGGCATCCGTTCAAACGACTGGAGCGTCAGGGCGGTGGCGTGAAGGTGCCTTCTTTACCAGCACAGCTGAATTACAACCAACCCAAACAATTGGCGAACGTCGCAGTGCTGCCGCTGTTCCCCGGCATCAGTGCCGAGGTGCTGGACGGTTTGCTCGACAGTGGCATTCAAGGCTTGGTGCTGGAGTGCTACGGCAGCGGCACCGGCCCGAGCGACAACCCCGGGTTTCTCGCCAGCCTTGGCCGCGCGCGGGACAACGGCGTGGTCGTGGTCGCGGTGACGCAGTGCCATGAAGGCGGGGTTGTACTGGACGTCTACGAAGCCGGCAGTCGCTTGCGCGGTGTGGGCGTGTTGTCCGGTGGTGGCATGACCCGTGAAGCGGCGTTCGGCAAGTTGCACGGGGTGTTGGGGGCGGGGCTTGAGACAGAAGAAGTCCGTCGGCTTGTCGAACTCGACTTGTGCGGCGAGCTGAGCTGAATCAACACATAACTCTGTGGGAGCGGGCTTGCTCGCTCCCACATTAAGATCCTCGCCCGGCATACAACTTGCTGCGTTCCAGCCATCCCAAGGCTGGAAGTCCTCATGCTCCACTCCCACCTCACCACCCTCAATGCCGTCTCCCTGGTACTCGATGCCTTCAAGGCACAAGGCTTGTCCAGCGAAGCGCTGCTGGCCGGCAGCGGCATCAGTGCGGCGGATCTGAACCGTGCCGACACGTGCATCACCACCAATCAGGAAATGCAGGTCTGTGCCAACGCCGTTGCCCTCAAACGTGACATCGGCCTGGAACTGGGCCGGCGGATGCACGTTTCCTGCTACGGCATGCTCGGTTACGCCCTGCTCACCAGTGCCACCTTCGGTGACGCTTTGCGTCTGGCGATGCGTTATCCGGCGCTGCTGGGAACACTTTTCGAGTTGAGCCTTGAAGACGATGGCGAGCGCATCTGGTTCGCCGCCGCCGATTACCGCGAGAGCCCGGCCATGGCGGTGTTCAACGCCGAGTTCTGCCTGGTGTCGCTGAAAGTCACCTGCGACGACCTGCTCGGCCATCCCCTGCCCTTGCTCGGCGCCCGCTTTGAACACGCCGCCCCCGACTACGAAGCGACCTACGCCGAACACTTCAATTGCCCGGTGCACTTCGGCGCCCGCAACAATGCCTTTGCCTTCGACAAGCGCTGGCTCGACCAGCCACTGCCGCTGGCCGATATCATCACCCACCAGGCCATGGCCGAACGCTGCCGCAAACAGAACATCGAGTTCACCGGACGCCAGGCCTGGCTGGGACGCATCCGCCAATTGCTCAGCGCGCAATTGAATGCGGCACCGGGGTTGGAGGGGCTGGCCGAGCAAATGAACTGTTCGGCGCGGACCTTGCGCCGGCATCTCAAGGACATGGGTTGCAGCTATCAGGAACTGCTCGACGAACTGCGCTTCGAGCAGGCCAAGCAAATGCTGTGCAAGGATCAGTTGCCGATCTATCAGATCGCCGAGGCCCTGGGCTTCAGCGAGACCGCGAGTTTTCGGCATGCGTTTGTGCGCTGGAGCGGTGTGACGCCGAGTCAGTTCCGGCCACAACACAGGCCTTTGTAGGAGCTGGGTTGCCAGCGAAGAGGCCAACACATCCGACGCATCTCTATCGGCTGAAATACCGCCTTCGCTGGCAAGCCAGCTCCTACAGGGTGTGTATCCCATACACTGAACAGGGGCGAATTTCGGTCAAATGTTTTGGCCACATTAATCCCCTTTTGGCCTTTCCTGCCGTTCTCCAAAACCGTCTGCACCGCAAGACTGTGTTCAACCGAATCAGCCTGCGGAGAACAAGAAATGCTGACGATCTACTCAGATGATCACCACCTGCACCACGGCCGTTGTGAATTGATCGATGGCCAACTCAAGCCCTGCTTCGAAATGCCTTCCCGTGCCGACCACGTGCTGCAACGGGTGAAAAACCAGAACCTGGGCCCAGTCCAGGCACCGAAGGATTTCGGCCTGGAGCCCATCGCGCGCATCCACAGCCGCGACTATCTGGACTTCTTCAAGGGCGCCTGGGCACGCTGGACCGAATTCAACACCGACGGTGACCTGCTGCCCTACACCTGGCCGGCCCGCACGTTACGCCAGGTCAAACCGACCAGCCTGCACGGCCAGCTCGGCTATTACAGCTTCGACGGCGGCGCCCCGATCACCGCCGGCACCTGGCAAGCGGCGTACAGCGCAGCGCAAGTCGCGCTCACCGCCCAAGCGGAAATCCAGCGCGGCGCCCGTTCTGCTTTCGCCCTGTGCCGTCCGCCGGGACACCACGCCGCCGGCGACTTGATGGGTGGTTATTGCTACCTCAACAACGCCGCCATCGCCACCCAGGCCTTCCTCGATCAGGGCCACAAGAAAGTCGCGATCCTCGACGTCGATTACCACCATGGCAACGGCACCCAGTCGATTTTCTACAAGCGCAGCGACGTGCTGTTCACATCGATTCACGGTCATCCGGAAGCCGAATTTCCGTTCTTCCTCGGTTATGACGATGAGCTGGGCGAAGGTGCCGGTGAAGGTTTCAACTTCAACTACCCGTTGCCCGCCGGTTCAGGCTGGGACACCTGGAGCGCTGCGCTGGAACAGGCCTGCAAGGAGATCGAACGCTACGGCGCCGACATCGTCGTCGTGTCCCTGGGCGTCGATACCTTCAAGGACGATCCGATCTCGCAATTCAAGCTCGACAGCCCGGATTACCTGGCCATGGGCAAGCGCATCGCCAACCTCGGCGTACCGACGCTGTTCGTCATGGAAGGTGGTTATGCCGTCGAAGAAATCGGCATCAACGCCGTGAACGTTCTCGAAGGTTTTGAAAGCGCTTGTTGAGGAAGTAGAAGAATGAAAAGTCTTAAGCGTTTTATCGTGCCGACGCTGTGTGCCTCGGTACTCAGCGTTACCGCCCACGCCGAAGAGCGAACATTGCGCGTCTACAACTGGTTCGACTACATCACGCCCAAGGCCCTGGAGGACTTCAAGGCCCAGAACACCCAGACCAAACTGGTCTACGACATTTTCGACACCAACGAAGCGCTGGAGGCCAAACTGCTGACCGGCAACTCCGGCTATGACGTGGTGGTGCCGTCCAACGTGTTCCTCGCCAAGCAGATCGAAGCCGGGGTGTTCCAGCCGCTGGACCGCAGCAAGTTGCCGAACTGGAACCACCTCGATCCCAAGCTGATGAAGCTGATCGAGGCCAACGACCCGGGCAACAAGTTCGCCGTGCCGTACATGTACGGCACCATCCTGATCGGCTTCAACCCGGACAAGATCAAGGCCGTGCTCGGCGACAATGCGCCGGTGGACAGCTGGGACCTGATCTTCAAGGAAGAGAACATCAGCAAGCTCAAGCAGTGCGGTGTCGCCCTGCTCGACTCACCGTCGGAGATCCTGCCGCTGGCCTTGCAACACCTCGGTCTGGACCCCAACAGCAAGAAGCCTGCGGACTATGACAAGGCTGAAGCGCTGCTGATGAAGATCCGCCCGTACATCACCTACTTCCACTCGTCCAAGTACATGGCCGATATCGCCAACGGTGACATTTGCGTTGCGGTCGGATATTCCGGCAGCTTCTCGCAAGCCGCCAACCGCGCCAAAGAAGCCAGGAACGGGGTGGTCGTCGACATGCGTTTGCCGAAGGAAGGCGCGCCGATCTGGTTCGACATGCTGGCGATTCCGAAGGGTGCGAAAAACCCCGACGACGCTTACACCTTCGTCAACTACCTGCTGCAACCCCAGGTGATCGCGCCGGTCAGTGACTTCGTCGGCTACCCGAACCCGAACAAGGACGCCACGGAAATGGTCGACCCGGCGATCCGCAACAACCCGAACCTGTACCCGACCGACACGGCGATGAGCACGCTCTACACCCTGCAACCGCTGCCCCGCGATGCCGAACGTGCGCGGACCCGGGCCTGGACCAAGATCAAGTCCGGCACCTGATACCCGCTTCGCTCCCGCCGTCACCAGGACCTGCGCTCGCGCAGGTCTGTTTTTGCCTGCGGCCCATCAGCGACCCGACGCGCTCGTTTCAAAGACAACGCCAGACCGTCCGCAGCCGCTCCAACGCGGCTTCGATAGCCTTTTCCGGCACTGCTGCAAACCCCAGAACCAACCCGGCACGCTGATCCATCGGGATCGTGGACTCGGGCAGCCAATAACCACTCAAGCCATTGATCTCGACATCGACGCTACGTGCCAATTCAATCAACGCCTGTTCTCGCTCAATGCTGTCGACCGGCACTGTCATGTGCAACCCGGCAGCGACCGTGGGCAACTGGCCGACACCGGGAATGCCCCCCGGCCAGCCGCTGAGCAACGCATTACGCCGGCTCAGCGCCGCACGCCGCATGCGGCGGATATGCCGCTGGAAATGCCCGGCCGCCATGAACTCGGCCATTACGGCTTGGGTACTGACCTCGGAATGCCGTACGTCCACCGCCCGGCGCTGGGCAAATGCCTGCACCAGCCCCGTCGGCAACACCAGGTAACCCAGGCGCAACGCCGGAAACGCCACTTTGCCGAACGTGCCGACGTAGAGCACCCGGCCATGCCGATCCAGTGCCGCCAAAGGTGCCAGCGGCGCACCGCTGTAGCGGTACTCGCCGTCGTAATCATCCTCGACGATCCAGCCCTGCGTGCGTTCGGCCCAGGCCAGCAACTCCAGACGACGAGCCAGGCTCATCACTACCCCGGTGGGGTACTGATGGGACGGGGTGACGTAGGTCAGACGGCAATCGCCCAGCTGTGCCAGTTCACCGCAGTCGATACCCTCACTATCCACCGCCACCCCATGCAGCCGGGCACCTGCAACGGCGAATGCATGACCGGCCGCCCGATATCCCGGATTTTCAATCGCCACCCCGTCACCGGGCTCCACCAGCAGCTGTGCACAAAGGCTGATTCCCTGCTGTGCGCCACTGGTGATCACAATTTGTTCAGCCGTGCACTGCATGCCACGGGAACTGCGCAAATACGCGGCGATCATTCCGCGCAAACGTGCATCGCCGGCCGGGTCGCCGTAGCACAGCTGCTGCAAATCCGGTTTGCGCCAGAAAGCCGCATTCAGCTTGGCCCAGACCTCGAACGGAAACAGATCGAACGCCGGAACACCGACCCGAAAAGCCCTGGGCGGACCACTGGGCGGCATGGGTAAATGGTTCTTTTCAACGCGGGACAAGGCGTCCCTGTGGGTAATTTTGCTGGATGAATCCACAGGTAAATCAAGCCAATTTGTGGATAAAGCTGTGGGTAAGCCTGTTGAAAACCCTGTGGATACTTTTGTGGATAGTTTTTTTGCCGGCAAGGTTGCCTGGGGTAATTGCGCGACGTAAGTCCCGTCGCCTACCCGCCCCTCGATAAACCCTTCAGCGTAAAGCTGATCGTAGGCGCGCACGACGCTGTTGCGGGAAATCGCCAGCGCGGCAGCCAGATCCCGACTGGCCGGCAGACGCGTGCCGCTGGCCAGTCGCCCGTCGAGCACTCGCATCCGTAATGCCTGATAGAGCTGCCGACTCAGCCCCTGGCGACGATCAAGCTCGATACCTGCCGGATTGAAGGTCAAGGACAGTGGTTCGCTAGTCATCACAATGGACCTATGAAATTGGTCATTAATGGCTCTTACAACAGACCAATAGCCTGCCTAGGATGCAGACATTCGCCAAGGAAAATATCTCCATGTACACGCCACGTGCTTTTGCCATCGACGAGTTGTCCCAACTGCATGAACTGATCCTCGCCACCCGTCTCGCCATATTGGTGACCCACGGTGAAAGCGGCCTGCAAGCCAGCCATGTACCGGTGCTGCTGCATTGCGAACAAGGCTCGAACGGCACGTTGTACGGGCATCTGGCCAAAGCCAATCCACAGTGGAAAGACCTGCGCGACGGCGCCGAAGCCCTGCTGATTTTTGCCGGTGCCGACGCCTACGTCAGCCCTGGCTTCTACCCGAGCAAGGCCGAACACGGCAAAGTCGTGCCAACCTGGAACTACGTCGCCGTACACGCCTATGGCCGGGCCGAAACCTTCAGCGATGGCGGGCGGCTGCTCGACATCGTCAGCACCCTCACCGATCGTCATGAAGCTGGCCGCGCCCAACCGTGGGCAGTGGCCGATGCCCCCGCCGATTACATCGACGGCATGCTCAAGGCCATCGTCGGTTTCGCCATTCCCATCGACCGACTGGAAGGCAAGCGCAAACTCAGCCAGAACCGCAGCCCCGCCGACATCGCCGGCGTGCGCGAAGGCCTGGCCGCCAGCCCCGACGTCAACGACCAAACCCTCGCCCAATTGATGCGTTAAGGAAATCACCATGAGTCAGATCGACATTCGCCAGGTCACCGCCGGTGATTACGCGGCCTGGTTGCCGCTGTGGCAAGCCTACTTGCGCTTCTACAACACCGAATTGCCGGAGGCCGTCACTCAAAGCACCTGGCAGCGCATGCTCGACCCGAGCGAACCGACTCACGCCGCCCTCGCCTGGGCTGATGGCAAAGCGGTGGGCATGGTGCATTTCATCTACCATCGTTCGAACTGGGCCATCGAAAACGCCTGCTACCTGCAAGACTTGCTGGTGGCCCCGGAAACCCGCGGTACCGGCGTCGGCCGGCAACTGATCGAATTCGTCTACACCACGGCCAAGGCCGACGGCTGCAACAAGGTCCACTGGCTGACCCACGAAACCAACGCCACCGCGATCCAGCTCTACGAGCGCATCGCCGAACGCCCCGGTTTCATCCAGTTTCGCAAAGCCATCTAGGAGAACAGCATGTCGATCTCACTCGCCGACTGGAAAGGCGTCCCGGCACCCACCGCTCAACTGATCGAAGGCCGTTACATCCGCCTGGAAAAACTCGACCCGGCGCGTCACGCCGATGGTTTGTGGAAGGCCCTGCAAGGCCCGGGTGCCGACCCTAAACTCTGGGATTATTTGCCTTATGGGCCTTTCCCGGAGCGCAGCGTTTTCAACGATTGGCTGAACAATCATGCGGCCAATAGCGACCCGTATTTCTTCAGCGTGATCGACCGTGCTAGCGGCGATGTGCAGGGCATCCTCAGTTTGATGTCGATTGTCCCTTCACAAGGGCGGATCGAGATCGGCCATGTCACGTTCGGCGCGCCGATGCAGCGCTCGCCGAAAAGCACCGAGGCGATTTATTTGCTGGCCAAGGAATCCTTTGCGCTGGGTTATCGCCGTCTGGAGTGGAAGTGCAACAACGGCAATGCCCGCTCCAAATACGCGGCCGAGCGGCTGGGGTTCAGTTTTGAGGGCGTGTTTCGTCAGCATATGGTGGTGAAGGGGCAGAACCGGGATACGGCGTGGTATTCGATTCTGGACTCGGAATGGCCAGCGATCGGGGCGGGGTTTGAGCGGTGGCTATCCGATGAGAACCAGACGGATTCGGGGCAGGTGAAAACGTTGGTGGAGTGCCGCACCTGATTCGGTAGCGCCTGGACGGACGCTATCGTCGGAACGCCGCCCGGAGCGAGCTTTGCTCCTACGGGATATGGGCCGGACACACGATCTGTGGACGCCACCAAACCTGTAGGAGCATGGCTTGCCCCGCGATGCTTTTAGGCGAGTTTCTGGGCAAGCACCGCAATATGCTCCGGCCCGATCCCGCAGCAACCGCCCAAATGACTGGCGCCGCGTTCTTTCCAATCCGCCGCCCACTGCAAGTAACCCGGCGGATCAAGGTCCTCACGCAACGGGTCCAGACCATCATTGGCCGTGGCCTCTTTCGGTTGCGGCGGGAAGGCATTGGCATAAGCGCCGATGTGAATCTTCACCCCTAAACGCTCGAAGGTTTCCCGCGCGGCATCAATCGCAGCACCGATTACTTCCGGCTGGCTGCAGTTGAACAGCAACGTTTCGACGCCCAACTCAGCCGCCACGGCGGCGGCTTCAGCCACCGGCTCGCCCGAACGCAAGCGCGGCACTTCGTCCGTGTCCTCATCCTTCAGGGTAAACGACAGCCAGAACGGCTTGCCGTCCGTTGGCAGACCGGCGTGGATCGCTCGCGCTTCAACGATCGAACTCTGGGTTTCTGCCAGCCACAGATCGACATGAGGTGCCAGACCCTTCACCAGCGGCGCCAACAATTCAGTCGCCCGACCAGCATCAAAAAGGTCCGGGCGATAGGACCCAAACAGCGGCGGCAATGAACCGGCCACACGCACCGCTTTGCCCGAAGCCTCTACCGCGCGCCGAGCCAGCTCACCGGCCAACGCCGCGAGCGCCTGCCCTTCTGCTGCAAAACGCTCTTCGCCAATGTGAAACGGCACCACCGCGTAACTGTTGCTGGTGATCACGTTCGCACCGTTTTCGATATAAGCCGAGTGCACCGCCTCTACCGCTTGCGGCGCTTCGCTCAAGGCCAGCGCCGACCACTCAGGCTGCCGGAACGGCGCGCCTCGGCGCTGTAACTCACGACCCATGCCGCCATCCAGAATCACTGTGCTTGCTGCGCCCATATGCTTTTCACTCATAAGCTTATGAAAATAACTCACTATCGGAGTCGTTCTTATAACTATTTAATACGCACCATCCGGTTAATGACAACTTCTTTTTTATCAGGAATCGACTGTGAAATTCCAACCACTCCTGGCCCTGGGCCTGACGATTCTGACTGCCTCCACCCAAGCCTTTGGCGGCACCACGCTGGATCGCGTCGAGCAAAAAAAAGAACTGGTGGGCGTGTTGATGGAAAGCTATCCACCCTTCTCGTTCCTCAATGATCAGAACCAGCTCGATGGCTTCGACGTCGACGTGGCCAAGGCCGTGGCAGACAAACTGGGCGTCAAACTGCGCCTCGAAACCCCGTCCTGGGACGTGATCGCTGCCGGCCGCTGGAGTGGGCGCTACGACATCTGCATCTGCTCCATGACCCCGAGCAAGGCCCGCGCCGAGGTCTTCGACTTCCCGGTCGAGTACTACGCCTCGCCAGCGGTGATCGTGGTCAACGCCAAGGACGACAGCATCCACAGCGCCAAGGACCTGAGTGGCAAGAAAGTCGGCCTCACCAGCGCCTCCAGCTATGAAAGCTACCTGAACAAAAACCTGGTGATCGAAGGCGCCGAAGACACCCAATTGCAGTACCCGTTCGAGGACGTGCAGATCGCCCCGTATGACACTGACAACGTGGCGTTCCAGGACCTCGGCCTGGGCGCTGGCGTGCGACTGGACGCGATCCTCACCAACCTTGTCACCGCCCAACCGCGCCTGACCGAAGACAAGCGCTTCAAGCTCGCCGGCGAGCCGCTGTACTCGGAGCCGAACTCGGTGGCCATTGAAAAAGGCGACGCCCAGTGGGACGCCAAAGTGCGTGACGTCTTCGCTCAGCTGAAACAGGACGGTACTCTGAGCAAGCTTTCGCAGAAATGGATCGGCGCCGACATCAGCAAATGACTTCTTTCCCCAAACCTCCTCAGCCGCCACAACCGGTGGCTGAGTCGCTGTTGCAACGGATCTTCGGTTTCCGCACGCGGCTGTTCCTGACCTGGGCAGCGATGTTCGGGTTATTCGCCAGCTTCTTCCTGAGCTTCGACCTGAAGTTCTCGATCATCCTCGACAAACTGCCGAACCTGATCGGTCTGCACCTGGCACCCAACGGCTTTTTGCAGGGAGCGGCGCTGACGTTGTTCTTGTGCCTGTGCTCGATCGTGACCTCCTCGCTGCTGGGCTTCATCACCGCCCTGGCGCGGCTGTCGAAAAGCGCCGTGGCCTTCGGAATCGCGAGCTTCTATGCCTCGTTCTTTCGTGGCACACCGCTACTGATCCAGATCCTGCTGATCTACCTCGGCCTGCCACAACTCGGCATCGTCCCGGGCGCCATCGCCGCCGGCATCATCGCCCTGTCGCTGAACTACGGCGCGTACCTGAGCGAAATCTTCCGCGCCGGCATCCTCGGCGTCCCCCACGGCCAGCGCGAAGCATCCCTGGCCCTGGGCATGCGCGAAACCGTGATCTTCTGGCGAGTCACCTTGCCCCAGGCCATGCGCACCATCATCCCGCCAACCACCAACCAATTCATCTCGATGCTCAAAGACTCGTCGCTGATCTCGGTGATGGGGGTTTGGGAGGTGATGTTTCTGGCGCAATCGTATGGGCGCTCGAGCTATCGCTACATCGAGATGCTGACGACGGCGGCGGTGATTTATTGGGTGATGTCGATTGGGTTGGAGCTGATTCAGGCGCAGATGGAGCGGCATTATGGGAAGGCGTATTTGAGCCGTAGTTAGCGAAAGGAAGATGAGTTTCCGAGTTGCGAGCTAACTACGGGGTCAATGCCGACCGCAAAAGTAAAACGATATTAGTCGATGGAACCGCCAACCTTGGAGGCGCCACACTGAACATCGTTGCAGCACCGGGTGACTACCCGCTAATCAGCGAACGCAACATCCTTATTGCCAATAAAGTCGAAGGGGAATTTGGGAAAGTCCTTAACAACCTTGCCTTTTTAACGCCCAAGCTCGCCTACGAAGAAAAGACTGTCGACCTGATCCTCGTCCGTGACGATGTGACGATGTGACGATGTGACGATGTGACGATGTGACGATCGAGAGTGTCGCAACCACGAATAACGGGAAGGAAGTCGCCCAAAGTATTGAAGAGCCCGCGACACCTACACGGAAAAAGGTGGCGCAGCGGCACTGAAGGTACTCGGTCAAACGCAGAATAATTTGAACAGCACATTCGGCCTGCGACTTGCGAAGCTCAACACGCTGAATAACGGCATGCAACTGACACCACGGTTCAGCGGCGAATGAGTTTCTGACAGCCACAAACCTGGGGCGAAAAAAAGGGGAGCACATGCCCCCCCGAGGTTTAAAGCGTTGAACCGAGGCTGTTAACTCAGCCTTCGATCTCGATCAATATCTCGCCCGGGTTCACCCGGTCGCCCTTGGCCACGTGAATGGCGGTGACTTTACCGGCGATGGCTGCCTGGACTTCGGTTTCCATCTTCATCGCTTCGGTGATCAACACGGCCTGGCCTGCCTTGACGGTGTCGCCCTCCTTGACCAGCACGTCGACAATGTTGCCCGGCATGGTGGTGCTGACGTGGCCCGGAGCAGAGGCTTGCTTGCGCTTGCTGCCACCACCACCGACGAATTCGTTGAGCGGCTCGAACACCACTTCTTCCGGCATGCCGTCGATGGACAGGTAGAAGTGACGCTTGCCTTCAGACTTGACACCAACACCGGTGATGTCGACGCGGTAGGTTTCGCCGTGAACGTCGATGACGAACTCGGTTGGCACGCCTTCCCCACCAACAGAGGCGACGCCACCGGCTTCAGGAATCGGCAGCAACACTTCCGGTGTCAGGGTGCCCGCAGCACGCTCTTCGAGGAACTTGCGACCGATGTCCGGGAACATGGCGAAGGTCAGCACGTCTTCTTCAGACTTGGCCAGTGCGCCGATGTCGGCGCGCAGTTTGGCCATTTCCGGCTTGAGCAGATCGGCCGGGCGAACATCGATCACTTCTTCGCTGCCGATGGCCTGGCGACGCAGTTGTTCGTTCACGGTGCCCGGCGCCTTGCCGTAGCCGCCTTGCAGGTACAGCTTCACTTCGTTGGTGATGGTCTTGTAGCGCTCGCCGGCCAGTACGTTGAAGAACGCCTGGGTGCCGACGATCTGCGAAGTCGGGGTCACCAGCGGCGGGAAGCCGAGGTCTTCACGAACCCGCGGGATTTCGGCCAGCACTTCGCTCATGCGGTTGAGTGCGCCCTGCTCTTTCAACTGGTTGGCCAGGTTGGAAATCATCCCGCCCGGTACCTGATTGACTTGAACACGGGTGTCGACGGCGGTGAATTCGCTTTCGAACTGGTGGTACTTCTTGCGCACGGCGTAGAAGTACAGGCCGATCTCTTGCAGCAATTCCAGATTCAGGCCGGTGTCGAACTCGCTGCCTTTAAGAGCGGCGACCATCGACTCGGTGCCCGGGTGGCTGGTGCCCGAGGCGAAGCTGGAGATTGCGGTGTCGATGTGGTCGGCGCCGTTTTCGATGGCCTTGAGCTGGCACATCGCAGCCAGGCCAGCGGTGTCGTGGGAGTGGATGAACACTGGCAGCGACTGCTCGGCTTTCAATGCCCGGACCAGTTCGCCGGTGGCGTACGGGGTCAGCAGGCCGGCCATGTCCTTGATCGCCACCGAATCGCAACCCATGGCTTCCATTTGCTTGGCCTGGTTCACGAAGGCCTCGATGGTGTGCACCGGGCTGGTGGTGTAGGCGATGGTGCCCTGGGCGTGTTTGCCGGCGGCTTTCACCGCTTCGATGGCCACGCGCAGGTTACGCACGTCGTTCATGGCGTCGAAGATGCGGAACACGTCGATGCCGTTGACCGCAGCCTTGGCGACGAAGGCTTTGACCACGTCGTCGCTGTAGTGGCGGTAGCCCAGCAGGTTCTGGCCGCGCAGTAACATTTGCAGGCGAGTGTTAGGCAGCGCGGCGCGCAGTTGGCGCAGACGCTCCCACGGGTCTTCCTTCAGGAAACGTACGCAGGCGTCGAACGTCGCGCCGCCCCAGCACTCCAGCGACCAGTAGCCGACTTTGTCGAGCTTGTCGCAAATCGGCAGCATGTCTTCGGTGCGCATGCGGGTCGCCAGCAGCGATTGGTGAGCGTCGCGCAGGATGGTGTCGGTTACATGAATCTTCTTGCTCATTGTTCTATTCCTCACAGGCCTGCGTGGGCGGCGATGGCGGCGGCGATGGCCAGGGCCAGCTCTTCGGGTTTGCGCTTGATCGAGTAGTTGGTCAGTTCAGGGTGGCTTTCAACGAAGCTGGTATTGAACTGGCCGCTACGAAATTCCGGATTACGCAGAATTTCCTGGTAGTACGCGGCGGTGGTCTTGACCCCTTGCAGGCGCATGTCGTCCAGAGCGCGCAAGCCACGGTCCATCGCCTCTTCCCAGGTCAACGCCCACACCACCAGTTTCAGGCACATGGAGTCGTAGTACGGGGGGATGGTGTAGCCGGTGTAGATCGCCGTGTCGGTGCGCACACCAGGGCCGCCGGGGGCGTAGTAGCGCGTGATCTTGCCGAAGCTCGGCAGGAAGTTGTTCTTCGGGTCTTCGGCGTTGATCCGGAACTGCAGGGCGAAACCACGGTGGTGGATGTCTTCCTGTTTCACCGACAGCGGCAGGCCGGAGGCAATGCGAATCTGCTCACGGACAATGTCGATACCGGTGATTTCTTCGGTGATGGTGTGTTCCACCTGCACCCGAGTGTTCATCTCCATGAAGTACACCTCGCCCTCGGCGAGCAGGAACTCCACGGTGCCGGCGTTCTCATAACCCACGGCCTTGGCCGCACGCACCGACAGGTCGCCGATGTAGGCGCGCTGTTCCGGGGTCAGTTGCGGACTCGGGGCGATTTCGATCAGCTTCTGGTTGCGGCGCTGGATCGAGCAGTCACGCTCGAACAGGTGCACCACGTTGCCGAAGCTGTCGCCAAGAACCTGCGCTTCGATGTGTTTCGGATTGACGATGCATTTTTCCAGAAACACTTCCGCCGAACCAAACGCCTTGGTGGCTTCGGAAATGACCCGTGGGAAAGCCTGTTCGAGCTCTTCGCGACTGTTGCAGCGACGAATGCCGCGACCGCCACCACCGGACGTGGCCTTGAGCATCACCGGGTAACCGATGCGATCGCCTTCGGTCAGAGCTTCTTCGATGCCCGACACGTTGCCTTCAGTGCCCGGGGTCACCGGTACGCCGGCCTTGATCATGCTGCGGCGAGCTTCGGTCTTGTCGCCCATGCGGCGAATGACTTCAGCCGATGGGCCGATGAATTTGATCCCGCGTTCGGCGCAGATTTCCGCCAGCTCGGCGTTTTCCGAAAGGAAGCCATAGCCGGGGTGCAGTGCATCGCAACCGGTTTCTACAGCCAGGTTCACCAGCTTGCGCGGGTTCAGGTAACCGGCCAGTGGCTCGGCACCAATGCTATGGGCCTCGTCCGCACGCTTCACATGCAAGGCATGGCGGTCGGCGTCGGAATAGATCGCGACCGAACGAATGCCCATCTCGGCGCAGGCACGTACGATTCGTACGGCAATCTCACCACGGTTGGCGATCAGGATCTTTGTTATCACTTGGAGGTTCCCTTGAGCCGGTGTACCCACGACCTGTTAGACCAGGCCGACGAGTGACCAAATGTTTCAATTTGGTCGCAGGTCCACACTAGCGCCCACAAGGGATTAACAAAAATGAATAAAAATTGGGTCGTGCATAAGTAAAGACTTATAGTTGATGCACCTGCCAGCGACGAGAGCAACGATAAAATGCGTAAGTCATTGATGCGTATGACTTTGCGGCAATTGCAGATCTTCAACGAGGTCTGTGATTTGCGCTCCTACAGCCGTGCAGCCGACGAAATGTCGCTCACACAACCTGCCGTCAGCCTGCAGATTCGTCAACTTGAAGAGCTGATTGGCCAGCCCTTGTTCGATTACGTCGGCAAAAAACTCTACATGACCGAAGCGGCTGAAGCGTTACAGCGAGCCAGCCGGGATATTTTCGGACGCCTTGAAAACCTCGACATGCAGCTGTCAGACATGCAGGGCTCGCTGCAGGGGCAATTGAAGCTGGCGATTGAATCCAGCGCCAAATATTTCGTGCCGCACTTGTTTGCCGCATTCAAACGCCAGCACCCGGAAGTGAACCTGCAATTGACGGTGGTCAATCGCGGTCAAGTGATCCGGCGCCTGTCGGACAACCGCGACGACCTGGTGATCATGTCCATGGTGCCGCAGGACATGGGCCTGGAATTCCTGCCGTTCCTGAACAATCCGATCGTCGCCGTGGCGCCACCGGATCACCCGCTGTGTCATATGGGGCCGCTGCGCTTGCAGGATCTCGAGCCCTACACACTGCTACTGCGTGAGCCAGGCTCCGGGACGCGGCTTGCCTGCGAAGAATACTTCAAGGAGAAGCGCGTGCACTTCAACCAGACTCAGGAAGTCTCGTCTGCCGAAGCTCAGCGCGAATGTGTACTGGCAGGCCTGGGCGTTGCGCTGTTGACGCGCCACGCCCTGAGCCTTGAGCTGGCAACCGGTGGACTGATCGAGCTACCGGTCGAAGAGCTGCCGCTGTTTCGCAGCTGGTGCCTGGTGCAGGCCAAGGCGAAACGCCTGTCACCGGTGGCTCACGCCTTCCTGGCGTTTATCCGTAGCGAGCGGATTCAAATCAGCGCGCTGGCTGAGCGCTTCGACGGGAAGTCGAGGCAGATGCCTGCCAGAAATTGAGCTCCAACTCCGGAAAGTCGCCAATTTCGGCCAGAAGCTGACGGCGTTCGCAGCGATCTTCGATGGCGCGGCGGAATTCCATGCGGCGCTGATCTTCTTGCTGACGACGGGTTTTGACAGCGCTGTTGCGTTCTTCGTAGGGCATGGCCATTTCGAGTCTCCCAAGGCGAGTACGGGAGTTTCAAGATAGGCGCGGGAGATGACGGTTTGGCGGCTTGCGGGTTACAGATCGGTGAAAATTGTCGTCTTTGAGGACGCCATCGCGAGCAGGCTCGCTCCCACAGGAGATCGCGGTCAAAGGTGGGAGCGAGCCTGCTCGCGTTTAAGGTCGGAACGACCTTACGACGACGTCAATCATCCAGCGCTTTCACCGACTTGGGCGACAACCGCAAGCTGCGCAGGCTGCGCTTGACGCTCTTGAGGTGGTTGACCAGGCTCGGGCCACGGGCCATGGCTACGCCCATCGCCAGCACGTCGATCACCACCAGGTGAGCGATACGTGACGTCAGCGGCGTATAGATTTCAGTGTCTTCATGCACATCGATCGCCAGATTGACCGTAGACAGCTCGGCCAATGGCGTCTGGCTCGGGCACAAGGTGATCAACGAGGCACCGCTTTCACGCACCAGGTTGGCGGTGATCAACAGGTCCTTGGAGCGCCCGGACTGGGAAATGCAGATCGCCACGTCGGTTGGCTTGAGCGTTACGGCCGACATCGCCTGCATGTGCGGGTCGGAATACGCAGCGGCGGTGAGCAGCAAGCGGAAGAATTTGTGCTGGGCATCCGCAGCGACCGCACCCGAGGCGCCGAAGCCGTAGAACTCGACACGCTGGGCCTGGGACATCAGTGTCACCGCCCGCTGCAACTCCAGCGGATCGAGTTTCTCGCGAACCTCCATCAGCGTATGCAGGGTGGTGTCGAAGATTTTCAGGCTGTAGTCGGCGACCGAATCATCCTCATGGATCGCAAACTGGCCGAAACTTGCACCTGCCGCCAGGCTCTGGGCCAGCTTGAGTTTCAGGTCCTGAAACCCGGAACAACCGATGGCGCGGCAGAAGCGCACGATGGTCGGTTCACTGATGCCCACGCTGTGGGCCAGGTCGGCCATGGAGCTGTGCATCACGGCCGCAGGATCAAGCAGCACGTGGTCGGCGACCTTGAGCTCCGACTTGCGTAACAGGTGGCGAGACTGGGCGATGTGTTGCAGCAGATTCAAGGGGCTGGACTCTTTGTTATTGGCAGGTGCCGGGGATGTAGCACGCTTGTAGTTATACTACATGAATTGGCTTTTTGCCTGCTCAATGCGTTACCGAATCCCTCGATTTCAGGTGCCCGCGCTTCATGTAGCACTGATGCCCTGGTCGCAAGGCTTTACGTCGCCCCACAAAACCCGACGGGAATCAGTCCATTCAATTCGAACATTGCTCTCGCAACAGGATCGCCAGCGCCTGCGACTCGACAGGCCGGCTGATCAAATAGCCCTGCACTTCATCGCAGCGCTCGGCTTTCAGGAACTCAAGCTGTTCTTCCCGCTCCACCCCTTCCGCCACGACCTTCAGCTTCAGGCCGTGAGCCATGGCAATGATCGCCCGGGTGATCGCCGCATCCTCAGCGCCCTCTCCTAACCCGCGGATAAAGGCCTGGTCGATCTTCACGTAATCCACCGGGATACGCTTGAGGTAGCTCAGGGAGGAGTAGCCAGTGCCAAAATCATCAATAGCCAGTTTCACCCCGAGATCACGCAACTGCTGGAAGGTTGCGATGATGTGCTCGACGCTGTCCAGCAACTGGCTTTCGGTGAGTTCCAGCTCCAGGAGATGCGGTGCCAGCCCGGTTTCTTCAAGCACCTGTCGCACCAGGCTGACCAATTTTCCCTGGCGCAATTGATGCACTGACAAGTTGACCGACACCCGAATCGCCTCAAGCCCCTCCCGCTGCCACTCACAGGCTTGCCAGCAGGCCTGACGCAGCACGAACTCACCGATCGGGCCAATCAATCCGGTTTCTTCAGCCAGGCCGATGAAATCCCCCGGTGGCACGCGGCCCATGGTCGGATGATCCCAACGCACCAAGGCTTCGGCGGCATTCAACTTGCCCGTGGCAAGGCACAGTTTCGGTTGGTAAAACACTTTCAGTTGTTTGTCTTCGATGGCTTTGCGTAAGTGGTTTTCCAGCTGTAACCGCTCCAGCGTGCTGGCTTGCAAACTGTCTGTATAAAACTGGAAATTATTACCACCCAGGTGTTTGGCGTGCTGCATGGCCATGTTCGACTGACTGACCAATGCAGAAATTTCCCGGGCGCTGTCCGGCAACAAGCTGATGCCCATCGACACGCTGACCACCAGTTCATGCCCCTCAATGGTCACCGGCAAACGCAACTTGTTCGCCAGACGCGTTGCCACCCGCGCCAGGCTCGAAAGGTTGCCGTATGAGTTGAACAGCACGGCAAACTCATCACCGGAAAGGCGCGCGATGGTGTCTGCTTCAGGCAATGCATTCACCAGTCGCCGGGCCATTTTCTGCAACAACTGATCGGCGACTTCATGTCCCAGGCTGTCATTGAGTTGCTTGAACCGATCGAGATTGATGTGCAGCAAAGCCAGGCTGCGATAACCGCCCTGCCGCACTCGTTGATGAGCTTCGCTGAGTCGTTCGCGAAACATCGCGCGGTTGGCCAGACCGGTAAGCTCGTCGTAATGGGTCAGATAGCGCATGCGCTCTTCGGATTCTCGTCGAGCCGAGAGATCGGCGAAGAAGCCCACAATATGACTGACATTTCCCCGAGTATCGCGCACAGCATTCAGTTGCAGCCATTGCGGATACATCTCGCCGTTCTTGCGGGTTTCCACCAATTCGCCCTGCCAATTGCCTTGCTGCTCCAGCGCCTGATGTATTGCGGCGTAATGCCGACGCGCATCGCGACTACATGGCAGCTCAATGACATTGCGTCCGATCATGTCTTCGATGTCATAGCCGGTCACCCGACTGAAGGCTTGATTGATCGCGATCAGGGCGTAGTTCGGATCGAAAATCACGATCCCTTCGCTGGCCGCCTCGAACACGGTCGCCGCCAGTTGCAGCTGCTCCTCCAGGCCTTTGCTGACGCTGATGTCGCGGCGAGTGCCGACCATGCGAATCACCCGACCGTTCTCGGCGCGCTCGACCGCCCGCCCACGGTCCTCGATCCAGACCCAATGGCCGTCGCCATGCCGCACGCGATACTCGATTTGATAGTCCTCGGTGCGGCCCTTCAAATGCTCGACCAGCGCCCTTTTCAGCGCAGGAAGATCCTCGGGATGAAGGCGCGGCTTGAGGTGACGCAGTATTGCCGTGACCTGTTCCGGCTCAAGGCCGAACAATTCCTGAATCTGCGTGTGATGGACTTCGTCGGTTTGCAGATTCCAGTCCCACAACCCCAACTCGCTGGCCTTCAAAGCCAGCGCCAGACGCGCCTCACTCTTGCTCAGCGCCTGGTTGGCGGCGTCCAGTTCCAGGCTGCGCTGAGCGACACGGTTTTCCAGGTCGATCTGGATTTCCCGCAATTCGGTTTCGGCACGTCGACGCTGTTCAATCTCCTTGGCCAACTTCTGATTGAGCTGATCACTGCAGCTTTGTGCCTGCTGCAGATGCTCGATCAGTGCCTGATTCTGAAAGCGTCGCATCAAGCCCCGGTCGATCAATCGATTGACTTGCCAGGCAACCACGCTCAATGCACCGAGCAGGATCAGCCCGAACCAGCCCCAACCTTGCTGCTGTTCTTCAGCCCCCCAAAACATATAGGCGATGGCCGGCAAAAGGCAGGGCAAGGTAAATGACAGAAAGGCCGGCAAACTGACCGCATAAGCCACACTGGCCGAGAGCGCTGCGGCACCGATGAGGCCGAAGACCCAGGCTTGCTGAATGAAGTTATCGGCGGGAACCAGGGCGATGCCTGCACCCGCCAGGGTCAGACCGGTGAGGCCGGAGCCCAGCAAAAACATCCGCCGCCAAATGGGATGGGCCTGACGGTTGGGAATGGCCGAATCGAAGGCTGCGACCTGAATCACCCGCAATGCCACCAAAGACAACAACCACACCAGCCATACGCTGACCAGGAAATAGCGTTGCGGGCTCCAGAGCAAACCGGCACAGACCAGGCCATTGATCAGCATGAACAACGTGGGCAGCAGCGAGCCCTGATACAACAGGCGCGTGCGTTCGACCGCCATTTCCATGGCGTACTGTTTACGGATGACCCGGGGCTCCACAATGGGGCCCGACAGGTCGAAGCTGAGGGTCATAGGCGATGTTCTTGTTCTTATAATGATGAGCATGGGCCCGAAACTGCTCGGAGCATACACAAGCAATGGCCCGGACCAAACTGCTGCCGATCAATAAATGGCCAATTTTTTTCAGCCGCCGACACCCCTGAAAACGCTGTGGACACGCCCCGCCAACGCCTGCAGCCCATGACCGACCGGTCATCCTTCACTTAACTTTCATCGGCTAAAGCGAAGCGGAGTTTGCCCGGTGTGTCGCCGCCCCCTAGAATGCCCTGATGCGCGATGATCTCTCCCTTCTGCTGAACTCCCTCAACGATGCCCAACGCCAGGCTGTAGCAGCCCCCGTGGGTCGTCAGTTGGTCCTGGCCGGTGCTGGTTCCGGTAAAACCCGAGTGCTGGTGCACCGTATCGCCTGGCTGATCCAGGTCGAAAACGCCTCGCCCCACTCCATCTTGTCGGTGACCTTCACCAACAAGGCCGCTGCCGAGATGCGCCAGCGCATCGAGCAGCTGATGGGTATCAACCCGGCCGGCATGTGGGTCGGTACCTTCCACGGCCTGGCGCACCGCTTGTTGCGGGCGCACTGGCAGGAAGCGGGCTTGAGCCAGACGTTCCAGATTCTCGACAGCGACGACCAGCAACGGCTGGTCAAGCGGGTGATCCGCGAGCTCGGTCTGGACGAACAGCGCTGGCCGGCCCGTCAGGCCCAGTGGTTCATCAACGGGCAGAAAGACGAAGGCCTGCGTCCACAACACATTCAAGCCAGCGGCGACCTGTTCCTGGCGACCATGCGCGGCATTTATGAAGCCTACGAGGCCGCTTGCCTGCGCGCAGGCGTTATCGACTTCTCCGAGTTGCTGCTGCGTGCTCTCGATCTGTGGCGGGACCATCCGGGGCTGCTGGCGCACTATCAGAAGCGCTTCCGGCACATTCTGGTGGACGAGTTCCAGGACACCAACGCCGTGCAATACGCCTGGTTGCGCCTGCTGGCCAAGGGCGGCGACAGCCTGATGGTGGTGGGCGACGATGACCAGTCGATTTACGGCTGGCGCGGCGCGAAAATCGAGAACATCTACCAGTATTCCGAAGACTTCCCCGACGCCGAAACCATTCGTCTGGAACAAAACTATCGCTCCACCGCGGGTATCCTGAAGGCTGCCAACGCCTTGATCGCCAACAACACCGGGCGCCTGGGCAAAGAACTCTGGACCGATGGCGGCGAAGGCGAAGCGATCAATTTGTACGCCGCGTTCAACGAACATGACGAAGCCCGCTACGTTGTCGAAACCATCGAAAGCGCGCTGAAAACCGGCTTGTCTCGCAGCGATATCGCGATTTTGTATCGTTCCAACGCCCAATCGCGGGTTCTGGAAGAAGCTTTGCTGCGCGAGCGCATCCCATACCGTATCTATGGCGGTCAACGCTTCTTCGAACGCGCCGAAATCAAGAACGCCATGGCTTACCTGCGGTTGCTCGAAGGACGGGGCAATGACGCCGCGCTGGAACGGGTCATCAACGTGCCAGCCCGTGGTATCGGCGAAAAAACCGTCGAAGCAATCCGCGACCATGCGCGCCACAGCGATGTGTCGATGTGGGAAGCGATGCGCCAACTGGTGGCCAACAAAGGCCTGACCGGTCGTGCGGCCGGTGCCCTTGGCGCGTTTATCGAGCTGATCGAGAACCTCTCCGCCAAGTGCATGGATATGCCGCTGCACCTGATGACCCAGACCGTCATCGAGCAGTCGGGGCTGATCGCCTATCACGAAGCGGAAAAAGGCGAGAAAGGCCAGGCCCGGGTAGAAAACCTCGAGGAGCTGGTCAGCGCTGCACGCAACTTCGAAAACAGCGAAGAAGACGAAGATCTGACGCCATTGGCAGCTTTCCTCGGTCACGCGTCGCTGGAGGCTGGCGATACCCAGGCCGACGAGCACGAAGACAGCATTCAACTGATGACCCTGCACAGCGCCAAGGGCCTGGAATTCCCTTACGTGTTCCTGGTGGGCATGGAAGAAGGCCTGTTCCCGCACAAGATGAGCCTGGAAGAACCCGGCCGCCTCGAGGAAGAGCGTCGACTGGCCTACGTCGGCATCACCCGGGCCATGCAGAATCTGGTAATGACCTTTGCCGAAACCCGACGCCTGTATGGCAGCGAGACCTACAACAAGGTGTCGCGCTTCGTACGCGAGGTTCCGAAAGGCCTGATTCAGGAAGTGCGGTTGTCCAACAGCGTCAGCCGTCCGTTTGGTGGTAACCAGTCGATGAGTGGCAGCAACCTGTTCAGCGGCAGCGAGATTCCGCAGACCGGCTTCAGCCTTGGCCAGACCGTACGTCACTCCATCTTCGGTGACGGCGTGATCCTGAACTTCGAAGGTGCCGGGGCTCAGGCCCGGGTGCAGGTGAACTTCAGCGAAGGCAGCAAGTGGCTGATGTTGGGGTATGCCAAGCTGGAACCCGTTTAAAGACACACTGGATGCTTTTCTGTGGGAGCGAGCCTGCTCGCGATGGCAACACTTCGGTACTTCAGAAATACCGCTTCATCGTTCATCGCGAGCAGGCTCGCTCCCACAGGTTGATCTGACCAGAGGCGCTAAAAAATGGGCGCAGGCTTTTTTTCTTCCTGGACATTCTGGGCCCTGTTATCGGCGGCATTCGCAGCAATGACCGCCATTTTCGCGAAACTTGGCATCGAAAACGTCAATTCCGACTTCGCCACCCTGCTACGTACGATAGTGGTATTGGTCAGCCTGGCCTTGATTTTGTACGCCACGGGCCAATATCAGTCATTGGGATCGATCTCTGCGAAGAGCTACCTTTTCCTGCTGTTGTCGGGCCTTGCCACCGGTGCATCGTGGATCTGCTATTTCCGTGCACTCAAGGTCGGTCCGGCATCACTGGTTGCCCCAGTGGACAAACTCAGCGTGGTACTGGTGGCTGTTCTTGGCGTTGTCCTGCTGGGTGAAAAACTCGACCTGCGCCAATGGGGCGGAATCGGCCTGATCACGGCCGGGGTAGTCATGCTTGCCCTGCGACGCTAGGCGACCGTCCGACAAACCCCGTCCACTCATCTGACATATCAAAGTCAAAAGGCCCTATTGCACTGACTTAAGCTGAACACGACCTGTCAGGCAAAAGCCCGAAACACTCTGCCGCTAGCCAGTAACACTTCAGCTGTGCAACATGGCGCGCGTGCCTTCCACAAATGGGAATTCCCTTTATGAAACGTTTTCTTAGCATCGCCATGGCGTTGTGCATCGGCCTGACGATGAGTCTCGACGCCAATGCCGCCAAGCGCTTCGGTGGTGGTAAAAGCGCCGGCGCTGCGCCGACGCACCAGACCAGCCAGATGGCTCCTTCTTCGCCAGGCATGGGCGGCGCCGCGGCGACCGCGACCGCGGGTGCTGCCGGTGCTGCTGGTGCTGCTGGCGCCGCCGCCAAGGTCGGTGGCGCCTCGCGCTGGCTCGGCCCTCTGGCCGGTATCGCGGCCGGTGGCCTGCTGGCCTCCATGTTCATGGGCGACGGCTTCCAGGGCATGCAGATCTTCGACATCCTGATCATGGCGGTTATCGCGTTCCTGGTCTTCCGCTTCATCGCCGCCCGTCGTCGCAAGCAGCAGGAGCAATACGCTCCGGCCGGTCATGCGCCGATGCAGCGTGAAGTGTTCGAGCAGAAGCCTGCCGGCGGTTCGATCTTCGGTGGTTCGGCTGCACCTGTTGCCGCTCGCCCAGTGATCAATGCTCCAGCCTGGTTCAACGAAAGAAACTTCGTCGAAGCGGCTCGCAATCACTTCCAGTCCCTGCAACAGCACTGGGACGCCAACGAAATGGACAAGATCGCCGAGTTCGTGACCCCGCAAATGCTCGAGTTCCTCAAGCGTGAGCGTGCTGACCTGGGTGACGGCTTCCAGTCCACCTACATTGATGACCTCAATGTACAACTGGACGGCGTGGACGATCGCGCCGACAAGACCATTGCCACCCTGACCTTCACTGGCGTGTCGAAAACCTCGCGTTTCGACCAGGGCGAAGTCTTCAGCGAAAGCTGGAACATGGAACGTGCACAGGGCGAAAACCAGCCTTGGCTGGTAGCTGGTATCCGCCAGAACGGCTGATCCCGCGCAGAACTTCATCTGCTGTAAACAAAACCCCAGCCCTGGCTGGGGTTTTCTATTTCGCGGTTGCATCTATAGCAAGCTACTGTATAAACCGCCCCATATAAACCGCGCCATACAAGCAAGAGGATCCCGGACGTGGAAGAAATCATCGAACAACTGCGTGAAGCCAACGAACCGGTACCGGTCCCCTTGGAATTGCCTGACGAAGACCTGCTGGTCGAAATCGAAGAACAACTGTTCATCGACATTCCGTTCGTCTTCAGAGAGTTTCTGCTGACTGTCAGCGACGTGGTCTACGGCAGCCTGGAACCGGTCACCGTGACCGACCCGCAGTCCCACACCTACCTGCCCGACGTTGCCGCCAACGCCTGGGACGCCGGCGTCGATCGCAGCCTGATCCCGATCTGCCAGGACGGTGACGACTACTATTGCGTCGAAGAAGACGGCACCGTGGTGCTTTGGCAAGCCGAAGAAGAGCTGATCGCCGAAGAAACCTGGGAATCGGTGTGGCACTGGGCACGGGACGTCTGGCTGGAAAGCTGACCCAGTCAACGCCGCAGGGTGGTCAATGCCCGGACGACTCCTTGTGATTGTCGAGGGTTTCCAGCAACGCCACCTGCATCCGCGTATGCACACGAATGAACCAGCGCCACAGCAGCGCCGCTACGGCGGCCGCGACTACGGCGATCAGCACCAGCAACTTGTTGGTCGGCAGAATACTGGCCGACAAGGCTGCCAACAGTAAAAAGATCACCAGCAGCGACAGGATCGGGATCACTTCGGCGATCACCCGGCGCACTCGCTGCGTGTGGCGCCCGGCCATCTCTGGCTTAACGCCCATTTCCGCCAGCAACATCGACAGTGCCTTTAGCTTGCGGTATGCCGCAATCAAAAACGGCAGCGATAACAGCAGCGCCCCACCCCAGATCAACGCCTTTTGCCAGCTCGGATCGCTGATCCAGCCTTGCAGGTAAGCTGACATGCGTTCGGCGAAGTACGCCCCCGAGAAGAAGATCGCGATCACGAGCGCGAGGTTGACTCCTACCTGCAGCAAGATCCGCCGAATCATGGATGCCAGCAACGCCCTCTCACCCTGAGGCTGGATGCTGCGCAGCCATTCGCCGTACATCCCCAACACTCGTCCCAGGCGTTCTGGCATGACGCCGGCGAGCTTGATCGACAATGGATCAGCCGCACGGATCAGATAAGGCGTCAGTAAGGTCGTGATCACCGAAACCGCAACAGCCACGGGGTATAAAAAGTTACTGGTGACCTGCAGCGTCATGCCCAATGCCGCGATGATGAAAGAGAATTCGCCAATCTGTGAAAGGCCCATCCCGACCCGTAGCGAGGTGCGTCCGTCATTGCCGGCGATAAATGCACCAAGGCCGCAAGACAACATCTTGCCGAGCACCACGGCTACGGTGATTACGGCGATTGGCCAGGCGTATTGAAGCAGGATCGCCGGATCGAGCATCAGCCCGATGGCCACGAAGAAAATCGCACTGAAAAGATCACGAACCGGTTCAATCAAGCGTTCAATTTTCAGCAGTTGCCGGGATTCAGCCATGATTGCGCCGATCAGGAACGCCCCGAGGACCATGCTGTATTCAAGCTTGACCACCAGCAGGCAGAAGCCGAAACACAGGCCCAGCACGGTAATCAGCAGCATTTCATTGCTGTCGAATCTGGCCACGTAGGCCAGCAACCGCGGCACCATCAGGATGCCAATGACCAACGCAACGATCATGAACAGCGACAGTTTGCCAACCGTGGAGAACACTTCACCTGAGCTGACCGTACCGCTGACGGCGATGCTGGACAGTAGTGCGATGATGCCGATGCCCAGGATGTCTTCGACGATCAGCACTCCGAATATCAACTGGGCAAATCGCTCGTTCTTCAACTTCAGATCATTGAGCGCCTTGACGATGATGGTCGTCGAGGAAATCGCCAGGATCGCGCCGAGGAACAGTGAATCCATGGTGTTCCAGTCAAACCAGCGGCCAATTTCGTAGCCGATCCAGATCATCAGCACGATTTCCAGGAACGCCGCGATGAATGCCGTGGCCCCGACCTTGAACAACTTGCGCAGGCTGAACTCCAGGCCCAGGCAGAACATCAGGAATATCACTCCGAGTTCGGCCAGGGTCTTGATGGTTTCTTCGTCGTGGATCAGGCCGAATGGCGGGGTGTGCGGGCCAATGATGAAACCGGCGACGATGTAGCCCAGCACCACCGGTTGTTTCAGCCGATGGAAGAGCACGGTTACCACGCCTGCGATCAACATGATCACTGCCAGATCCTGAATGAAACTGATGGCATGCATGGCGTGAGACTCCCTGGACGGCATTGCTCGATCCCCGAACATAGGAAAAGTCTGATCGAGCAAAACAAAAATCGGAACTGCACGTAGGAAATGCCCTTGAGCCTGGGCTTTTTGCAGGGTAACACCGCGACTTCTGGCAGAAAGGCGGTGCAATATATGGAAACAGATCGATCCGGCGTGACGGCGACTCCGCACCCGGCGTCCCGATAACTGTTGGTTTGAAAAAACCGCCGAGGCACCCGCAGAGGTGCATCCCTCAAACCTGGCCTTGACCCGTGAGAATGCTATGGAACCCGGAAACGCCCAGCTGTCGATGACGGTATTGATGACCCCTGACATGGCCAACTTCTCTGGCAATGTTCACGGCGGCACCCTGCTCAAATACCTCGACGAAGTGGCCTACGCCTGCGCCAGCCGTTATGCCGGTCGCTATGTGGTGACCCTGTCGGTGGATCAGGTCATTTTCCGTGAGCCGATCCATGTCGGCGAACTGGTGACCTTTCTCGCCTCGGTCAACTACACCGGCAACACCTCCATGGAGGTGGGTATCAAAGTGGTGACCGAGAACATCCGCGAGCGCTCGGTACGTCACACCAACAGTTGCTTCTTCACCATGGTTGCGGTGGATGACCAGCGTAAACCTGCATCGGTACCACCGCTGCAACCGCAGAACAGCGAAGACAAGCGTCGCTATATGCAGGCCCAACAGCGCCGGCAGATTCGCCAGGAGCTGGAAAAGCGCTATCAGGAGATCAAGGGCGACGCCTGAATCCTGTCGCGACTCCAGTCCCCATCGCGAGCAAGCTCGCTCCCACAGTTGACCTCAGCGGATACAGATTTTGTGTACGAGTGAGCCATTGTGGGAGCGAGCTTGCTCGCGATTGGGGCAACGCGGATCAAAGGCTGATCGACGTCGCCTCAAACCGCACCCGCGGATGGGCAATCCGGTCCTGAGCCCGAACCAGTTCCAACTCGTAGCTGGCACACGCCTGGGTTTCCAGCAGTACTTCATGCACCGCCGACGCCGTGAACTCGAACGCGGCCACCAGGCTGTCCCCCAACAGCACACGCGCCAGGAACAGCCCGGACGTCAGATCGCCCACGCCCACCGGCTGACGCGGGAACGCCAGCAACGGACGCTGCAAATGCCAACTGCCTTCGGCCGTCACCAGCAGCATCTCGAAGGCCTCTGCCGATTTGCCCGGGTAGTCCAGATGCTTGACCAGCACTGCTTTCGGGCCGCGCACCAGCAATGCACGCGCCATGGCCAGGCAATCGAACAGCGATTGCGGCTTGCGCCCAGAGAAGCTGTCCAGCTCCAGCTGGTTCGGGCACATGAAGTCCGCCACGGCGGCGGCCTCTTCCAACAGGAAATCACTGACTTCCGCCGGAACACTGCAGCCCTTCTCCGGATGCCCCATGACCGGGTCACACAGGTACAGCGCTTTGGGATTCATCGACTTGATCCGCGCCACCCCCGTCAAAATCGCCCGGCCCTGGGCCGCACTGCCGAGGTAACCGGAGAGCACCGCATCGCAGTTGCCCAACTCGCCAATCGCCGCGATACCTTCGACCAGGTCGGGGATCTGGTGCGGCGCCAGCACTTCACCGGCCCACTGACCGTACTGGGTGTGATTGGAGAACTGCACGGTGTTGAGCGGCCAGACATTCACCCCGACCCGTTGCATCGGGAAAACCGCGGCACTGTTGCCGGCGTGACCGAATACCACGTGGGACTGGATAGCGAGCAAATGCGGAGTACGTTTCATGCGGTGGATTTCCGTAAAACGATTGAAATTCTAGCCGCGCAGTATGCGACTAAACGCAGCCTGTACGACAGACCAGCGACACAGTTAAGCTGACACTATCTTGTTGGAGCACCCTGTGATGCTGACCCTTGGAAATATATTCGTGCTGATGCTGTTCGCCACTGCCGGCGCATGGCTATGGCACAACCACGGCTTGCGCGAGCGCGCGCTGGAGCGGGTCAAGCAGCATTGCGGCAAACTCGGGATCGAATTGCTCGACGGCAACGTAGCCTTGAAAAGAATCGCGTTCATCAGGGATGCCAGTGGTCGGCGACGTCTGGCCCGTGTGTATAACTTCGAATTCACCGTGACCGGCGAAACCCGCCACAACGGCACCATCACCCAGTTCGGCGCTCACAGCGCACAGATTGAGCTGGCACCCTACCCGGTTCCGTTCGACGAAACCGAACCGGTGATCGACGTGGCGAAACCTCGTGCGCAAGTGATCGAGCTGAGCCAGTGGCGTCAGGAGCATACCAAGTGGCGACCTTGATTCGTTAACTCGATTCGGATCGGCACGCAGCCAGTTCTTTCTGCAATAGCTCTGCATTCAGCGGCTCACTGAAAATCAGCTCGATACGCGAATCCTGCCGCCATTCACTGGGCCGCCAGTCCAGCACCGAGTTATCCACCGCGTTCGCCGAAACCCACCCTTGAACACTGTGGATAACCAGCTTCGCCCGCTTCCAGCCAAGGCTTTCAAGCCAGCGGCCAACCTGCGCGGCATCAAACACCTGGCTCGAATGCCAGCGCCATCCGATGCTCCAGCCACCGTCCTGTTCCTGACTCAAGCAAATGGGCAATGCGGGATCGCCCCAGACGGCCGGCAGCAGCGCCAATCCCTTGGGCACGACGAAGTTATCCACACCTGCCAGTGCCTTGGCATTCAGCCCCGGTAACTCGCTCAAGGGTAGAACCGCCTGTTGCGTCCAGTACAGAGGGGTCGGCGGCAATTGCCCGGCGATTCGCTGGCGACTTACTTCTTCAAGACCTTCAGATTTGTTCAGCAGCAACAATCCCGCATGGTTCAGCGCTTGCCGCTGCGCCTGCGGCAACGGTTTGCCTGCGGCAAGCGACTGGGCGTCCAGTACCAGTACACAAGGCTGAACAGCCAGTACGCCTTGCCACGGTGCTTCGCTCAGTTGCCTGAGCAACTGCGCCGGATGTCCCAGCCCTGAGGGCTCGATAAACAGGCGGTCCGGTTGCGCCTTGCGCAACAAACGCCCAAGACCAATCTGAAACGGCGCCCCGTTGACGCAACACAAGCAGCCCCCGGCCACTTCGCCCAGTGCGATACCATCGGCGTCCCGGGTCAGTAGCGCAGCGTCGAGACCGATCTGGCCAAACTCATTGATCAACACCGCCCACCGCTCGCCAGCCGGGCGCTGAGCCAGCAGGTGTTTGATCAGGCCGGTCTTGCCGGCGCCCAACGGGCCGGCAATGACATGAGTGGGGATATTCTGCAGCATGGTCGATGATTTCTGAGGAGGTGATGGATGCGGTTGATTGGCTTGTCGTTGCTCCTGGCACTCGTTTCAAGCGAGGCGCTGGCCCAGGCTTGTGTGGTTCACAGCCAGGGCGAGCGGCTTGATGTCAAGGTTTGCCAGCAGAACCGCAACATCCCGCCAAAGCTCTTTGCCGACGGATTCTGCCAGCCGAGCCTGGCGGGTCAGAAAGTCGAGGTGCAGTATGTCGATCAATGCCCCGGCGGCGCATTTGGTATCTGCAGCAACGCCCAAGTCGCCAATATGCCCTACCGCCAGGATATTCACTATTACGGCGTTGCCACCGACGCGGCATATTTGCAGCCGTACTGCGAGGCCCAGAGCCAGGGCACCTGGCTCAAGCCCTGAAGCGCCACTAGAGGATCAGGCAACCTCTTCGTACCAAGAGCCGAATGGATCAGACAGCAAACTCCAGCCCTCTACGCCCAGCGCCATTTCCTCTTCGGTCAGCAGGCAGGCGTCCAGCTCGGCCGTGAGCTGCGTGAAGTCGATGTTCTGGCCGATGAATACCAGCTCCTGGCGACAGTCCCCGCTGTCGGCGGTCCAGTTTTTCATGATCCCGGCGGTACTTTCTGCGTCCTGCGGCCATTGGTTTTTCGGTACGAAACGCCACCAGCGCCCGGCAAAACCATAGCGCATCAAACCACCGGCCTGGGACCAGCTGCCGGCGTCCATGTGCTTGCTCGCCAGCCAGAAAAAGCCCTTGGAGCGCAGCAGCTTGCCGTTGTCCCAAGGACCGTCGATGAAGTTGAAGAAACGCTGCGGATGGAACGGCCGACGAGCCCGGTAAACACTGGAAGCGATCCCGTATTCCTCGGTTTCCGGCACGTGTTCGCCGCGCAGTTCCTGCAACCATCCCGGGGCCTGGGCCGCCTTTTCGAAGTCAAAGCGACCGGTGTCGAGAATCTTGTTCAAGGGGATTTCACCCATCGCCATCGGAATGATTTCCGCCCGGGCGTTGAGCCGCTCAAGTATGGCGATCAGTTCCTCGCGCTCGTGGCTGCTGATCAAGTCGATCTTGCTGAGCAAAATCACATCGGCGAACTCGACCTGCTCAATCAACAGATCGGTAATCGAACGTTCGTCTTCCTCCCCTAATGTTTCTCCTCGGGAAGCCAGGCTTTCGGCAGCCTGGTAGTCGAGCAGGAAGTTCATGCCATCGACCACCGTGACCATGGTGTCGAGACGTGCGATGTCGTTGAGGCTCTGGCCGTTTTCATCGCGGAAGGTGAAGGTTTCCGCCACAGGCAGCGGTTCGGAAATACCGGTGGATTCGATCAACAGATAGTCGAAGCGCCCCTCCCTGGCGAGTTGGCTCACCTCTTCCAGCAAATCTTCACGTAACGTACAGCAAATACACCCGTTACTCATCTCAACCAGCCGTTCTTCAGCCCGATTAAGGCTGACATCACGCTGAACTTCGGTGCCATCGACGTTGATTTCGCTCATATCGTTAACGATGACTGCCACTCGTAATCTATCGCGATTACGTAGTATGTAATTAAGAAGTGTACTTTTTCCGGCACCAAGAAAGCCGGAGAGAACGGTCACGGGGAGTCGATTGGACATCTGCATATTCCTCACAGGGATGCCCGGTCGCTGCGTCGGGCTTACACAATGTTATACTGTTACAATACCAATAAACCATCCCCCTCTTGTCCGACAGGGCAAAGGATACGATGCTGAACGCGTTCCTTTCCTGAGTAGCACCATGCACAACGTCCTGAAACCTGCACTCTTCATGCTTTCCCTGCTGGTGGCTGCCGACGCGATGGCCCAAGTCCCGAGCCTGGCCAAGTGCACCCGCAGCGCCAACCTGCTGGCCTGTGTGGATGCGGGCGGCAACGCCTACAGCGTCAACACCGTCGGCAGCACCATCTACCTGCGGGGTTTCGAAACGGCCGGAAAACGCTATTGGGTGCAGACCAACAGCCGCTACGGTCAGCTGACGTTTTTCACCGGTATCGCTTCCGATGGCGAGGCCTGGGTCGGTTACAACCGGCGCGTCGGCTGGACCACGATCAACCGGTTTTCCAGCTCCGGCGGCAGCAGCGCCAAGTTCACCTGCAGCCGGATCGCTGGTTGTTAGGCCGGCTTGTTTTTCTGCTCTTGCTGCCAGGCAAGGTAGCTGTTGATTGGCGGATTGTTCTGAAAGTAGCGCTGCAACCCTTCGAACAGACCGTCAGCCACCGCCTGCTGATGGCGTGCGGTCACCAGCCGCTGGCTGTCGCGGGCATTGGATATGAAGCCGGTTTCCACCAGGATTGACGGCACATCCGGTGACTTCAACACCGCGAACCCCGCCTGCTCCACACGCTTCTGATGCAAGGTGGTGATACCCGCCAGGCTACCAAGCACGGTATTGCCCAGTTCCAGACTGGCGGCGAGGGTGGCATTCATCGACATGTCGAGGATGACTCCGGCGAGCATCGGATCCTTGTCCTTGAGGTTCAAAAGGCTCGTCGCTCCCAGCAGGTCCGCGCCATTCTCTCGCTGCGCCATGAAGCGCGCAGTGGCGGAGGTCACCCCCCCTTCAGACAGGCAGTACACCGACGCGCCCGATGCCGTAAGACGCGGAGCCGCATCGGCATGCACCGAGATGAACATATCGGCATTGTGCTTGCGGGCGATGTCCACGCGCTTGCGCAACGGCACGAAGAAATCGTCATTGCGCACCAGTTTCACGTCGAATCCTTTTTCGCGTTTCAGACGCCTGGCCAGCAACTGAGCGATGGACAGCACCACGTCTTTCTCACGCTCGCCCTTGGCCCCGATCGCCCCTGGATCCTTGCCGCCATGACCGGGATCGACCACCACGATGACGTCGCGCATGGGATGGGCCTTGGCTATGGCCATTGCTGGCTCCGCTGGAGACGACGATGGCAACGGTGCGCTGGTTTTCAGATCGAGCACCAGCCGGTGCCCCTGCCCATCCTGGGGCGGCAGCAGGAAGCTGTTGAGCTGTGCCGGCTCGCTGAGGTCGAGGACGATCCGCGTATCACCTTTGCCGAAATGCCCGGAGCGAATCGAACGGATCACGCCATCGCCCAGGGCTAACTGACTGAAGTCGCCGCTGAGGCCGGCGCCACTGAGGTCGATGATCAGCCGCTCTGGGGCACTCAGTGAGAAGGTCTTGTACTGCACGGGTCCACTCAGATCGAACACCAGCCTGAGCTTCCCATCCGAGCGCCAAAGCCGTGCGTTACGAATTTGCGTAGCCGTCGCGCCGAAGGGTAAAGCGAAGGCCGCACTGGCCAGAATCAGGTTGAGCAAGTGGCGTCTGTGCATGATGAAGGCCTGTTCATGAAAAAGGCATCGTCGATTGTATTGTTATACTATAACATACGAAATCAACTCCCACGATGGACCTGCTCATGAATGCGCTGACTCTGCCGGATATCGCCGCGCAGGCCTCACGCCAAGCCCTGCCACTGGAGTGGGTGGGCATGTGCGGCATTGCTCTACCTGTTTTGTTTGATGGCCAACGATTGAATGCAAAGGTCGATGCCGGCGTGAGCCTCGACGATGGCAGCGCGCGCGGCATTCATATGTCACGGCTCTATCTGGCGCTTGAATTGCTGGAGCAGGAAAACCTTTCTTCGGCTTTATTGAGGCGGGTTCTGCAGCGCTTTCTTGAGAGCCATGAAGGGTTGTCCTGCAGCGCACACCTAACCATTCATGCCGATTTGTTGCTGAAAAGGCCGGCGCTGATCAGTCCATTGTCTGGCTGGAAAAGCTATCCGGTGAACATCGAAGCGCGGTTGAAAAACGCGATGTTCCACGTGGAACTAAAAATCGACGTGCCTTATTCCTCAACCTGCCCCTGTTCCGCAGCCCTTTCTCGACAGTTGATTCAGCAGCAGTTCGTCGATGACTTCGCCAACAAGTCACTGCAACACGCCGACGTTTTAGCGTGGCTCGGCTCCACCGACGGCATCGTCGCTACACCTCACAGCCAACGCAGCAGCGCAAAGTTGTGCGTACGACTGGCTGATTTTCTGGACGAGTTTCCTCTGATCGCCGTCATCAATGACGCCGAAGCCGCACTCGGCACCGCCGTTCAAACAGCGGTAAAACGCGCCGACGAACAGGCCTTCGCCCTGGCCAATGGTCAGAACCTGATGTTCTGCGAGGACGCCGCACGCCGTTTGAATCTGGCCCTGAAAAGCTCCACAGGCATCAACGCCTTCCACATTCGTGTCACTCACGCCGAAAGCCTGCACGCCCACGACGCCGTTGCCGAAAGCCGTTTCAACTGGGAGGTCGCATGATTGCTTGCCACGCTTTGCGCTGGGGCGCACCGGGACAGCCACTCACACCCGCGCTGGACTTCGAACTGTCGAAGGGCAGCCTGACCGCCATCATCGGTGCGAACGGTTCCGGGAAAAGCAGTCTGTTGAAGGTCATCGCCGGCTTGCAAAAACCGTTGGTGGGAAAGGTGCGACTGAGTGTTCCAATCAAGGGCGGTGTGTCGTTCCTGCCCCAGCAACAACACCTGGACAGACAATTTCCGATCAGCCTTCAGGCATTGGTTGCCGCCGGTTTCTGGGGCAATAAACAGTCACCGGAAATCCGTAGCCAACGACTGAAAAACGTCCTCGAAAACTGGTGCCTGAACGGCCTGGAAGATCGATCTTTGATGGCACTTTCCGGCGGCGAATTGCAACGCGCCCTGCTCGCCCGATTGAGCCTGACCGACGCCCCCGTGCTGTTGCTCGATGAACCCCACGCAGCCCTCGATGAACTCGGCCAGGCATTGCTCTGGAAGCACATACACCAATGGCACCTCGAAGGCCGGACACTGGTGATCGTATGCCATGACCTGGCCGCTGTCCGCGAGCACATCCCATACACGTTGCTGATCAAAAGCAGCGGTTGTGCATTCGGCCCGAGCACCGAACTGATCCGCCAACAACCACAGGCACAGGTGGCCTGATGATCGCTGCCGCGCATCTTTGGCAACCATTCCAGGAGTTCGTCTTCATGCGTCGAGCGCTGCTCGGCGGGCTGGTGTTGGCGTGCAGCACGGCACCACTTGGGGTGTTTCTGATCCTGCGGCGCATGAGTCTGATCGGCGATGCCGTCGCCCACGGAATCCTTCCCGGGGCGGCACTGGGTTTCTGGTTTGCCGGGTTGAGCCTCCCGGCGTTGACCATCGGCGGCCTCGGTGCCGGCCTGAGCATGGCCGGCCTCGCGGCCTGGATTACCCGACGCACCGGCCTGCGAGAAGACGCCAGCCTCGCGGCGATCTACCCGATTTCCCTGGCCGGTGGCGTGCTGATTCTCGGCATCGCCGGCAAACGCCTGGACCTGTTGCACCTGCTGTTTGGCTCGGCTTTGGCTGTCGACGGCCCGACCTTGACCGGCATGCTTTGGGTCTCGGGCCTGAGCCTGATTGCCATGACACTGATCTACAAACCACTGCTGCTCGACACCCTCGACCCGCTTTTTCTGCAGACCGTCAGCCGACTCGGTCCACTGGCCCACGGCGTGTTCCTGACGCTGGTGGTGTTGAATCTGGTCATCGGATTCCAGGCGATCGGCGCATTGATGGTCGTCGGCCTGATGATGTTGCCTGCCGCCGCGGCACGTTTCTGGAGCCGTCGCCTGCCGGTGCTGATCGTCGTCGCTGCCTTGCTCGGCAGCCTCTCGGTATGGCTCGGCTTATTGATCTCCTTCTATTACTCGCTGCCCAGTGGCCCGGCAATCGTGCTGGTCGCCGGCGGTGGGTATCTGTTGTCCGTGGTGTTCGGGCCGGTGCACGGCTTGCTACGCCGCCCGCCTTTGCTCACATCCCAATGAGGTGTTACCCGATGCGCGCTTTACTCGTGCTGTTCAGCTTGATGGTGTCGATGTCGCTGTCTGCCGCCGAAAAACTCCAGGTGGTCACCAGCTTCAGCATCCTTGCCGACATGACCCGCCAGGTCGGCAAGGATCATATCCAGATCACCAATATGGTCGGCCCGGACGCGGATGCCCATACCTACGAGCCGACACCGGACGACGCCAAAGCGCTGCTCAAGGCCAGACTCATCATCAAGAACGGTCTGGGTTTCGAGCCTTGGCTGGATCGCCTGGTGACGAGCACCGAGACCAAAGCTCCGGTCATCAGCGCAAGCCACGGAGTCATACCGCGTAGCCTGGATGAAGACGGTGAAACCGTTCTCGACCCGCATGCCTGGCACAACCTGGCGAACACCGAGTTGTACATCGCCAACATTACCAAGGCGTTGATCGCCGCTGACCCGGCAAACACAGCTGACTATGTGCGCAACAGCCAGATGTACCTGAAACAGGTCTACGCCCTGCTCGCCGAAGCCAAGGCCAAGCTCGGCTCACTGCCACCGGGCAACCGCAAGGTCGTGACGTCCCATGACGCCTTCGGTTATCTCGGCCAGGCCTACGGCATCGAGTTCATGGCGCCTCAAGGTCTCTCCACCGAGCGCGAACCTTCAGCCGCCGAAGTGGCCGCACTGATCACCCAGATTCGTCAGGCCAAGGTCAAGGCGGTGTTTATGGAGAACATCAAGGACGCGCGCCTGCTCAAGCAGATCGCGGATGAAAGCGGCGCGCACATCGGCGGCACGCTGTACTCCGATGCCCTCGCGGCGAGCGGTCCGGCCAGCACCTTCACCGGGTTGTTCGAGTACAACCTCAACACCCTGTACAACGCTCTGAGCAAGCCATGATCCGCAAGAACCCTTCCGGAGATTTACCGCTGATTGCCGAGTCGGCCTACGTCGACAAGACGGCGATCATCTGCGGCAAAGTGGTGATCGGCGAGAACGTGTTCGTCGGGCCCTATGCCGTGATCCGTGCTGACGAAGTCGATGACTCAGGCGACATGCAGCCGATCACCATCGGCGCCAACTCGAACATCCAGGACGGCGTGGTGATCCACTCCAAATCCGGTGCGGCGGTCACCATCGGCGAGTTCAGTTCCATCGCCCACCGCTCGATCGTGCATGGTCCCTGCACCGTGGGCAATCGAGTGTTCATTGGATTCAACAGCGTGCTGTTCAACTGCGTGGTCGGTGACGGTTGCGTGGTGCGGCACAACTCGGTGGTCGATGGTCGTGACCTGCCTGAAGCCTTCTACGTGCCCTCCACCACGCGGATCGGCCCCAACACCGACCTCTCGCAATATCCGCCGGTGAGCGTCAGTGCCTCGGAGTTTTCCGAAGACGTGGCGCGCACCAACGTCGACCTGGTGCGCGGCTACAAAGCCCTGCAAAACGAGTTCTGACGCGGGAGGCCAAAAACAGCCATCGTGTCAGGACAAATTTCCTGGCACGACAAACGTCTTAATGTTTGCCCCCACGGTTTATGCGATAAGACTCATTAGAAGCACGTGAGTACGCCGACCATGATCCAGATCACCCTGTCCGACGGTTCATTGCGTGAATACGACCAGCCGCTGTCTGTGCATGAGGTAGCCGCCAGCATCGGTCCCGAACTGGCCATCGCGGCTGTAGCGGGCCGAGTCAATGGTGTGCTGGTGGACTGTGAATACATGATCGAGGCGGATGCCCGGGTCAGCATTGTCACCCCCCGGGAGCCGGACGGCCTGGAGATCTTGCGCCGCTCCTGTGCCTTGATGCTGGCGATGGCAGTCAAGCAACTCCACCCACATGCGCAAATGCGTGCGGGCAAGGAATTGGGCGACGGGTTCTTTTACGAGTTTGCCGTCGAGCCACCGCTGACCGCGGCAGACCTGCCCCTCATCGAAGCGCGCATGCAATCACTGGCAGCGACCAATCACTCGATCCGTCGTCGGCCGGTTCGCGAAGCCGTGTCGCTGTACCGGCTGGGGGACACCGAGTACCAGAGCCATGGACCGCATGTCCCCACCACCAAAGTCTTGCAGGCGTTTACCCTCGACCACATCAACGGCACGTTACAACAACGGATCTACGGCACCTGCTGGTCCAGCCGTCAGGAACTGCAACAGTGGCGCGTTCCACCCCACGTGGTCGTTGTGAGCATGGATGATCGCCAGGCGACTTATGCACAAGCGGTGACCGAATCCTTGCGCCAACGGGGCGTACGCGCCAGGGCCGACCTGCGTAACGAAAAAGTTCACTACAAGATTCGCCAGCACAGCCAGACCGTGCCGTATCTGGTGGTGGTGGGCGAGAAAGAACAAGCTGGGGGATTTGTCAGTGTGCGCAGCCGCACGGGGGAAGATTTTGGCCGGATGCCTGTCGAGGCGGCGTGTGAATGGTTGAGTCGGCCCGAGATTTAGGAAGGCCGTGCGGACGCCTTCGCGAGCAGGCTCGCTCCCACATTGATTGTGCGTACCCTGTGGGAGCGAGCCTGCTCCGGGCGGCGTTCCGACGAAGCTTTTAAGCTCTTGGCTTGACCGTGCCGCAATCCTGCCCCAGCCAGACGGCGCGGGATTCGAGGCTGCCCTTCTGCTGAATGCCAGTGGCGTTGAACGTTCCGTTGACCTTGGTGGTGAACTCGCGATCACTGAGGAATGTCGCCACGCCCGCACCCTGGGCTTTCGGGCAACTGAAACGGAACTTCCACTGATTGCCGGAGCGGTCGGTGATTTCCTGCTTGCAGCCCGACTGCGGATCGGTTAACGGAATGTTGTCGGTCTTGACCTGTTCCGGGGTCAGGCACGCCCGGATCCCTTTACCGCCCATGGTGATGCCCTGTTTTTCCAGCATTGCACGCTGCTCAGGGGTCATCTGGCTCTGGAGCTGACCGAGGATCAATTGCAGGTCCGGCATGTTCTGTTCATCGACCTTCATGTTGCTCGTAGTCAGCTCCCACAATCCTGGTTGCAGCATTTGCGCGTGAGCCGCCACAGGAAGTGCCAAACCCAGTGCCATGGCCAAACCCAGCAGACGAACGTTCATCGAGTAACTCCTGATCAGTAGTGGCCGTTAGACGTCAGCCGCACGCTTCGGTTCATGGGCCAATTAATTAGCGACATTCTGCACGGAACATGGTCTGTTAAGCACTGAATCTTCAGGAGCAAGGCAGCCCCCATGGATTACTTCGGACCGCATATTTTCGGTTATACCATCGCCCTGTTGCACTCGCTGGGCATGATCGCGGCCATACACGCCGTCTTGACCGTGCGTACCGCCCAAGGCTCGATCGCCTGGGCGCTGTCGCTGTTTTTCATCCCTTACTTCACGCTGATCCCGTACCTGATGTTCGGCCGCAGCACCTTCGATGGCTACATCAAGGCCCGGCGGCAGGCCAACGAAGAAATGCGCAAGGCCGTTTCCGAACTCAACTGGCGACCCTGGATAGAAGAGGCGCTCACCGCCCGCGCTTCTTCTGCATACGCCTCACTCAGAGCGATGCCCAAGCTCGGACACATGCCCTGCCTGGCTAACAACCAAATGCGTCTCTTGATCAACGGTCAGAACACGTTCGAGGCCATTTTCGAGGCCATCAGCCAGGCGAAAGAAGCCGTGCTGATCCAGTTTTTCATCGTTCACGACGACCGCCTCGGCCAGCGCCTGCAAAACCTGCTGTTGAAGAAAGCCGCCGAAGGCGTGGCGATTTACCTGTTATATGACCGAATCGGCAGCCATTCCCTGCCCCATGGTTATGTGCAGGCCTTGCGTGATGGCGGGGTCGAGGTCAAAGCCTTCGCCACCCGCAGTGGCTGGCTCAATCGCTTTCAGGTGAACTTCCGCAACCACCGCAAGATCGTGGTGGTGGACGGCATTCTCGGTTTCGTCGGCGGGCACAACGTCGGTGACGAATACATGGGCGAGAAACCACCCCTGGCCCCTTGGCGCGATACCCACGTGCAAGTGCGCGGGCCGGTGGTGGCGTGCATGCAGGAGTCTTTCGCCGAAGACTGGTTCTGGGTGGCTCGTGCACTGCCGCCGCTGATCCTGCCGGAGGTCTATCCGGAAGACGGTGTGCTGTGCCAGCTGCTCGCGAGCGGGCCGGCAGACGACTATGAAACCTGTTCATTGTTCTTTGTCGAGGCCATCCACGCGGCGACCGAGCGGGTCTGGATTACCAGCCCGTACTTCATCCCCGACGAAGCCGTATTCGCTGCTTTGCGCCTGGCGGTACTGCGCGGCGTGGACGTGCGTCTGCTGTTGCCGTCCAGGCCCGACCACCGAATCGTCTACGCCGCCTCCAGCCTCTACGCCTTCGAAGCGGTGCGCGCGGGTGTGCGGGTGTTCCGTTACCAACCCGGGTTCCTGCATCAGAAAGTGGTATTGATCGACAGCGAAATAAGCGCCATCGGCAGTGCCAACATGGACAACCGTTCGTTCCGGCTGAATTTCGAAGTGATGTTGCTGACCGTCGACCGAGCGTTCGCCGCCGAGGTGGAACAGATGCTCAACGATGACTTTGCCAACGCCCACGAAATCGCCAAAGAAGAAGGCCGGGAGACCCGCCGCGTCCAACAGCTCGGCATGCGGGTCGCCCGGCTTATTTCGCCGATTCTCTAGAGGTAGATATCGTCACGGGTCCATGGCAGTTCATGACTGCCATCGGCGTGGGCCTTCACAGCGAGAATCTGGTGCAGGTTGATCCAGCCGCGAGCGAACGCGTAGGCGCAACCCGCCAGGTATAGCCGCCAGATGCGCAGGACTTGTTCCGGTACGAGTCTGGAGGCCGCTTCGAGGTTGTCCTCCAGGCGTTCACTCCAGTGATCGAGCGTGCGAGCGTAGTGCAGGCGCAAACTCTCGACATCGACGATTTCCAGCCCCGCCTCACTGATCTCGGCAGAAATCATCGACAGGTGCGGCAGCTCGCCGTTGGGGAACACATATTTCTCAATGAATTCACCGGCACCGCGTCCCACCGGACGGCCGTCGGTGTATTTGGCGGTGATTCCGTGGTTCATCACCAGGCCGCCCTCTTTCACCGCGTCGAACAGGGTTTTGCAGTACTCGGCAAGATTGGCGTGGCCGACGTGTTCGAACATGCCGACGCTGACCACTTTGTCGAAACGGCCATCTTGCGGCAGATCGCGATAGTCGAGCAGTTGCAGTTCGACCAGATCCTCCAGGCCTTCCGCTTTTACGCGTTCCCGGGCCAGGGCCAACTGCTCCTTGCTAAGGGTAATACCGAACACTTTCGCGCCGAACTCCCGCGCCGCATAACGCGCCAATCCACCCCAACCGCAGCCCACATCCAGCAGATATTCACCGGGCTGCAGGCGCAGCTTGCGGCACAAATGACGGAACTTGGCTTGCTGGGCCTGCTCGAGGCTTTCACTGCCGGTCTCGAAGTAAGCGCAGGAGTACGCCATGTCGCTGTCGAGCCATAGCTGATAGAACGCGTTGGAAAGGTCGTAGTGGTAGGAAATCGCCTTGGCGTCTGTCTCTTTGTCGTGGGCGCTACGAACAGGCTGATTGTCGTCGCCTTCGTCCAGCAATGCCTGGCTCCATTCATCGCAAACGCGGATCACATCGCTGATGGAGCCTTCCAGTTCCAGTTTGCCTTCGACATATGCAGCACCAAGAGCATCCAGGCTTGGATGGGTGAACTGGGTGACCATTTGTGGGTCCTTGACCACAATCGTGACACTAGGCGTCGGCCCCAGATTGAATTCATGGCCATCCCAGAGTCTCAGGCGAAGCGGTAACTGCAGATTCTGTAAGGCCGGTGGAAGATGCGCGAGCATGGAGAATCCCCCTTGTTTCAGACGTCTAAACAGAGGGTAGACCATCTTTGAAAAATAGCTGGCTATCGAATTAATAGCCGTTTTCAATGAATCGCGACGCCTGCACCTGCCGCCGCGAACGCACAAAAATGATGTGCCCTCATCTTCAATGACTACGAACCGGGCGCACAGTTCTAAAAAGTTGAATCCCCGTGATTACCCGGTTTAGAGCGTTCGCCTTCAGGTTTCGTCCTTGAGCTTGAGCAACGGCTCCTGGAATCGCAGTAAACGACCGGCATTGCCCAACACCAGCAAGGTGCTGAGGTTATGCAGCAACGCCGCAATCATCGCCCCGGCAGCGCCAAGCCAGCCGAACGCGGCGAAGGCTACGATCGCCAGGGTCCAGCCCAGTCCGATGATCACATTGACCTGCAACGTCTGGCGGCACTGACGACTCAGGCGCACGCAGGTGCCGAGGCGGCGCAGGTCACTGCCGATCAGCACGATGTCCGCCGATGCCAGGGCGATGTCTGCACCGCCCGCGCCCATGGCCACACCCACCACACCCGCCTTGAGGGCCAGGGAGTCGTTGATACCGTCGCCGACCACCATCGGCCGAAAGCCGCTGTCGATTTCCTTGAGCACGCGGTTGAGTTTGTCTTCGGGCAAGGCTTGCGCTTCGACGTCACTGATCCCGACATCCCGGGCCAACGTCTGCGCGACGCTGTGCCGGTCACCGGTGAGCAACAACTGACGGCCCAATCCCAGATCACGCAACTCACCCAAGGCAAACTGCGCCTCGGGTTTGACACTGTCGGCCAGCAACAGCCAGGCAAGGAACTCCCCGTTGAGCGCCAGCCCGGCAATCGGACCATCGTGATCGGGAACCGCCGTCGTACTGATACCCAGTTGTGCGAACAACTCCGGCCGGCCGAGTGCCGCTTCGCCCTGCCCGGTCATCGCCACCACACCGAGGCCCTGGCGTTCACGAATGTCGGAAAGCAGCAGGAAATGCTCCTGGGTCACCAACCCCGCGAGCGCACGGCTGACCGGGTGGCTGCTGGCCGAGCCGAGGCTGGCGGCGAGCTTCAGGACATGGCTGCGATCCTCCAGCGGACTGTCGATGGATTGCAGGCGCAACGTGCCGAAGGTCAGCGTCCCGGTTTTGTCGACTACCAGCGAGGTCAGGTCCGCCAACTCTTCAAGGAACGCGGAACTGCGGATCAGAATCCCGTGGCGTGCCGCGACCGCCACTCCGGCAATCGCCGTCGCCGGTGCCGACAACACCAGCGCACAAGGACAGGCCGCCACCAACACCGCGAGCATCGCTTGAGCGTTGTTGGTGATGAACCAGGTCACCGCCGCCAGCAGCAACACCAGCACCATATAGCTGCCGGCGTAACGCTCCAGCAGACGAGTGATCGGCGGCTTCGAGCGCTCGGCGTTTTGCATCAGGGCGATGACTTTTCCGAGGGTCGACTCATGGCCGGTACGGGTCACTTCGATTCGCAGCAAACCGTCGAGGTTAATTGCGCCACCGAACACCGACATGCCGACGCCCGCCTCCATCGGCACCGATTCGCCGGTAATGGAGGCCGTATCGAGACTGGCCTGACCGGACAATACCCGGCCATCCGCCGGCACCCGGTCCCCAGCCCGCACCTCGACCAGATCGCCCGCCTTGAGCGTGCCGTTGTCGACTTCGATGATGGAGCCGTCCACCTGCACTTTGCGTGCATGGCTGCGGGTCAGTTTGCCGAGGGCGTGAATCGCCTCCTGGGAGCCGATCACGCTGCGCTCTTCCAGCACGTGGCCGAAGATCATGATGATCGGCAACAACGCCGCCGTCAGCAGATCTCCGGTGGCCCAGGCACCCAGCATGGCCAAGGCAATCAATTGATCGGTGATGCCGTGCAGGCTCGGATATCGCAAGCTGTACCAGGCCGAGCGCATGACCGGCACGGCAACCAGCAGTGACGCAAAACCCAGCAGCAGCTGACTGACGCCAGTCTGCTCCGGCGCAAGCCAACGCCAGATCAGGCCCAGCGCAAGCAGGCCCAATGCGAGCATGGCCAGGGTCAACTGGCGCGCGGCGCGGCGCTGTTCGGCCGAAGACAGCAGGCTCGGCACGGCGGCGGTTTGAGCGGTCATTGTGCAGCTCCCTGAATGATCAGGCGGGAATCGTCTTTGGGATCAACCGTCGTGACCGATCCGGCCTGACCGAGAATTTTCGGCATCCGCTCGCGGTAAATCCGCAGCAGCATTTGCGGGTCGGTACCTTGCAGTTGCGCCTTGGCCAGGCTTAACACGGTGGCCGTATCAGCCGACGCCTTGGCCAGTCGTTCACTCGCCTGGGCATGGGCCACTTGCAGCGTACGGTCGGCTTGCTCGTTGGCGGTCTGCGTCAGCTTCTCCGCTTCGGTGCGCGCATTGGCGACAGCCTTATCGGCTTGCTGGCTGGCCGTCAGTACCGCGTTGAAAGCGTTCACCGCAGGACTTGGCAGACTCGATTGCACATCGACCCGCGCCACTTCGATCCCCAAGCCCTGCCCGGTTGCAGTGAGTTCGGCCAACCGTTGATTGATGCCCTGCACCAGATCACCACGCAAGCGCTCGCGTCTTTGCGCCGCCTGGCTATCGGCGCCGATTAATTCCGGGCGAGCAACCAGGATAGTGTCCAGATCCCGTGCAGCCGTGAGCGCGACCGCGCTGCGGGTTACCAGGCGGTCCAGCGCCGGCAACACGTGTTCGCCTTGAAGTACGAATGCATAGGGCTCGATGACTTTGTAGAAAACCCGCACATCGAGTTGCACCACACCGGCATCACCGGTTAACAGGTAGCCTGAGCCTGCGAGAGCATCGCTGACGGGCGTGGCAAAACTGGCCACGCGATCTGCCTGCATCGCGGCACCACTGCGCAACAGACTGTCCACTCGCCGCTCGATCACCCGGTCCGCCGCCGGCAACAAAATCACCTGCTCGAAGGGTTGCGGCCAGGCCAATAACAACCCGGCATTCTGAATGCGATCAAGCGCGCCAAAATGCAAAACCACGGCGCGATTTTGTGGATCGATCTGCCGCACATTGGAAAACGCCCAAGCCAATGCCGCCAACACCGTCACCGCGTACAGGGCAATAAACGCCAATCGCCCGGCCTGAATCCAGGGGCTGCTCAACTCATTTGTTCCACGTGGAACCAAACTCATGGCTGCGATCCGGACTTGTTATCGAGGCTCGGCGGACCATCAACCAACACCCGGAACGGTGCGGCATCGGTGCGCAGAATCAGCTTGGTCCCCGGCGTCACCACCGTGCCCAAGGTGTCGAGCGAGCGCAGCAGGTTGTAGAGCTGCGGCGATCCCGCATAGGCGCGACCGTAGATCTGCGCCGCTTCGACTCGCGATTGCGCTTCGATATCTGCCGCTTTCACTGTGGCATCGGCCTGCACGATCCGTGCATCACGTTCGGCGGCGGAACGAATTTGCGCGGCTTCACGCTTGCCGATCGCCGTGCGCTCAGTAGCGATGGTTTCACGCTCGGCACGCATCCGGTCGACAGTCGCGGTGAGCGTCACCGACGGCAGCGTCAATCGTTCGATACCGACCTGCAACACGCGCACACCATAAGTGGTAAGCAGCTGCTGATCGATTTGCTTGCGCAGTTGTGCTTCGAAATCGGCGATACGTACTTGGCTGGCATCGGTGTTCACCAGGTTCGCCAGATCAAAACTGCTGGCGGTGGTTTCCAGTGCGGAGCCGACAAAGGTGCGAATCTGCCGCGCGGCTTCATCGGGCTGGTTCTGCACCGCGCGCATGAAACGTTGCACGTTGTCCGGATCACCCTGCACCTGCCACGCCACGTAGGCCTGAACGATGATGCGCAAACCGTCCCGCGTGCCGACATCCTGCAAGCCGCTGGACGTGGTGCGCAGCCGCAGATCCACCGGGATCGCCGCCTCGAACGGTGCCGGCCAGCGCCAGCCAAGTCCCGGTTCCAGCAAGACTCGTGAAGGGTTGCCGAAGCGTGTGATCACTGTGGCTTCCCCTGAACGCACCTGCACCAGGCTCGCGGCGGCGACTGCAAACGCCACCAGCAATGCCGCCCAACCCATCCGGCGCCACGGGAATGGACCGGCCTCTTGCGGATCGCCGTGATGATGGTGATGGCCGTGGTGGTGGTGCCCGCCATGGCCGTGATCGTGGCCGGCGTGGTCATCGTGATCGTGAGTATGGGACTGGCTCAATTGGCAGCTCCTGGCTGAGCGGTTTTACGAGACGGCGCAGGGTCAACCGGCAGCGTGAACGTACGGAGGTCGATGGTCGGCGCATTGCTGCTGCTGCCCAGTCGATGATCGAGAATCAGCAATTTGGCGTTGGTCAAACCCTGGGACAACTGGCTGAAATACTGCTCCAGCACGAAGGCCTGGCCAGCGCTGGCATAAGCTTTTTGCTCGGCGTTGAATTTCAGGTCCGCGGCCTCGGCGCCAGCATTGATCTCACGGGCGCTGGCCGTCGCCTGATCTCGGGCGATGCTGGCCTGCAACTGCGCCTGGTGGGTGGCCTCGGCGGCCGCGCCGCGTTCGCGGGCGATCAAGGCTTGCGCGCCAATCTGCGCCGCTTGCACGCCGTGATAGGCATTGGCTGCACCGGCCGGAGGGTGAATCGCCTCGACCACCGTGGCGAGAATTTCCACGCCGCTATCGAGTTTTTGCAGGTCCGCCTGCACCGCGCGGCCGATCTCTTCGGCCAGCCCTACCCTGTCCTCACCCAGCAAACCGTCGAGGGTGCGCGAGGCGAAGTCGTGAACCAGGACTCGGCTGGCGGTGCTGCGAATCAACATCGGCACATCGGCGCTGTTATAGGTGGCGGCCAACGCCGCCTCATCACTCAGGCCGATGCGATAGACGAAGCGCACGTCCATGTTGACGATCTGAAAGCTCTGCTTGTCAGCTCGACTGCTGGCGATCACCTGGGATTTGTCGTTCACATGGCTGGCATCCCACAAGCGATTGGCAATCGCCGGAGCCGGGCCTTCGGCGGGGTCGGCCTGAGTGGGGGTCGAGGTTTCGCCAACACTGGTGGCCAATTCGTGAACCACGCCATTCTCGACGCTCAACACCCGGCCCAATGGCCATGGCAAGCCCATATGCAAACCTGGGCCGAACACCTCCACTGGCTTGCCGAAGCGCTCGTAGATTCCACGCCCTTGCAGGGCAATTTGGTGAATGCCGGTCAGCGACCAGCCAACCAGCGCAACCACCGCCAACACCGGCAGGAACGCCCGACGCATGTAAGAGAAGGCCCAGATCTGCCGCAGGTCGATGCCGAAGCGGTTATGCAATTCGTGCTGCAACGCCAGCAAAGGCTGTGGTGGCCAGCGCAGCATGTCGGCGACAAAACTGCGTGCCAACAACTCCGGCTCAAGACGTTCGCGGCGCGGTCTGAACAATGACAACAGCGCACGCAGCAACAGCTCCGCCGCCACCAGCCCCGGCAGCAGACCGATCAACACTGCCAAACGTACAGGCCATAACGAGGTTTCATCGGCAAACAACAGACAAAAAGCACCGAGCACCAGACTGATGATCGCCACACGGATCAATTGCGCCAACGTAGCGGCTTCAGGCCATTGCGCGGTATTTTCCTGCGCCAGATGGCGTTCCATCACCAACAGGCCGAACGCAAACAACAAGCAGCACGCCGCCCCGACTGTGGCCGACAGGCCCAGCGCAACCGGGGGCAACGTGAGGTTCCAGGCTTGTTCGACGCCCAATACCGCCAACAATGCCCAGCTACCAAGCCACAACGTTGGCGCACCGATTTGCCCGACCAGGTGCTGCGATTGCCGGCTGATCCGGTCCAGCAAACGTTCATACCACCCCGAAGGCGCGACAGGCTCGTCGACAACAACCACCGGCACTACGGGACTCATGGCGCGGGCACGCCACCGGGTTACCCACCAGGCCGATTGCAAACCGGCCATCAACACCACGGACGCCGCGCTCAGGTTCAGCAGCAACGCCGGCCACAGTGTTTGCGAGGAAAACAGCCCGGCAAACAGCGCCAGCAGCACACCCACCGTCGCGAATACGCCCGCACCGATGGCGAACTGGCGTAAACGCCGCCCTTGAATGAATGCCTGCTGAAAGCGCGGCAACCCGGCTAACGGCGCTTCATCAACATCGAGATCGACTTGCATACCACCCCAGAGTGTCTTCGCTGACAGGACAATTCGTTACGATATAACGAAAATGGTGAAATTTCCGTATTCAAGCGCGCCATCTAAAGAGGCCCAACCTGTCGCTTACCTGAAGCCTTGACCGAAATGCGCCAGAACGCACATATTACGTCCGTAATTTTATCCAGGAACTACTTTTACCGATCCTTCCCCTTTCGATCCAGGAGTACATCCATGAGCACTTATGACGTCGTGATACTCGGCGGTGGCCCGGGCGGTTACAACGCAGCGATCCGCGCCGGACAACTGGGTCTGAAAGCAGCCTGCGTGGAAGGACGCGCCACACTCGGCGGCACCTGCCTGAACGTTGGTTGCATGCCGTCCAAGGCATTGCTGCATGCCTCCGAACTGTACGACGCGGCCATGGGCGCCGAATTCGCCAACCTGGGGATCGACGTCAAACCCAGCCTCAACCTCGCCCAGATGATGAGGCAAAAGGATGAAAGCGTTACCGGGCTGACCAAGGGCATCGAGTTTCTTTTCCGCAAGAACAAGGTCGACTGGATCAAGGGTTGGGGCCACATCGACGGGCCTGGCAAAGTCACGGTGACCGATAGCGCCGGCGGCAGGACTGAGTTGAACGCCAAGGACATCATCATCGCCACCGGCTCCGAGCCCACACCCCTGCCCGGCGTGGACATCGATAACAAACGCATACTCGACTCCACCGGCGCACTGGCACTGACCGAAGTGCCCAAGCATCTGGTGGTGATCGGCGCCGGCGTGATCGGTCTTGAGCTGGGTTCAGTATGGCGGCGCCTGGGGGCGCAGGTAACGGTGGTCGAGTTTCTCGACCGGATCTGCCCCGGCGTGGACATCGAAGCCGGCAAAACCCTGCAACGCTCCCTGAGCAAGCAAGGCTTGAGCTTCAAGTTGAGTTCGAAAGTGACCAGCGCCACCACCTCCGCCTCGGGTGTGCAACTCAGCATCGAGCCTGCCGCAGGCGGTGCTGCAGAGTTGCTGGAAGCCGATTACGTGCTGGTGGCCATCGGGCGCCGGCCTTATACACAGGGCCTGGGTCTGGAGAACGTCGGCCTCGCGACGGACAAGCGCGGCATGCTCGCCAACAAGGGTCATCGAACCGAAGCTGCCGGGGTCTGGGTGATTGGCGACGTGACCTCGGGTCCCATGCTCGCCCACAAGGCCGAGGACGAAGCCATGGCCTGCGTCGAGCAGATCGTCGGCAAGGCGGGCGAGGTCAACTACGACCTGATCCCCAGCGTGGTCTACACCAGACCGGAGCTGGCCAGTGTCGGCAAGACCGAAGAGCAGCTCAAGGCTGAAGGCCGAGCGTACAAGGTCGGCAAGTTTCCCTTCACCGCCAACAGCCGGGCGAAGATCAACCACGAAACCGAAGGCTTCGCCAAAGTGCTGGCCGATGAGCGCACGGACGAAGTCCTCGGCGTGCATCTGGTCGGCCCGAGCGTCAGTGAAATGATTGGCGAGTATTGCGTGGCCATGGAGTTCAGCGCCTCGGCCGAAGACATCGCCCTGACCTGCCACCCACACCCGACCCGCTCCGAGGCCTTGCGCCAGGCGGCGATGGATGTGGAGGGGATGGCGACGCAGATGTAAGACTTGTAGAGTTGCAGCGACTGATCTATCGCTATCGCGAGCAGGCTCGCTCCCACAGGTACAGCGCAAGCCTTGTGGGAGCGAGCCTGCTCGCGATGCAGACGACTCGGTCTAATGCGGCAAATGCTCCAACGGCAACGCCCCCGGCGCCTTCACCGTATGAATCGCAAAATTGCTGCGGATATCGCTCACTCCCGGCAGCTTCAACAACCGCCCGGTGAGAAACCGGTCATAGGCGCGCAAGTCCGGCACCACCACCTGCAACAGAAAATCCGACTCCCCTGACACCAGAAACGCCGAAATCACCTCGGGTAATGCCGTCACCGCCAGGCGAAAGCTTTCGGCTTGTTCGTCGTTATGACGCTCGACCTTGACCCCGACAAACACCGTCAGCCCTAACCCCACCTCATCGCGATCCAGATTGGCCTGGTAGCCGCGAATCACCCCCGCGTCTTCAAGCATCCGTACCCGGCGCAAGCAGGGTGACGCCGACAGGCCGATCTCGTCTGCCAGTTGCACATTGCTCAGGCGTCCATCCCGTTGCAGCGCGGCGAGAATCTTGCGGTCATAGGCGTCGAGTTTCATGGTTTGGCAGATCCCGATGGTTCAAGCGAAAGAAAGTGGCAGATTATGCCAATACAGCGCCCGATAGAAGCCGACAACGCAAGCACCTGCCCTGCCCTTCAGCCCTAGACTGGCACCACCGAATCGACAACGAATGGGGTGCAACGTGGAAGGACTCTGGCTGTTTTTCATGGCGCTGGCGGTGGTCTACCTGTTGCCGGGGCCTGACATGATCCTGCTGTTGCAGACCGGTGCCCGTCAGGGCAAAGGCGCCGCGCTAGCCACGGCCGTGGGGTTGGGCATCGCCCGGGGTTGTCATGTGGCATTGGCGGCGCTGGGGCTGGCGGCACTGTTCAAGGCTGCGCCCTGGACCTTCGATGTGGTGCGCCTGGCAGGCGCCGCGTACTTGCTGTGGATCGGCATTCAGTGCCTGCGAACCACGATGCTGCCGAGCTTGACCGGCACTGACACAACCGGCGAAAAACCGCGCTGGGGCGCAGCCATCCGACGCGGACTGTTGACCAACCTGCTCAACCCCAAGGCACTGCTGTTCTGCTCGGTGCTGCTACCGCAATTCATCAACCCAGAGGCCGGGCCGGTGCTCGGGCAATTTGCGGCATTGGGCGTGGTGCTGGTCGGTGTCGGTTTGCTGTTCGACAGTGCTTACGCCCTGGTCGGTGCGGCACTCGGCCGTTGGCTGCAACGCAGCCCTTCAGCCCAGCGCCTGCAACAATGGTTGTTCGGCAGCCTGTTGATCGGTTTCGCCGTGAGGCTAACCTTTGTGCAACAGGCTTGAGCCTTACTGCACCTTGCGCCGACGATTGATCAGGAATAGTGCCGCCGCCGTGACCACAATCACGCCACCATACTGCAGCGGCTTCTTGTACGGCCGCAGCGTTGAACGCAAGGCATCGGTAACCTGGGTCACGTAGCGCTTGTCGGCGTTCTGGAAGTCGGGATACGGGCACTGATGACCGAAATGGAACGCCCAATCCACGTACGGCCCCTCTTTGACATAGCGTTGGTAGAAAGCGTGTTCCTCTTCAGGACTGCTGTTCCAGCCTGCTGCCGCGCACAGCACTGCGGCAAAGGCCTGGCTGGTGTGAGGCAAGTTATCCGCCGCCTTGCTCGCCAGCGCCGTGGCCACGAAGCGATAGTGGTAACGCTGATCAGGCTGGGCAGCACTGGCTTGCTGACGCTTCACTTCGTCCTCGGCCACCAATGGACCGACCTTCAGTTCGGCGTTTTCTAGCCTATAGTTACCGCCGAACGTGGCGTAATCCGGCGCCATTTCGTAGCCCAGGATGTCCATGCCCCACAAGCGGGCCGTCCAGGCCGCATTGAACAGCGCAGCGGCGCGACGGGTCGGCCACCAGGCTGAATCAGCCGCCATACGTTGCTCGCCATACTGTTTGGCCTTGTGCCACAAGCTTTCATTGTCGAAGTACGCCGGTGCTTGCTCGTAATCCCCCTCGCGCAACAAACGCCGGCCCAGCAGATTGCGCAAGCTCGCCGCCACCGGCAAGGGCACGTAGTTGTCGCGGTCCTGCTGGCTGAGCGGCGGCGGGGCCGGCACCTGCGTGTCGACGTAGTGCTTGAGTTCTTCAAGGGTCAACACTCGCTCGGCAACGGTGGCGGCATCGAACCAGTAAATGCTTTGGCTGCGATACAGCTGATCGAAGGCTTGCAGGTAATCCCCGCGTTGCAAGGCCAGGATCGCACTTTCACCCTCGACCCGGCATTTGGGCTGAAGCGTTTCGTAATCGTAGTCCGGGGTCCGTCGCTCGCCCCAGGACTCATTCTGCGGGAAGGCCCGGGCCGCTTTGGCATAGGCTGCGGCGGCCGCGGTTTTATCGCCCTCACGCACCGCCAGTTTTGCCCGCAACCACCAAGCCAACCCGCCATCGCCGGCATGTTCGAGGAAAGCCTTGGCGCTGGCGTAATCGCCCTGTTGATAATTCATCGCCGCCAGACGATCGGCGTTTTCAAGACTGCCGCGGGTGCTGTTTTGCAGCAGCTTGATCATTTTTTGTTCGTTGGCAGGTTGGTCGCCAAACGACCAACCCAACCGGCTGATCAGCGACGCGGTCACCAACTGCTGCACGGGCTGCCCCTTGAGCAACTCGGCCACTTGATCCTCCGGCAGCGTTATCAAGTCCGCCATCAACAGCTTCAACGAGGTGTAGCCCACCGCGGAACCGTGCAGATTTTGCGTGGCGTACAGCTCGATGGCGCGGTTCCAGTCGCCTGCGGTGCGCACCACCCGGGCTTCTTCGCCGAGGCTGGCGACGCCCAGTTCCAGTGGATCGCTGAAGCCGTCGATGCTCAGTTGCCGGGTTTGCTCAAAGGCCTTGCGCGATTGTTCGAGCAGATCCGGGGCCGCATTGGCTTCGACGCTAATGGCGAACAACGCACGCCCCAGCGAGTAAGCCGCCCAGGTACTGCGCGAGGCCCTTTGCTCGGCGGGCAAGGCCAGCACTTTCTTGAAATACCCGGCGGCCAAGGCAGGATCACCCGCGCCAAATGCCACGGCACCCGCCAGGTACAACTTGAGTTCGGGCGGCAGTTGCGCCCCTTGGGTTTCAACCTGGCGGGCATCCGTCAGGCTGCGCAGGTGTTTCACCAACACTTGTTGCTCAGCGGAAAGTCCGGCCTGCTCGGCCTGATCGCGCAGCGCTACCGGGTCAGGTTCATCCGCGTAGTTGGCGCCAGCGGTCACGTTCTTCAACCCGTTGATGGCGTGGCCGAGGCGGCCGATCTCGAAGCGGAAGTTGCCTTCCGGCAGTTCCGCCAGCGACTGGCCTCGGTTATCCAGCAGACGCATGGGGAAGTCCGGGCCGCAGGCCAGCGCCGAACCCAGTGGCAGGCTGAGGCTCAGGCAAAGCAAATGACGCGGCCAGTTACGGGTGAACATTCGAACCTCCTTGATCAATGTGTGCGCAACGAGCCCAACCAATGGCACGCTGTCCGCCGGCCGGTATTCGGCCGTCGCGCAGTCGGGTGAAAGTAAGCAGATCCGGGCGCTGTTGCAACGCGTAACCGGCCAAGGCATCGGCCCCCTCACAACCGCTGACCGCCAGTGTCATGCGTTCGGGCCAGGCACGGTCGAGATTGCCCTGGTTGCTGATGCCGATGTCATAGAGGCCATTGTCGGCCGAGAGTTTCAGCGCCAACTGACCATCGAGGGCATCACCACGCGCCACGGCGCGCAAAGTGATCAAGCTCCAGGCCCGGCGGTCGTTGGCCAATGGCAGGCGAAACCAGATCAGGCCCGCCAGATGTTTCGGTGGATCGGCACGCAGCTCTGTACCGAGGGTGCGCAACGTCTGCGGGTCGGCGAGTAATTCCCGACGCTGGCCTGCACGCTCTAGCGTCACTTCGCTTTCCACCACAGGCGCGCCGCCCACCGACGGCAGCAACGCCACGCCATAAGCCGGCAGCGCCAGAAAGAAAGGTTTTGTTGTGACGCGGCTCCAGGCCTTCGCCCATTGCCGGGCTTGATCGGCATCAAACAAGCCACGACGCGGATCGCTAACCGCGTGCACCTGCAACACGCTGCTGTCGACTGTGGATAACAGCGCCGGCAGTTCACGACTGTCGAGCCAGGACGGCAACGCCGTGATGCTCAGCGACAGCGAAGACGGCAACGCTTCGTGCAAATGCGCGAGAAACTCGCGGTACGCCGGTAGCCGGGCATTACCGGCGTCGTGGTCGATTTCCACGCCGGTGAGGTTCACCCCCTGTCCCTGCCAATCGCTGATCACCTGCCGGATCTGCGCAGTGACCTCGACCTGATCCAGCGCCTTGAGCTGCCCATCCAGGCGAACCACCGCAATCACCGGCCGGCCATCACGCTTGAGCAGTACCGGGTCAATTCGGGCCCGGCTCCAGCCGGCGTTAGGAAAGGCCTGCAGGGCCAGTACTCGCAACGTCGAAAAGTCGGCGCGGCTGTCCCTGAGGGCAGCGTCGTGGGCCGGCGTCCACTGCCGCTGCCAGACGTAGAGTTGTTGGTCCAGCGGCGGTGCATCCTGTCTTTCGCATCCGGTGGTGAGCCCCAGCGCCATCAGCAAGACCATCGAGCGAGTAAAAAAGACCATTGAAACGCCTGTTCCTGAAATGCAGAAAGGGCCATTGCGGCTAATGTCGATCAGTTAAAACACGAAATCTGTGGGAGCGAGCTTGCTCGCGATGGCGGCAAAACACTCAACATCAATGTTGACGGACCTGCCGCTATCGCGAGCAAGCTCGCTCCCACAAGGATTGCGGTGTTCAATGCCTCAACTGATCGGCATAAGCCTCTGCGGCCCTTTTTCGTTCTGCTCACTACCCTACCCAGCCATCGACCGGCGGGCAATGTTGGCCTGCAACGATCTTCAGATATCGAGCACCAACGGCTGCTCCCCCTGCGCCGGAATCGCACAGCAAATCAGCACCTGTCCGTCATCCGGCACCTCCGCTGGCGGCAGTGGGTAATGCACCTGACCGCTGACTAATCGCGTCTTGCAGGTGCCGCATGAGCCACCGCGACAACTGAATTCCGGGCGCAGGCCACGGCTTTCCGCCAACTCCAGCAAGCTGCCGCCCTCCGGCTGCCAGCGCGCTTCCTTGGCCGAGCGCTGGAACATCACGGGCACCGACGTGGTGGCGGCTGGCGGCTGCTCGATGACCACTGCATCGGGGTCCGGTCGCCGACGCAAGGTGGACGGACCGAAGGTTTCGGCGTGAATCCGCGAATCGCGAATGTCCAGTTCACGCAAGCCGTCATACAACGCCTGGGTAAAAGTTCCGGGGCCACAGACGACAAAATCCAGCTGATCGTAGTCCTCGACTGTCAGCAGATCCTTGAGCAGCGCGATGTCGATCCGTCCGCTGAGGTCGAAGTCCTCTCCTGGCATTGCCTCGGCTTCCGGTTGACTGAGCAAACGCACCACCCGCACCGCGTCACCGGCATCCTCAAGCAAGCGATCCAGCTCCCGGCGAAACGGCTGATCGGCCAGTGTGCGCGAACTCTGGATGAACCATGTCGGGCGGATACGGCGGGTGCGCAAGCCTTGGTAAACCACCTCCCGCAACATCGACAACAGCGGTGTGATACCGACCCCAGCCGCCAGCAACACCAATGGCCGACGCTCAAGGGGCGCCACGGTGAAATGCCCTTGCGGCGCCCGCGCCTCCAACAGGTCGCCGACACGAATCTGCTCATGCAAATGCGTAGACACCCGCCCGTCGCGCTTTACGCTGATGCGGAAAAAATCATCGGACGGCGCGCTCGATAAACTGTACGTGCGGATGTGCACTTCACCGTCAATGTTGAAACGCAGGGGCAAATGCTGCCCGGCCTGGAACAGTGGCAACCCGGCTCCGTCGGCAGGCTCCAGGTAAATCGAGCGAATGTTGTGGCTTTGCGCTTCAATCCGCGCCACCCGCAACGGCCGCCATTGATCACCCAAGGCTTTGGCCTGCATACGCGCCTTGGTCTGCTCCCATGTGCCGGTGAGCAAACTGGTGGGTGAAACACCGTCGAAGCGCCAGCGCAAGGCCAGGGCGGCGGGGCGCCGTACCACCTGCTCGACATCGATTGTCCACAGGCGCTCGGCTCCCTGGAACGCCTCGACCTGCGGGCCCTCCAGGATAATTTCAGTGCGTCCGCTGAGCTGCAGCAAATCACCGCTATTGAAATCGATGAACAACAATCCGGCCCGGGGGTTGAGCAGCAGGTTGCCCAAGGTGTTGAAATGCAAATTGCCGGCGAAGTCCGGAATGGTCAGGCGATTGCCTTCCACGCGTACAAAACCACTCTGCCCGCCACGGTGAGACACATCCACCGAGCGTTCACCGTCGACATCCACATAACTGGCAACAAAGAACGTGTCCGCCTCGGCGATCATGGCTTTGGCCGCGTCATCCAGTTCGTTGAAATGCTGGGCGGCACGCATCGAAGGATCGGTCAGCGGCACCGAGCGAAACTGGCGCAACTGAATGTACTGCGGGCAATTGCCGAAGGACTGGTCTACCGTCACCGCGAAACCACCCGTAGACATGGCGCGGACATGGCCATTGATACGGTTGCGACGGCGAGTGTGCAGTTCGATACCCAACAGGCCAATGGCCGAGCCATCGCTCATCTGCGCAGGATCGTCAACGGCAGGCAGGCTGCGAAATTGCAGTAAGCCCGGTTCTGGGGAGTGGGCGAAACCAGGCTCACCTTCAAGGATGCTGGCCCAGGGATGACCGTCGGCATCCACCGCCCCGTACAGCATGAACGGCAATTGCTGATAGAACGTGCGGTGCTGGTCCGGCATCTCGCTGCGAATCACCTTACGACCGAACACCTCCATTCGCTCGGCAACGCCCACATGCGCCTGCAATTGCTTCTCGCCGGCATGCCAGGGTGAACGGTCCATACGGCTGCTCCCTTGCGCCAGTGGCGCAGAACGGGGCGGCCCGGCAATACCGGGCCACCAACATCAGGCGGTTTTTTGCAGACCGGCAACGGTGCGCGGCATGCCGACGAAACCTGGCAAGGCTTCGATGCGGGCCAGCCAGGCGCGAATGTTTGCGTACTCGTCCAGCGACACATTGCCCTCGGGCGCATGGGCGATGTAGCTGTAGGCGGCGACGTCGGCAATCGTCGGCTCAGTGCCGGCCAGATACGGCGTATGGGCCAATTCGTGATCGATCACTTTGAGTACGGTATGGGCGTAGGCAATTACTTCTTCAGCGTTGTAAGGCGCGCCGAACACGGTGATCAAACGTGCCCGGGCAGGGCCGAAGGCAATCGGGCCGGCAGCCACCGACAACCAGCGCTGGACCTTGGCCGCACCCACCGGATCAGCCGGCAGCCAGCGACCGTTGCCGTATTTTTGCGCCAGATACACCAGAATCGCGTTGGAATCGGCCAACACCACGCCCTGGTCATCAATCACCGGCACTTGGCCGAATGCATTGAGCGCCAGGAACGCCGGTTGCTTGTGCTCGCCCTTGGCCAAGTCAACGAAGATCAGTTCGGTCGGCAATTTCAGCAGGGACAGCATCAATTCGACACGGTGAGCGTGGCCGGAAAGTGGGAAGTTGTAGAGTTTGATCGCTTGCATGGTCGACACCTCAGGTGAGTGGTGCTGCTCAGGAAGACCAGCGCCGATGAGGCGAATACTCTACCTTCAACCAAAACAACAGAATCACCATAAAACGCAATCAATTATTTCATTGGGTGAAATAACTCAACACTTGAGCGCCGGATGCTCGCGCAGGGTCTTCACCGCGAAATCAACAAAGCTGCGCACCCGGGCCGGCGCTTTGCGTCCGCCCTGATAGACCACATGGATGGGCAACGGCGGCAGTTCGAAGTCGGCCAGAATGATTTCCAGCTCTCCGGCAGCCACCTTGCTCGCGACTTGATAAGACAGTACCCGCGTGAAGCCCAACCCCAGACAGGCTGCCGTGATGGCCGCCTGATTCGCTGTCACCACCAGTCGCGGTTCAGCCCGCACACTCAAGGTTTCGCCGTCTTCAATGAATGGCCAACTCCGCAATTGGCCTATGGCCGATGTCGCAATGATCGGCGCCACAGCCAGCTCCTGTGGATGCCTGGGCCGACCATGGCTGGCCAGATACTGTGGCGATGCGCAGATCACCCGCCGCACCTCACCCACGCGGATCGCATGCTGGTTGCTGTCGGGGAGTTCGCCGATGCGAATCGCCACATCGACGCCCTCCTCGACCACGCTCACTACCCGGTCCACCAGCAGCGCGTTGATGCAGACTTCGGGGAATTGCGTCAGGTAGCTCACCATCAGCGGCGTAACAAACAGCTCGCCAAACAAAACCGGAGCGGTGATGGTCAATTGCCCACGAGGATAGATATGGCTGCCAGCTGCCGAATCCTCGGCTTCCTGCACCTCGGCGAGAATTCTCCGACAGTCCTCCAGATATCGCTGACCGGCCTCGCTCAAATACACGCTGCGCGTGGTACGTGTGAGCAGTTGCGTGCCAATACGCTTCTCCAGCGCCGCCACCGCTCGGGTAACGCTGGCCGCCGACAGCCCCAGACGCCGCGCCGCCGCCGAAAAACCCTGTTCCTGGGCGACGGCAGCGAAGACCTGCATTTCCTGGAAACGGTCCATGGGCATGTCCTCATTACAGACAGATAAATCGCAATAAAAGGCCGGGATGTTAAACGCAATTGTTCAATAACAAAGTTGGACGTCCGACCATCAAGTAAATCAATGGGCTGCTGCAGCCTAGCGCCTGCGCTGTAAAAACCAAGCGTGGCACAAACCGCAAAGAGCAGACCGCGGATTATTGATAATTAATGAGGATTATTTTCTTGCGACAGACGCGACTGTTCGCAATTATCCGGACCCGTCCGCTGCACCGGCTAATGCCTGACAGGGAAAAAGAGCCACTGGCTCGGCTCCCAACCCGTTTCCAGGCAAGGGCTCGTCAGCGGACGAGATCCACAGCGGCAGAATTCCAGCTTGCATAAACAGGCGGAATATACGACTGCTCCTATACTACAAGCCACCCTGCTACCTATTGAGTATTAGTAGGTACCTCGTTGAAATCTTCCCTACGTGAAATAAGGCGTTAGTTGTTAACACTTGGGCGCCTGTCCATCGATCTTGCTTTCAAGAGTCACTCCGTAGGGAAGAGTGATCTTCAACTAGCTGGCCAACCTGGTGACACCGCAAGGAGTTCGAGAATGTTGCGCACAAACATTTCCACAAGAGCACTGTCCGGTGGTTTGCTCGATGTACTGATACGCGCCGGGCTGATTACCGTGCTGGTGCTGTTCTGCTTCCAGATCTTCCACCCGTTCCTCAACCTCATGCTCTGGGCGCTGATTCTGGCCATCACCCTGTATCCACTGCATGCGCTCATCAAACGCAAGTTGGTCAACAAGGACGGTCGTGCCGCCACCCTGATTGTGGTAGTCGCCCTGGCGTTGCTGATGGTGCCGATCTACCTGCTGGGCACCTCGATCAGTGAATCGATCCATGGCACCCTGGCGGTCCTCAAGTCCGATACGCTGCAGATTCCGCTTCCCAACGAAAAAATCGCTTCCCTGCCGCTCATTGGCCAGCCGCTCTATGACTACTGGACGCAAGCCGCCACCGACATGAGCAGCGTGGTGATGAAGGTGATGCCTTACATCAAGTCCGTCGGCCTGACCTTGTTGGGCAAAATGGCCGACGTTGGTGTGGGCTTTCTGTTGTTCATCGGTGCCCTGATCATTGCCGGCGTGCTCATGGCCTATGGCGAAAACGGCGAAAGAAGCGCCCTTGCCATCACCTCGCGCCTTTCGGGACCTGAGCGTGGCCCACGCATTACCGAGCTGTGCACTGCCACCATCCGCGCGGTCGCCCAAGGCGTGGTAGGCATCGCGTTCATTCAGATGTTGCTGGTGGGCGTGGGCTTCGTGCTCATGGGTGTCCCCGGTGCCGGCCTGCTGGCGATGGTTGCGCTGCTGATGGGGATCATGCAATTGCCAGTACTGCTGGTGACCCTTCCGGTGATCGCGTATGTCTTCGCCACCGATGGGACCAGCCTGGCCACCATCGTGTTCGGCATCTACAGCCTGATTGCCGGGATGGCCGACAACGTCCTCAAGCCATTGATGTTGGGCCGCGGCGTCGATGTCCCGATGCCGGTGATTCTGATTGGCGCCCTGGGCGGTATGGTGAGCGGCGGCTTCATTGGTCTGTTCATCGGGCCGGTTGCGCTGGCGGTGGGCTACCAACTGTTCTGGCAATGGGTCCAGGACCAACCGTCTGCCGAGGTAATGAACGAAACACCCGAGATAGAGGTGGTTAACGAGACACCGAAGATAGAGGCAATGAACGATCAGCGTCCCCTCTGAGGAGTGTGCGCTTGATGCCTCGCCCTGCTCGCGTCAGCCGGCTGCTGCTCTGTGGCACCGTTTTACTGGGCGGCTGCGTGCAACTGGGGCCGGATTTTCAGTCACCGGCCCAGCCCTGGGTCGACCACTGGAACAGCCCGGCCCTGGAGATCGCCGGCCAACGACAAGCGCAACCGGACAGCCGCCAATGGTGGCGCGTATTCAACGATCCGGTGCTGGACCATTTGATCGCCGAAGCCGACGCCCACAACGCCGACCTGCAGGTCGCTGGCCTGCGGGTCATGGAGTCTCGCGCGCAATTGGGCATCGCCCTGAGTGGACGCTACCCGCAATTGCAACAAGCCAGCGCCGACAGCCTGTACCTGAACCGTCGACAGTCGGGCGGCGCCAACCCCCAGGACACGCATTTCTGGCAACACAGCGTCGGCTTCGATATCGGTTGGGAGCTGGATTTCTGGGGGCGTTTCAGCCGTGCCATCGAGTCGGCCGACGCGTCCTGGTTTGCCGCCCAGGCCAACTATGAAAATGCCTTGGTGCTGTTGCACGCGCAACTGGCACAAAACTACTACGCCTTGCGCACCGCCGAGGCGCGCCTGCAAATAGCCCGCAGTAACGCCAAATTGCAAAAGCGCAGCTACGAGATCACCGAGCGCCTGTTCAACAGCGGGGCCGAAGCCGAGCTCGATCTGCAACAAGCCAAGACCCAGTATCTGGGCACCCTGAGCACCATCCCGGATTTCGAAAGCCAGGTAGCCAGCTTGCGCAATGCGTTGTCCACCCTGATCGGCCAACCACCCGGCTCGATCCCGGACCTGAATCGCAACACCGCAGTGGTGCCATTGCTCGATACAGCAGTCTTGCAGGATGTGCCGGCCAACCTGCTGGTGCGGCGCCCCGATGTACGCGCTGCCGAGCTGCAAGTGGCGGCGCAGTCGGCGTTGATCGGTGTGGCCGAGACCGACCTGTACCCCTCCATCAGCCTGCTGGGCAGCATCGTCTGGTCCGCCAACTCGCTCAACGGTGCGCCCAATACCCTCGACATGGTGGCCGGACCCAGCCTGCGCTGGGACATCTTCGACCACGGCCGGATCACCAACAACGTCCGCGTGCAGGATGCCCGCCTGCAGCAGCTGATCGTTATCTACCAGGACAGCGTGCGCCAGGCGGCGCGCGAGGCTGACGATGCCGCTACCGGTTTGATCAAAGCGTTGGAGCGCGACCAGATCCTCAGCGAAGCCTCAATAGCCGCCGAACGTTCGGTGACCCTGGCCAATGCCCAATACCGCGAAGGCTATTCGGATTTCCAGCGCGTGCTGGATGCCCAGCGCGCCCTGTTTGCCCAACAGGATATCTATCTGGTCAACCGTGGCACCGCCGTCAACAGCCTGATCGCCCTGTACAAAGCCCTGGGCGGCGGCTGGTACAGCGACCAGCCGATGATCGACCCGGCCACCCGCCAACAGATGCAACAACGGACCGATTGGGGCGATCTGCTCGACGAACCGAAGGAAAGTGCCCATGACTGACAGCCAACAACCGGCCGCCGAGAACGCCTCGGCCCCCGCCGCCGACCCGGCCAGAAAAGCGATCAACTGGGTGGTGCTGCTGATCATCCTGAGCCTGGTCTGGTACCTGATGGCCGACCGTTATACGCCCTACACGCAACAGGCACGGGTGCAGGCCTTCGTTGTGCCGGTGGCGGCTGAGGTATCCGGCCGGGTGACCAAGGTGCATGTACGCAACAACCAGGACGTCAAGGCCGGTGAGTTGCTGTTTGAAGTCAATCCCGAGCAATACCAGATTGCCGTCGATCGCGCCCGCGCCGACCTTGAGTCGACGCGTCGCCAGGTGGGCGCCAACACCGCTGGCGTCGACTCCAAGCAAGCGTCCCTGCGCGCGTCCCAGGCCAACGAGCTCAAGGCACGCCAGGACATCCAGCGGCTCGAGCGCCTGTACCGCGAAGACCCGGGCACCATCTCGTTGCGACGCCTGGAGATATCCCGCGCCACTCTGGAGGAGTCCATCAGCCAAGTCGCCGCGGCCAAGGCCGAAGTGCAACGTGCACGGGAACAACAGGGCGGTAACGAAGACGAAAACGCCCAGTTGCTCAGCGCCGCCAGCAACCTTGAAAAAGCCGAGCTGGACTTGAGCAATACCAAGGTCCACGCACGCTCGGCCGGCCTGATCACCGATTTGCGCACCGATGTCGGCCAATTCGCCGCCGCCGGTGCGCCGGTGATGACCCTGATCGCCATCCACGATGTGTGGATCAGCGCCGACATGACGGAAAACAATCTGGGAAGTGTCCAGCCCGGGACGCCGGTGTCCATCGTCCTCGACGCCCTGCCAGGAAAAATTTACCAAGGCCATGTGCGTAGCGTCGGCTATGGCGTCGATATCGGCCAGACCACCCAGCCGGGCAGCCTGCCGAAAGTGGAGAACAGCCGCGATTGGCTGCGCCCTGCCCAGCGCTTTCCGGTCATCATCGAGTTCGAGCCCGGTGAGTTGACCAGCCCGCAGGGCATCCGGTCCGGCGGGCAGGCCGAAGTCATGGCATTCCCGAGTGAAGGTAACCCGCTGAATATCCTGGGGCGCCTGTTCCTGCGCCTGATGAGCTGGATGTCCTATGCGTATTGAGCGCCCGGCCCGGGTTCAGCGCGCCCTGCGCCTGAGCTTCGGCACGGCGCTGTGCCTGGCCGCGAGCTTCGGTCTGGCCCTGCCCATCCCGTTCCTCGCGCCGATGCTGGCGCTGATGATGCTGGCAGCGATGAACCGACCGTTGCCGTTCAAGGCCAGCCTGGGTCTGATCCTGATCCTGATGTTGACCACCGGGACCGGCCTGCTGCTCATTCCCCTGCTGCGTTACTACCCGTTCAGTGGTGTGCTGCTGGTCGGACTGTGCCTGTTCATGGCCTTCGGGTATGGCCTGCGCGGCGGCAACCCGCTGGTGGCGACTTTCCTGGTGGTGGGCCTGACCTTGATCAGTTCGGCGGGAACCGCTGAATTCGCCCTGGCGCTTGAGGTGATCGTGGCCCTGGTCAAGGGGCTGTTCCTGGCCGTGACAACGCTGACCATCAGCCATTGGCTGTTTCCCGACCCAGCCAGTGCCCCCGCGGCAAAGCCCGGCCCAAGCCTTTCTCTAACCGAAAGCAGTTGGCTGGCCCTGCGTGCCACGCTGGTGGTGCTGCCAACCTTCCTGCTGGCCATGGTCGACCCGGCCAGCTACCTGCCGATCATCATGAAAGCCGTCAGCCTCGGCCAACAAAGCTGCGCGACCAGCGCCCGCACCGCCGGCCAGGAATTGCTCGGCTCGACCCTGCTCGGTGGCCTGATGGCGATTCTTTTTTGGTGCGCGCTGAGCTTGTTCGTCAACTTGTGGATGTTCTTTCTGTGGATGTTGCTGTTCGGCTTGCTGGCGGCCAGAAAACTCTATGGCCTGGCCCGGACCCGACAACCACCGAGTTTCTGGCTCAACAGCCTGGCGACCCTGATCATTCTGCTCGGCCAATCGGTACAGGACAGTGCAGCGGGCAAGGACGTCTACACCGCCTTCGCTATCCGCATGGGGTTATTCATTCTGGTGACTTTGTATGCCTGTGCGATGGTCCATTTGCTGGATACGCGGCGGCAACGTCGAATTACGTCCACCTAGAAACAGAAAAACCCCCTGAAGAGGGGGTTTTTCATCTGTGGATAACTTATTCCACAGTGACCGACTTCGCCAGGTTACGCGGCTGGTCAACGTCAGTACCCTTGAGCACGGCGACGTAGTACGACAGCAGTTGCAGCGGGATGGTGTAGAGGATCGGCGACAGGATGTCGTGGATGTGCGGCATGTGTACCACGTGGGTGCCTTCACCGTTGGTCATGCCGGCCTTCTCGTCAGCGAAGACGATCAACTGGCCACCGCGGGCGCGAACTTCCTGGAGGTTGGACTTCAACTTCTCCAGCAGCTCGTTGTTCGGCGCCACGGTCACTACTGGCATGTCGTTATCCACAAGCGCCAACGGGCCGTGTTTCAGCTCGCCGGCCGGATAGGCTTCAGCGTGGATGTAGGAGATTTCCTTGAGCTTGAGTGCCCCTTCCATCGCTACCGGGAACTGCGCGCCACGGCCGAGGAACAGCGTGTGGTGTTTCTCGGCGAACAGCTCGGAGATTTTTTCCACGGTGCTGTCCATGGCCAGCGCTTCGCCCAGGCGGGTTGGCAAACGACGCAGTTCTTCGACCAGCGTCGCTTCGACGCCTTTGGCCAAGGTGCCACGAACCTGGCCCAGGGAAAGCGTCAGCAACAACAGGCCAACCAATTGCGTGGTGAAGGCTTTGGTCGAAGCCACACCGATTTCGCGACCGGCCTGGGTCAACAGGGTCAGGTCGGATTCGCGCACCAGCGAGCTGATGCCGACGTTGCAGATCGCCAGGCTGGCGAGGAAGCCCAGTTCCTTGGCATTGCGCAGTGCGGCCAGGGTGTCGGCGGTTTCGCCGGACTGGGAAATGGTCACGAACAAGGTGTCCGGCTGCACCACCACCTTGCGGTAGCGGAATTCGCTGGCGACTTCGACCTGGCAAGGAATGCCGGCCAGCTCTTCGAGCCAGTAACGCGCGACCATGCCGGCGTGGTAGCTGGTGCCACACGCGACGATCTGTACGTTACGCACTTTGGCGAACAGCTCGGCCGCCTGTGGGCCGAATGCCTGTACCAGCACCTGGTTTTGGCTCAGGCGACCTTCCAGGGTGCGCTGCACCACGGACGGTTGCTCGTGGATTTCCTTGAGCATGAAGTGGCGGAACTCGCCCTTTTCAGCGGCTTCGGCACCGTCGCGATACTGCACGGATTCGCGTTCGACAAGCTTGCCGTCAACGTCCCAGATCTGCACGCTGTCGCGGCGGATTTCGGCGATGTCGCCTTCTTCCAGGTACATGAAGCGGTCGGTGACTTGACGCAGGGCCAACTGGTCGGACGCCAGGAAGTTTTCCCCCAGGCCCAGGCCGATCACCAACGGGCTGCCACTGCGGGCTGCGACCAGGCGATCCGGTTGCTGCGCGCTGATCACTGCCAGGCCGTAAGCACCGTGCAACTCTTTGACGGTCGCCTTGAGGGCCACGGTCAGATCGCGCAGATCCTTGAGTTTGTGGTTCAGCAGGTGTGAGATGACTTCGGTGTCGGTGTCCGAGGTGAACACGTAGCCCAGGGCTTTGAGTTGTTCACGCAGGGCTTCGTGGTTTTCGATGATGCCGTTGTGCACCACCGCCAGGTCACCGGAGAAATGCGGGTGAGCATTGCGCTCGCACGGTGCGCCGTGGGTGGCCCAGCGCGTGTGGGCGATACCCAGACGACCGACCAGCGGCTCGCTGGCCAATGCCTGCTCCAGCTCACTGACCTTGCCCGGGCGACGCAGGCGCTCGAGTTTTTCGTCGTTGGTGTAGACCGCTACGCCAGCGCTGTCATACCCACGGTATTCGAGGCGCTTCAGGCCTTCGACGAGGATGGCGGTGATGTTACGTTCTGCGACTGCGCCGACAATTCCACACATGCTATTTCTCCTGACTGACAGCCGCGCAAATCAAATTGATACCGCGGGCCTGAATCTGATCGCGAGCCTCAAGCGGCAGGCGTTCATCCGTAATAAGGGTATGGACACTGCTCCAGGGCAGTTCCAGGTTGGGAATCTTGCGGCCGATCTTGTCGGCCTCCACCATCACGACCACTTCGCGGGCGACTTCGGCCATGACCCGGCTCAGCCCGAGCAGTTCATTGAAGGTGGTTGTACCGCGAACCAGATCGATGCCATCGGCGCCGATGAACAGCTGGTCGAAGTCGTAGGAGCGTAGTACCTGCTCGGCAACCTGCCCCTGAAAGGACTCGGAATGCGGGTCCCAGGTGCCACCGGTCATCAACAGCACCGGTTCGTGCTCAAGTTCGCTCAGGGCATTGGCGACATGCAGCGAGTTGGTCATCACCACCAGACCGGGTTGCTGTCCGAGTTCCGGGATCATGGCGGCGGTAGTACTGCCACTGTCGATAATGATCCGCGCATGCTCGCGAATCCGCGCGACGGCGGCACGGGCGATGGCTTGCTTGTATATGGAAACCGGCTGACCAAGGTCCGCAACCAGCTCCTGAGGCATGGTGATCGCCCCGCCGTAACGACGCAGCAACAGACCATTGCTTTCAAGCGCTGCCAGATCCTTGCGAATCGTAACTTCCGACGTTTCGAAGCGCTTGGCCAACTCATCCACACTGACTTCGCCCTGCTCATTGAGCAAGGCGAGGATGTTGTGGCGACGCTGAGGTGTGTTGCGCTTCGACATAAGCTGATAAGTTTCGATTCGAAAGATAGCGGAAGCAATCAAAACCTATCAGCGAAACTTCGTCAAGCGCCAAGCGATAAAAAGAGCTGTGGATAACTTGCCCGCGATGGGCGTGAACGATAACGCACTCCTTCTGGAAAAATGCGTCGCTCTCGAATTCATCGCGAGCAAGCTCGCTCCTACAAGAAGAGAGTTGTGGATAACTCAGCTCTTCTTGATCTTCTCCGGCCGCTTCCAGCCGTCGATGTTTTTCTGGCGAGCACGTCCGATGGCCAACTGGGATTTATCCACAGTCGAGGTGATGGTCGAACCGGCCGCTGTCGTTGCACCGGCGAGGATATCCACAGGCGCCACCAACGAGTTGTTGGAACCGATGAACACATCTTCGCCCAACACGGTTTTCCACTTGTTGGCGCCATCGTAGTTGCAGGTGATGGTGCCAGCACCGATGTTGGAGCGCGCGCCCACCTCGGCATCGCCCAGATAAGACAGGTGACCGGCCTTGGCGCCTTCGCCCAGGTGAGCGTTTTTCAGCTCGACGAAGTTACCCACATGCGCGCGGGCTTCCAGCACGGTGCCTGGACGCAGACGGGCGAACGGGCCGGCATCGCTGCCTTCACCCAGAATGGCACCCTCGATATGGCTGTTGGCCTTGATGACCACGCCTTTGCGCAGGGTGCTGTCCTTGATCACGCAGTTCGGGCCGATCACCACATCGTCTTCGATGACGACCTTGCCTTCGAGGATCACGTTGATATCGATCAGCACGTCGCGGCCAACGGTGACTTCGCCGCGCACATCGAAACGTGCCGGGTCGCGCAGGGTCACACCTTGGGCCATCAAACGACGGCCGGCGCGCAGTTGATAGTGACGTTCGAGTTCGGAAAGCTGCTTGCGGTCGTTGGCGCCCTGCACTTCCATGGCGTCGTGGGGTTGTTCGGTGGCCACTACCAGACCATCGTTGACCGCCATTTCGATCACGTCAGTCAGGTAATACTCACCCTGAACATTATTGTTCGACAGGCGGCTCGTCCAGTCGGCCAAGCGATCGGCAGGAACAGCGAGGATACCGGTGTTGCCTTCGCGGATCGCGCGTTGCGCTTCGTTGGCATCCTTGTGTTCAACGATGGCAGCGACTTTACCGTCAACGTCGCGCACGATGCGGCCATAACCGGTCGCATCGTCGAGTTCTACAGTCAGCAGGCCCATCTGTCCTGGCACTACCTGAGTCAGCAGGCGTTGCAGGGTTTCCACTTCAATCAACGGCACGTCACCGTAAAGAACCAGCACGGTGTCGGATTTGATGAAGGGAACTGCCTGGGCCACGGCGTGGCCGGTTCCCAGCTGTTTGTCCTGCAGGACGAAGTTCAGGTCGTCAGCGGCCAGACGTTCGCGCACGGCGTCGGCACCATGACCTATCACGACGTGGATGCGCTGTGGATCAAGTTGCCGGGCGCTGTGGATAACATGGCCGAGCATCGAATTGCCGGCAATCGGGTGCAAGACTTTCGGCAAGGCGGAACGCATGCGCGTGCCTTGGCCAGCAGCGAGAATAACGATTTCAAGGGACATGACTGGCTACCAATCCAGGGTGGTCAGCGACTGCGACCAAGGTTATAAAATGTCGAAAAAGAAAAAGGGTAGCCGAGGCTACCCTTTTTTATCAATCACACAACAAGCGCTGCCTTAATGGCCGAACTTCTTGCGGATCTGCTGGACGGTGCGCAGCTGAGCTGCAGCCTCGGCCAGTCGAGCAGCAGCAGAACCGTAATCGAATTCCGCGCCTCGCTCATGCAGGGCTTTCTCGGCAGCCTTAACGGCTTCCAAAGCTGCGGCTTCGTCCAGGTCGGCAGCACGTTGCACGGTGTCGGCAAGAACCTTGACCATGTTCGGCTGAACCTCGAGGAAACCACCGGAGATGTAATACACCTCCTCTTCCCCGCCCTGCTTGACCAGGCGGATCGGACCTGGCTTCAGATTAGTGATCAGCGGCGCGTGACCCAGAGCGATACCAAGATCACCCAGTGCACCGTGCGCAATCACCATCTCGACCAGACCGGAAAAGATTTCTCCTTCCGCGCTGACGATATCGCAATGGACTGTCATAGCCATCTGATTGCCTCAACCTAAATTAGCGCCCGTTGCCGGGCGCCGGGATTACAGTTTCTTGGCTTTCTCGATCGCTTCTTCGATGCCGCCAACCATGTAGAACGCTTGTTCTGGCAGGTGGTCGTAGTCACCGTTGAGGATGCCTTTGAAGCCAGCAATGGTGTCTTTCAGGGAAACGTATTTACCCGATGCACCGGTGAAGACTTCAGCCACGAAGAACGGCTGCGACAAGAAGCGCTGGATCTTACGAGCACGGTTTACCAACTGCTTGTCGGCTTCCGACAGCTCGTCCATACCCAGGATCGCAATGATGTCCTTCAGTTCTTTGTAACGCTGCAGAACGTACTGAACGCCGCGAGCGGTGTCGTAGTGGTCCTGGCCGATCACGTTCGGGTCCAGCTGGCGCGAAGTCGAGTCGAGTGGATCGACCGCCGGGTAGATACCCAGGGAAGCGATGTCACGGGACAGAACGACGGTGGCGTCCAAGTGGGCGAAGGTGGTCGCTGGCGACGGGTCGGTCAAGTCGTCCGCAGGTACGTATACCGCCTGGATCGAAGTGATCGAACCTTCCTTGGTCGAAGTGATACGTTCTTGCAGAACGCCCATCTCTTCAGCCAGGGTCGGCTGGTAACCCACTGCCGAAGGCATACGGCCCAGCAGTGCGGATACTTCAGTACCGGCCAGGGTGTAACGATAGATGTTGTCGACGAACAGCAGAACGTCGTTACCTTCGTCACGGAACTTCTCGGCCATGGTCAGGCCGGTCAGTGCTACGCGCAGACGGTTACCCGGCGGCTCGTTCATCTGACCGTAAACCAGTGCCACTTTGTCCAGAACGTTGGAGTCCTTCATCTCGTGGTAGAAGTCGTTACCCTCACGAGTACGCTCACCCACACCGGCGAACACGGAATAACCGCTGTGCTCGATGGCGATGTTACGGATCAGTTCCATCATGTTTACGGTTTTGCCTACACCGGCACCACCGAACAGACCGACTTTACCGCCTTTGGCGAACGGGCAAACCAGGTCGATAACCTTGATGCCGGTTTCCAGCAGGTCGTTGCCGCCTGCCTGTTCAGCGAACGAAGGCGCTGGACGGTGAATGCCCCAACGCTCTTCGGTGTCGATCGGACCAGCTTCGTCGATCGGGTTACCGAGGACGTCCATGATCCGGCCCAGGGTCGCTTTACCGACCGGTACGGAGATGGCTGCGCCAGAGTCGACAACGTCCAGACCGCGCTTCAAGCCTTCGGTGGAACCCATCGCAATGGTACGAACCACGCCGTCGCCCAGCTGTTGCTGAACTTCCAGGGTGGTCCCGGCCGCGCTTTGTACAGTCAGCGCGTTGTAGATGCTCGGTACGCTGTCGCGTGGAAATTCCACGTCGATAACGGCGCCGATGATTTGAACGATACGTCCGCTACTCATAGCTGGATCCTCTGAATATTTGAACCGTTAAACCGCGGCAGCGCCGCCGACGATTTCCGAGATCTCTTGGGTGATCGCAGCCTGACGCGCCTTGTTGTAGACCAGCTGCAAATCGCTGATCAAATCACCGGCGTTGTCGGTAGCGTTCTTCATCGCGATCATCCGCGCAGCCTGTTCAGCCGCGTTGTTCTCGACCACCGCCTGGTAGACCTGCGACTCCACGTAACGGACCATCAAGCCGTCAAGCAGCTCTTTGGCGTCCGGTTCGTAGAGATAGTCCCAGTGGTGCTTGAGTTCTTGATCCGGGGTTGCCACCAGTGGAATCAACTGCTCCACGGTAGGCTGTTGCGTCATGGTGTTGATGAACTTGTTGGACACCACGGACAGGCGGTCAATACGGCCGTCCAGGTAGGCATCCAGCATCACCTTGACGCTGCCGATCAGATCATTGATCGACGGCTCTTCACCCAGGTGGCTGATAGCTGCTACGACGTTACCGCCGAAGTTGCGGAAGAAAGCCGCACCCTTGCTACCAACAACACACAGATCGATCTCGACGCCGTTTTCGCGGTTTACCGCCATGTCCTTGACCAGAGCCTTGAACAGGTTGGTGTTCAAGCCACCACACAGACCACGGTCACTGCTCACTACGACATAACCAACTCGCTTTACTTCACGGTCGATCATGAACGGGTGGCGATATTCCGGGTTAGCGTTGGCCAGATGGCCAATAACCTGGCGGATGCGCTCCGCATAAGGACGGCTAGCAGCCATGCGCATTTGTGCCTTGCGCATTTTACTGACCGCCACTTTTTCCATGGCGCTGGTAATCTTTTGCGTGCTTTTGATGCTCGCAATCTTACTGCGAATCTCTTTTGCGCCTGCCATGTAACACCTATCAGGTTAGCAAGCGGGAGCCTTGCGGCTCCCGCTGCGGCTTACCAGGTTTGGGTGGCCTTGAACTTCTCGATACCGGCTTTCATGCCAGCGTCGATTTCGTCATTGAAGTCACCTTTCACGTTGATCTTCGCCATCAAATCGGCGTGATCGCGGTTGAAGAAAGCAATCAGCGCTTGTTCGAAGCTGCCGATCTTGGCGATTTCAACGTCAGTCAGGAACCCACGCTCAGCGGCATACAGCGACAGCGCCATGTCAGCGATCGACATTGGTGCGTATTGCTTCTGCTTCATCAGCTCGGTAACGCGCTGACCATGCTCAAGTTGCTTACGGGTCGCTTCGTCCAGGTCAGAAGCGAACTGGGCGAATGCCGCCAGTTCACGGTACTGAGCCAGAGCGGTACGGATACCACCGGACAGCTTCTTGATGATCTTGGTCTGAGCGGCACCACCCACACGGGATACCGAAACACCGGCGTTCACTGCAGGACGGATGCCCGAGTTGAACATGGCCGATTCCAGGAAGATCTGACCGTCGGTGATGGAAATCACGTTGGTCGGAACGAACGCGGAAACGTCGCCAGCCTGGGTTTCGATGATCGGCAGTGCGGTCAGGGAACCGGTTTTGCCGGTCACTGCGCCGTTGGTGAACTTCTCTACGTATTCTTCCGAAACGCGGGATGCGCGCTCCAGCAGACGGGAGTGGAGATAGAACACGTCGCCTGGGTAAGCTTCACGGCCTGGTGGACGGCGCAGCAGCAGGGAAATCTGGCGGTAAGCCACTGCTTGCTTGGACAGATCGTCATAAACGATCAGCGCGTCTTCACCGCGGTCGCGGAAGAATTCACCCATGGTGCAACCGGAGTACGGTGCCAGGAATTGCAGCGCCGGAGATTCCGAAGCACTGGCAGCCACGATGATCGTGTTGGCCAGGGCGCCGTTTTCTTCCAGCTTGCGAACCACGTTGGCGATGGTCGATTGTTTCTGACCGATGGCTACGTAGACGCAGAAAATGCCGCTGTTCTTCTGGTTGATGATCGCGTCGATCGCCAGAGCGGTTTTACCGATCTGACGGTCACCGATGATCAGCTCACGCTGGCCACGGCCGACCGGGATCATGGCATCGACAGCCTTGTAGCCAGTCTGTACAGGCTGGTCTACCGACTTACGCCAGATCACGCCTGGAGCAACTTTCTCGACCGCGTCGGTCTGGGTGTTGCCCAGTGGACCTTTGCCGTCAACCGGGTTACCCAGTGCGTCGACTACGCGACCCAGCAGTTCCTTACCCACCGGAACTTCGAGGATGCGGCCGGTGCACTTGGCGCTCATGCCTTCAGCCAGAGACTGGTAAGCGCCCAATACAACGGCACCTACGGAGTCTTGCTCCAGGTTGAGGGCCATACCGAAGACGCCGCCCGGAAACTCGATCATCTCGCCGTACATTACGTCGGCCAGACCGTGAATCCGCACGATACCGTCAGATACGCTGACGACAGTGCCTTCGTTACGGGCTTGGGAGGTCACATCGAGCTTGTCGATGCGGCCCTTGATAATTTCACTTATTTCGGAAGGATTGAGTTGCTGCATTGCTCTGCTGCCCCTTCAAACTCAAGATTTCAATGCTTCGGCCAGTTTCGCGATTTTGCCGCGAATCGAGCCATCGATAACCAGGTCGCCGGCGCGGATGACGACACCACCAATAAGGGCAGCGTCCTCCGCAACTTGCAGGCGCACTTCCCGGTTGAGTCGTGCACTGAGAACCTTGGCGAGTTTGTCTTGCTGTTCTTGGTTCAATGCAAAAGCACTGGTCACTTCAACGTCTACCGACTTCTCTTGCTCGGCCTTGTACAGGTCGAAAAGAGCGGCGATCTCCGGCAATAGCAGGAGACGGTCGTTTTCGGCAACGACATTGATGAAGTTCTGTGCCTTGGCATCAAACTTGTCGCCACACACGTCAATGAACGTGGTGGCCTTTTCTGCGCTCGTCAGTCGCGGGGCCTTGAGCACGCGCTGCAGGGTGTCGTCTTGCGACACCGCTGCAGCCAGGCCGAGCATGGCTGACCAATTGGCCAGTTGCTGGTGGGCCTGAGCGTGCTCGAAGGCCGCCTTAGCGTAAGGTCGGGCCAACGTGGTCAGTTCTGCCATGATCGCCCTCGCTTAGATTTCAGCAGCCAGTTGGTTAACCAGCTTTGCGTGCGCGTTTTGATCGATTGTGGCACCCAGGATCTTCTCGGCGCCTTCGACTGCCAGCAAGCCCACTTGGGCACGCAGCACGTCTTTGACACTGTTCAGTTCCTGTTCGATCTCGGCCTGAGCCTGAACCTTCACACGGTCAGCGTCGACACGGGCTTTTTCAACAGCCTCTTCGACAATCTGATTACCGCGTTTCTTGGCTTGCTCGATGATTTCAGCTGCCTGAGCTTTCGCTTCGCGCAGTTGCTGACCCGCTTTCTCTTGGGCCAACTCCAGGTCGCGAGCTGCTCGGCTGGCAGCGTCCAGACCATCAGCGATCTTCTTTTGACGTTCATGCAATGCCGCAATGACCGGAGGCCATACGAACTTCATGCAGAACAGTACAAAAATCAGGAACGCAACGGACTGGCCAATCAGGGTCGCATTAATGTTCACGCCAACACCTCGCAGTTACGTTGTCCATCACACCAAATTACCCGGAAGATCCGAGTAATCAGCCAGCGATTTGACCAACGAACGGGTTCGCAAAGGTGAAGAACAGAGCGATACCAACACCGATCATGGTTACGGCGTCGAGCAGACCGGCAACGATGAACATTTTAACTTGCAGCATTGGAACCATTTCTGGCTGACGCGCTGCGCCTTCCAGGAACTTGCCGCCCAGCAGGCCGAAACCAATTGCGGTACCCAGTGCGCCCAGGCCGATCAACAGTGCAACAGCGATAGCGGTTAGACCAACTACAGTTTCCATCTTTCCTCCCGACTTTTACGTCGTATGGTTTAGGTTTTTTTAATTTAAAGCGGTAAAACAAATCGTTTCAGAGGCCCCGTTAAGAGCCCCCTCCCGTTTAACGGGGAGGGACATCAGACTAGTCGAGACTGGCCTTAATGGTTTTCTTCGTGTGCCATCGACAGGTAGACGATGGTCAGCATCATGAAGATGAACGCCTGCAGGGTGATGATCAGGATGTGGAACACAGCCCACGCCCACTGCAGAACAACGCCCAGGCCACTAAGCCAGAGCAGACCGCTGCCGAACATCACAGCAATCAGAATGAAGACCAGCTCGCCGGCATACATGTTGCCGAACAGACGCAGAGCCAGGGAGATCGGCTTGGCGATCAGGGTCACGAATTCCAGCAGGAAGTTCACCGGGATCAGCAGGGCCTGAAGGAAGACGTTCTTGCTGCCGAAAGGGTGCAGGGTCAGCTCGCCGATGAAGCCGCCGAGGCCCTTGACCTTGATGCTGTAGAAAATGATCAGTGCGAAAACCGAGAACGCCATGCCCAGGGTCGCGTTCGGGTCGGTGGTCGACACGGCGCGGAACGGGATGTGGTGGTCGCCGGAGATCAGGATGGCCAGTTGAGGAATCCAGTCGACCGGTACCAGGTCGACGGCGTTCATCAGGAACACCCAGACGAAGATGGTCAGTGCCAGCGGTGCAATCACCGGGCTTCGGCCATGGAAGCTGTCTTTCACGCTGCCATCGACGAATTCGACCAATACTTCAACGAAGTTCTGCAAAGCACCAGGCTGACCGGAAGTCGCCTTCTTGGCCGCCATGCGGAAAAGAAGAACGAAGATCAGACCCAATGCGACCGACCAGCCGAGAGTATCGACGTGGAAAGCCCAGAAGCCCATTTCCTTGGCTTCTGCTGCGGTATGGGCAAAGCCCCAGCCGCCGTTAGGGAGCTGACCGAAGGTCAGGTTCTGCAAGTGGTGCTGGATATAGCCCGAAGCGGTTGTTTCTGCCATGGTTGCCTCAAACGCCCTAAGGTCTCGAAAGTCTTGTTCTCATCAGCAGGGGAGCGAACCAGCTGACCAGTTGGGTCAGCACGAAGACGCCGAATACAGCCAGCGGCGCCAATGGCTTCACACCTGCGAACGTCAATGCAAAAAGCACCGCCGTCAAAATCAGTTTGCCCGCCTCGCCGGCATAAAAAGACCGGACGATGGCTTGAGCTGCCCGGGCGCCGGTAAACCGAAATGCCCTGTGAGCGAAATAAATATTCGGAAGCAAGGCTATCAGGCCTCCGCAGAGTCCCGAGTACCCGGCAACGACTCCATACCGTTGCCAGAGCGCCAAAGCGGCAATGAGCAGAACGACAAATTGAGCCATTAACACCGGAAAAACTGCCAGGCGATGGAAGGGCAGGCGGTTTGGCGTGCGGGTTTCCATCACTTTTACTCCCCAATGGTCGGCTGCCAGAATTCAATAACTTGGCATAATTTGTGCCGACAAAATGCGCGCAGAGTATAGGGGCGGTTCTGCCCCTATTCAACTGTCAGGTAGTGATTTCCGACTTCACGCTACATGAGGAATTGTTTCAGCGGATGTGTGCAAGCACACCTTGAAGCTCATCAAGAGAGTTGTAGCCGATCACCAGTTGTCCCTTACCCTTCTTTCCGTGGCGGATCTGCACCGCAGAGCCTAGGCGCTCGGCCAGACGTTGCTCGAGGCGGGCGATATCCGGGTCCGGTTTTGTCGGTTCAACAGGCTCCGGTTTACCACTCAACCACTGGCGAACCAGTGCCTCGGTCTGGCGCACGGTCAGCCCCCGTGCGACAACATGTCGCGCCCCTTCAACCTGTTGAATTTCCGGCAAACCGAGCAAAGCTCGGGCATGACCCATTTCCAGGTCGCCGTGGGACAACATGGTCTTGATGACTTCCGGCAAGGAAATCAGGCGCAGCAGGTTAGCCACGGTCACCCGGGACTTGCCCACCGCCTCGGCCACCTGTTGCTGGGTCAGCTGGAACTCCTGCTGCAAACGCTGCAGGGCCACCGCTTCTTCAATCGGGTTCAGGTCTTCGCGCTGGATGTTCTCGATCAGAGCGATGGCGATCGCGGTTTCATCGGGTACATCGCGGACCATCGCCGGGATGGTTTCCTTCCCGGCTTGCTGGCTGGCGCGCCAGCGGCGTTCGCCGGCAATGATCTCGAAGCGGCCGCTGCCGATCGGGCGCACCACAATGGGCTGCATGACGCCCTGGGCCTTGATCGACTGCGCCAGCTCTTCGAGCGCCTGCGGATCCATGTCACGACGCGGCTGGTATTTGCCGCGCTGGAGCAGATCCAGGGGAAGGTGTTGCAGCTCACGCTGATCGGCTTGCGCCGCTTGTTCTTCCAGCGAACTGACAGTCGGACCACTCAACAGAGCATCCAGTCCACGTCCGAGACCTCGTTTCTTGACGGCCATGGGGATTCCTTAAGTTGCCTGAGCAGCGGCGATGCGTGAGTTTTTGCGTTGACGACGAACCATTTCGCCCGCCAATGCCAGATAGGCAACGGCGCCTCGCGATGCTTTGTCGTACGCCAGCGCCGGCATGCCGTAGCTTGGCGCTTCGGCCAGACGGATGTTGCGCGGAATGACGGTGTCGTAGAGTTGTTCGCCGAAGTGTTCCTTGAGCTGCGCCGAGACATCGTTCATCAGGCTCAGGCGCGGGTCGTACATCGTCCGCAGCAGGCCTTCGACCTTGAGGTTCGGGTTCAGCAGTTCAGCGATACGCTTGATGTTATCCACAAGGTCGCTCAAGCCTTCGAGTGCGAAATACTCGCACTGCATGGGGATAATGACCCCGTCGGCGGCAACCAGTGCGTTCAAAGTCAGCATCGACAGCGACGGCGGACAGTCGATCAGGATGTAATCGTAGTTTTCCCGGATCGGCGCCAGCGCACTGCGCAGACGGCTTTCCTTCATCTGCATTTCCAGCAGCACCACTTCGGCCGCGGTGAGGTCGCGGTTGGCTGGCAACAACTGGTAACCACCGTGTTCGGAGAAGTGCATGGCCTGGGCCAAGTCGCATTCGCCGATCAGCAGGTCGTAGACCGAGTTTTCCAGGCCATGTTTATCCACACCGCTACCCATGGTGGCGTTGCCCTGTGGATCAAGATCGATCAACAGCACCCGGCGCTTGGTCGCGACCAGGGATGCTGCGAGGTTGATGCAGGTGGTGGTTTTGCCCACGCCACCCTTTTGGTTCGCAATCGCGAATACCTTAGCCATTCTTGCTTGTGTTCCCAATCATGCCGTGCGGCGCAGTATCAGCAGATGGCGTTGGCCTTGGCAACCAGGTACGGCCAGGGCGTGTTCGCTATCGAGGTGGAAGTCTGCCGGCAATGCTACCAGCTCATCGGCCGGATGAACGCCCTTCATTGCCAGCCAGCGTGTTTCGCTATCGCCGAGGTGGCGAGTCCAGTTGCTGAAGTTCTCCATGCTGCTGAACGCCCGGGAAATGATCCCGTTGAATGGCTGGGCAGGCTGGAAGGCTTCGACGCGACTGTGGATAACTTGCAGGTTATCCAGTTTGAGTTCGAGTTTGACCTGAGTCAGGAAGCGGGTTTTCTTGCCATTGCTGTCCAGGCAGGTCACCTGGGACTCGGGAAACAGGATGGCCAGCGGAATGCCAGGCATGCCGCCGCCACTGCCGACGTCGAGCCAGCGCCCGTTTTCGATGAATGACATCACGCTCAGACTGTCGAGCAGGTGACGGGAGACCATTTCGTCCGGATCACGTACGGCGGTGAGGTTGTAAGCCTTGTTCCATTTGATCAACAGGGCCAGATAACCCAGCAGTTGCGCGTGCTGGGTTTCTGTCAGCGTGACGCCAAGCTGGCGGGCACCTGTGGATAACTCTTCTGCGTGTTGCGAAGTGACCAACGAACTCAAGCGCTTTGCTCCAACTGACGGCCCGCGCCGCGTTTTTTCAAATGAATCATCAACAGCGAAATGGCTGCCGGTGTTACGCCCGGGATACGCGAGGCCTGGCCCAAAGTCTCTGGACGGGTCGCGCCGAGCTTGCTCTGGATCTCCTTGGAGAGACCGGAAATGTTCGTGTAATCGATATCCACAGGCAGTTTGGTGTCTTCGCTGGCACGCAAGCGGGCGATTTCATCCTGTTGGCGATCGATGTAACCGGCGTACTTGGTCTTGATCTCGACCTGTTCGGCAACCTGTGGATCTTCTGCGCCCCCACCGGTCACGGCGATCAGACCAGCGTAGTCGATTTCCGGACGACTCAAGAGATTGAGCAGGTTGTATTCGTGAGTCAGTGGCGTGCCGAATTTTTCGGCAATGGCATCACCCTGTTCGGTGCCTGGGCGTACCCAGGTGCTTTTCAGGCGCTGCTCTTCCAGTTCGATGCTTTCGCGTTTTTTGCAGAAAGCGGCCCAGCGCACGTCATCCACCAAGCCCAGTTCGCGACCTTTTTCGGTCAAACGCAGGTCGGCGTTGTCTTCGCGCAGAATCAGACGGTATTCGGCACGGGAGGTGAACATCCGGTACGGCTCTTGGGTACCGAGAGTAATCAGGTCGTCGACCAATACGCCGATATAGGCCTCGTCGCGACGCGGGCACCAAGCGTCTTTTCCTTGTGCACGCAGTGCCGCGTTGGTCCCGGCCAGCAAACCCTGGGCACCGGCTTCTTCGTAACCGGTGGTGCCGTTGATTTGCCCGGCAAAGAACAGGCCGCCGATGACTTTGGTTTCCAGGCTGTATTTCAGGTCGCGCGGGTCGAAGTAGTCGTACTCGATCGCGTAGCCCGGGCGCACGATGTGGGCGTTTTCCATGCCGCGGATCGATTGCACGATCTGCAGTTGCACGTCGAACGGCAGGGATGTGGATATCCCGTTCGGATACAGCTCGTTTGTCGTCAGGCCTTCCGGTTCGATGAAAACCTGATGGCTTTCCTTGTCGGCAAAGCGATGGATCTTGTCTTCGATCGACGGGCAATAACGCGGGCCGATGCCTTCGATCTCACCGGCAGCGGAATACATCGGCGAACGGTCGAGGTTCGCGGCAATGATTTCGTGGGTGCGCGCATTCGTGTGGGTAATCCAGCAACTGACCTGCTGTGGATGCTGTTCCTTGTTGCCCATAAACGACATCACCGGGATCGGCGTATCGCCCGGTTGTTCGGCCATCACCGAGAAATCCACAGACCGCCCGTCGATACGCGGCGGAGTACCGGTTTTCAAACGACCCACACGCAATGGCAGTTCACGCAGACGGTGAGCCAGCGCAATCGACGGCGGATCACCGGCGCGACCGCCGGAAAAATTCTGCAAACCGATGTGGATAAGTCCACCGAGGAACGTACCGGTGGTCAACACCACGGAATCGGCGAAGAAACGCAGGCCCATTTGGGTGACAACACCACGGACTTGCTCCTGCTCGACGATCAGATCGTCAGCGGCCTGTTGAAATATCCACAGGTTCGGCTGGTTTTCCAGGATTTCGCGGACAGCGGCCTTGTACAGAACCCGGTCTGCCTGCGCGCGGGTTGCACGTACGGCCGGGCCTTTGCGGCTGTTCAACACGCGAAACTGGATACCGCCCTTATCGGTAGCCATGGCCATCGCGCCACCGAGGGCATCGATTTCCTTGACCAGATGGCTTTTGCCGATCCCGCCAATGGCCGGGTTGCAACTCATGGCACCGAGGGTTTCCACGTTATGCGTCAGCAACAGGGTTTTAGCCCCCATACGTGCTGAGGCCAGTGCTGCCTCGGTACCGGCATGACCGCCGCCGATGACGATCACTTCAAAACGGGAAGGGAAATCCACCACGCACCTCGTGCCTGCTTAAGTAGGTAATTCAGGAATAGTTTGAGCTCAGGTTTTTGGACCTGGTCGACAAGTATAGGGACTTCGCCGTTCCTAAAGAACCCTTTGCACAAAATTTAACCAGCTGTGGAAAAGTCTGAGTTATAGAAATTAAAAAGAAAGAAATTTATTAAATCTTTGTTTTTATGTTTATTTCTATGCAGACCACTATCTGTGGATAGATCTATGTAGCCCTTTGTTTCCAATATGTACAGAGATTCAAAACCCTGTGTTCATGTGCCAATGAGGCCCTTGGATAACCGGTTTAAGCCTGTGGATGAAAGGGGTGGTTATCCACAGAGGCGGTTATGTTCAGTTTTCGACCCCTGTTATCAACTGACCTTAGCTGCGGTTATTCACAGGGCTTAATCCACAGAAAAGTGCCGTTCGCTCGAAATTCGGGTACAGGAATTTCGCCCAAGCAGACGACGTCCGCTCGGCACTGGAGGTTTTTTTCAGAAAAGGAGGGAGCAGACAGGCACGAATGGCCTGTCTGTGAATAACAGGAGGGCTACTTGCCGATACAGAAGCTGGAGAAAATTCGCCCCAGCAGATCGTCAGAGCTGAAAGCACCGGTGATTTCCCCCAGCGACTGCTGAGCCTGGCGCAAATCTTCGGCCAACAACTCGCCAGCGCCGGCCAGGGTCAATTGAGCACGCCCATGCTCGAGGGCAGCACTGGCATGACGTAGCGCCTCAAGGTGTCGCCGGCGAGCGCTGAAGCTACTTTCTGACGTTTGTTCATAGCCCATGCAGGCCTTGAGGTGATCACGCAGCAGCTCCAGCCCGACACCACCAGACTTGGCGCTCAGGCTGATGGTGACATGGCCGTCGTCGCTGACGTCCATGGCAATGGCTTCGCCCGTAAGGTCGGCCTTGTTGCGGATCAGGGTGACTTTCGCGGGATCGGGACGGATTTCGAGAAACTCCGGCCAGAGTGCAAACGGATCGAGGGCTTCCGGTGCCGTGGCATCGACCACCAGCAGCACCCGATCCGCTTCGCCAATGGCTTTGAGGGCTCGCTCGACGCCGATTTTTTCCACGTGATCATCGGTATCGCGCAGGCCGGCGGTATCCACCACGTGCAACGGCATGCCATCGATGTGGATATGTTCACGTAGGACATCCCGGGTAGTGCCGGCAATTTCGGTCACGATCGCCGCTTCACGCCCCGCCAGGGCATTGAGCAGGCTGGACTTACCGGCATTCGGACGACCGGCAATCACCACGGTCATGCCGTCACGCAGTAAGGCGCCCTGCCCGGCTTCACGCATGACGGTGGATAACTCGTCGCGCACCTTGTCGAGCATGCTCAGAACGTGGCCATCGGCGAGGAAATCGATTTCCTCTTCCGGGAAATCGATCGCCGCTTCGACATAAATCCGCAGGCCGATCAGTTGCTCGGTGAGGTTATGCACACGTGACGAGAAAGCACCTTGCAGAGAGCGCAACGCGTTTCGCGCAGCCTGGGCAGAACTGGCTTCAATCAGGTCGGCAATGGCTTCCGCCTGGGCGAGGTCCAGTTTGTCGTTGAGGAAGGCGCGCTCGCTGAATTCTCCTGGTCGGGCGAGCCGGCAACCCAGTTCCAGGCAGCGCTTGAGCAACATATCCAGAACGATCGGACCGCCATGGCCTTGCAACTCCAGCACATCTTCGCCTGTGAAAGAGTTCGGGCCAGGGAAATACAAGGCAATGCCCTGGTCCAGAACTTCGTCGTTTTCACTGAAGAACGGGCCGTAGTGAGCAAATCGCGGCTTGAGCTCGCGACCACTGAAGGCCTTGGCCGCAACGCTGGCCAACGGCCCGGAAATACGCACGATGCCTACACCGCCGCGACCTTGGGCGGTGGCGACGGCGGCGATGGTTTCACGAGGAATGCTCATAAACCGGTATCCAGACAAAAGTGACAGATAGCAAAACGCCCCACTAGGGGGCGTTTTGAGTGGTTATCCACAGTGTAAATCAGGCAGCTGCTTTGGTAGCCGCTTCGATTTTACGCGTGATGTACCACTGTTGGGCGATCGACAGGCAGTTGTTCACTACCCAGTACAGCACCAGACCCGCCGGGAACCACAGGAAGAAGAAGGTGAAGATGATTGGCATCAGCTTCATCACCTTGGCCTGCATCGGATCCGGAGGAGTCGGATTCAGCTGCTGCTGGATGAACATGGTTGCACCCATGATGATCGGCAGAATGAAGAACGGATCCTTGATCGACAGGTCAGTAATCCACAGCATGAACGGCGCCTGACGCATCTCGACGCTTTCCAGCAGAACCCAGTACAGCGAGAGGAAAACCGGCATCTGCACGAGGATTGGCAAGCAACCACCCAGCGGATTGATCTTCTCTTTCTTGTACAGCTCCATCATGGATTGCGACATTTTCTGCCGGTCATCACCATGTTGCTCTTTCAGCGCAGCCAGTTTCGGTGCCACTGCACGCATGCGCGCCATGGATTTGTAGCTGGCAGCCGACAGCGGGAAGAAAATCCCTTTGATCAGCATGGTCAGGAAGATGATCGACCAGCCCCAGTTACCCACAATGGCGTGGATGTGTTGCAGCAACCAGAAGATGGGTTGGGCGATGAACCACAGAATGCCGTAGTCGACCGTCAGTTCCAGACCTGGGGACAACTCTTTCAGCACGGCCTGGCTTTTCGGACCTGCATATAGAACGGCGCTGGTTTCAGCTTTGGCACCCGGCGCAACACTCATCGATGGGCCGGTGTAGCCGATGATGTAGTTGCCTTTGCTGTCTTTACGGGTCTGGACGACGTTGTTTTCGCCCTTGACCGGAATCCATGCGGTCACGAAGTAATGCTGCAACCAGGCAACCCAACCGCCAGTGACGGTTTCTTTCAGCGCCGCCTTGTCCATGTCCTTCATGGACACTTTCTTGTACGGCTCGGAACTTGTCCACAGGGCAGCGCCCAGGTAAGTCGCGGTGCCGGTGGCGGTTGTGGAAGATGGATCGGCACTGGCGTCACGCTTCAATTGCGCGAACATCGCACCGGACCAGGGCTGAGCGCTCTGGTTGTCGATCAGGTAGGAAACGGTTACGTCGTACAGGCCGCGTTTCAGGGTGAAACGCTTGATGTAGTTGACGCCGTCCTTGCTGAACTTCAGGTCTACGACCAATTGGTCCTGACCGTCAGCCAGTTGATAAACCTTCTTCTCCGAGGAATAAACCGGACGACCGGCCGGATTTGCGTCCGGACCGTTGCTTCCGATCAGACCGCTTTGCGCCAGATAAGTACGTTCGCCGCCGTTATCGAACAGCTGGAACGGAATTTCCGGGTGATCCTGACGACGCGGATACAGCGGCAGGGTCAGTTGGGCAACATCGCCACCTTGTGGATCGACAGCCAGGTCCAGTACATCCGTTTTGATCTGGATGAGGTCCTTGCTCACAGCCACCGGCGTTTCGGCAGGTGCGCTGGTGTCGCTTGCAGCACGTGGAATGTCGTCACTGGCGGAAGCGTTGGAGCCAGATGCCGTATCCGGCAGGCCCGATGCAGTCGTATTGGTGGCAACATTCTGAGTCGGCAGGGCAGCCTGACCATAGTCCTGGTTCCATTTAAGAACCATAACGTAGGACACGATTGCCAGGGCGACGATCAGGATCGTGCGTTTGATATCCATGATTACTCGGCCATCGAAGAAGAACGGGAGGTAGGGATAGGTGGAACCGGGTCATAACCACCGGGATTCCACGGATGACAGCGACCTAAACGACGAAAGGTCAGCCAGCCACCGCGAAGAAGACCATGATTTTCGATGGCTTCTAACGCGTAGCAGGAACAACTGGGGTAGAAACGACAGTGACTGGCCATCAGGGGACTAATGGCATAGCGATAAAACTGGATCGGAACGAGTGCCAGTTTACGCATCTGGACTGTCTACCCCTACAGTTTCGGTTTTGACTGCTGGTACCGGCGAACTGCGAGCCAGACGCTTCCAGAGTTTGCCGAAATGCTGAATCAATTCGGGGTTTTCTACATCACCCAAACCTTTGCGCGCGACGATAACGATGTCCCAGCCGACCAGAGAATCCTGGTTCAGGCGAAACGATTCGCGCATCAGACGTTTGAGGCGATTGCGCTCGACGGAGAGCTTTACGCTCTTTTTCCCGATAACCAACCCGAGACGGGGGTGATCAAGATCGTTGTTGCGCGCAAGGAGCAGGAGATTTTTCCCCGGAACCTTGCCGGTAGGGGAGTCAAAGACTGCCTTGAATTGCCGGGGGGTAAGCAGACGCTTTTCCCGACTGAAGTCCTGACTCACCTCCAGTGCCGGATTATCAAACTGCCAGACGCGCACGACCTTTGGCGCGACGACGCGACAGGACGGCACGACCGTTCTTGGTAGCCATGCGAGCACGGAAACCGTGGGTACGAGCGCGTTTGATAGTGCTTGGTTGGAAAGTACGTTTCATTGTCGTGTTACCTGGTTCGTCCACAACGGGCCGGAATGGCCCCCGTTTTAAGAGACCGGGGATTCTAGAGAAAGCAAGCCTTCAGGTCAATTTCCAACCAGCGTTTCCTTATAAATAGATCTCCGGACGTTTTGCGCTGAACGAACCGTCGGCAAATATAAGAATAAGAAAGGAAAGTATTTAAAGCTTTTCTGTAAAGCTTATAAAAGCTAGGCCCGCAGCCTTCTGTGGATAAGTCGATTTGGCCCTTGTTTTACCTGATGTACAGAGAATGACAACTACAGTGGAAAACAGTGTTCAGCCTGTGCTGCGCTGTCGGATAACCTGTGTGTGGAAGCTCGGTTTATCCACAGGCCGGTTATCCACCGAGTTTCGCCCCCACTTGTGCAATGACCTTAACCCCGGTTATCCACAGAGCTTATACACAGACCGCTGGTCGTCTTTTTTGCGTATGAAACGGCGATTCTTCTTGGTCGATGAGCCACCTTCGTGTGGATAAGTCGGCGTCTGGTCGCTACAATGGCCGCTTGTTTTTGCCTCACCGGCTTTCAACTTAGGGGATATCCGTGTCAGTGGAACTTTGGCAGCAGTGCGTGGAGCTTTTGCGCGATGAGCTGCCTGCCCAACAATTCAACACTTGGATCCGTCCACTACAGGTCGAAGCTGAAGGCGACGAGTTGCGTGTCTATGCACCCAATCGTTTTGTTCTGGACTGGGTCAATGAAAAGTACCTGGGGCGTGTTCTCGAATTGCTCGATGAGCACGGCAATGGCATGGCACCTGCGCTTTCCTTGTTAATAGGCAGCAAACGCAGTTCGGCACCCCGTGCCGCGCCCAATGCTCCCCTGGCTGCCGCGGCTTCCCAGGCCCAGGCTGCTCAAGCGCCTGCCAGTCCACCGCCAGCACCTGCCACCGCGTCGACCAAACGTGCGACGCAAAAAGTGGCTGAGGTCACCGAGCAAGAACCTTCCCGTGACAGCTTCGACCCTATGGCCGGCGCCAGTTCGCAACAGGCCCCGGTTCGCGCCGAGCAACGTACCGTGCAGGTCGAAGGTGCGCTCAAGCACACCAGTTACCTGAACCGCACCTTTACCTTCGAGAACTTCGTTGAAGGTAAATCCAACCAGTTGGCGCGCGCCGCCGCCTGGCAGGTGGCAGACAATCCCAAGCACGGTTACAACCCACTCTTCCTATATGGTGGCGTCGGCCTGGGTAAAACCCACTTGATGCACGCTGTGGGTAACCATCTATTAAAGAAGAACCCGAATGCCAAGGTGGTGTACCTGCATTCCGAGCGTTTTGTGGCGGACATGGTCAAGGCCCTGCAACTGAACGCGATCAACGAGTTCAAACGCTTCTACCGTTCGGTGGATGCTTTGCTGATCGATGACATTCAGTTCTTTGCCCGCAAGGAGCGTTCCCAGGAGGAGTTTTTCCACACCTTCAACGCCCTGCTCGAAGGTGGCCAGCAGGTCATTCTCACCAGTGACCGCTACCCGAAGGAAATCGAAGGCCTTGAAGAACGTCTCAAATCCCGCTTTGGCTGGGGCCTGACCGTAGCGGTCGAGCCGCCGGAGCTGGAAACCCGCGTGGCGATCCTGATGAAGAAGGCCGATCAGGCCAAAGTCGAGTTGCCGCACGACGCCGCGTTCTTCATTGCCCAACGCATTCGCTCCAACGTCCGTGAGCTGGAAGGTGCGCTCAAACGTGTGATCGCCCACTCGCACTTCATGGGCCGCGATATCACCATCGAGCTGATTCGCGAATCCCTTAAGGACTTGTTGGCGTTGCAGGATAAACTGGTCTCTGTGGATAACATTCAGCGCACCGTCGCCGAGTACTACAAGATCAAGATCTCAGATTTGCTGTCCAAACGCCGTTCGCGTTCGGTCGCTCGTCCGCGTCAAGTCGCCATGGCGTTGTCCAAGGAACTGACCAACCACAGCTTGCCGGAAATCGGCGATGTGTTTGGCGGTCGCGACCATACAACGGTCTTGCACGCGTGCCGCAAGATCAACGAACTTAAGGAATCCGACGCGGACATCCGCGAGGACTACAAGAACCTGCTGCGTACGCTGACCACTTGATGAACACCAGCGCAGCTTATTAAGGCAAGGGACTAGACCATGCATTTCACCATTCAACGCGAAGCCCTGTTGAAACCCCTGCAACTGGTCGCAGGTGTCGTCGAACGTCGACAGACCTTGCCGGTGCTTTCCAACGTGCTGCTGGTTGTCGAAGGCCAGCAATTGTCGCTGACCGGTACCGACCTGGAAGTCGAGCTGGTCGGTCGTGTTCAACTCGAAGAGCCGGCGGATCCGGGTTCCATCACCGTGCCCGCGCGCAAGCTGATGGACATCTGCAAAAGCCTGCCGAACGATGCGCTGATCGACATCAAGGTCGACGAGCAGAAGCTTGTGGTCAAGGCCGGCCGTAGCCGCTTCACCCTGTCGACACTGCCGGCCAATGACTTCCCTACCGTGGAAGAAGGCCCGGGATCGCTGACCTGCAGCCTGGAACAAAGCAAACTGCGTCGTCTGATCGAACGCACCAGCTTCGCCATGGCCCAGCAGGACGTGCGTTACTACCTCAACGGCATGCTGCTGGAAGTGTCCGCTGGCGTGATCCGCGCCGTCGCCACCGACGGTCACCGACTGGCCATGTGTTCGATGCAGGCCGATATCGGCCAGCCTGATCGTCACCAGGTCATCGTACCGCGCAAAGGTATCCTCGAACTGGCACGCCTGCTCACCGAGCCGGACGGCAATGTCAGCATCGTGCTGGGTCAGCACCACATCCGTGCCACCACCGGTGAGTTCACCTTCACTTCGAAATTGGTCGACGGCAAATTCCCGGACTATGAGCGTGTTCTGCCTAAAGGCGGTGACAAGCTGGTACTGGGCGATCGCCAGGCGCTGCGCGAAGCGTTCAGCCGTACCGCGATTCTGTCCAACGAGAAGTACCGTGGTATCCGTCTGCAACTGGCCAGCGGTCAGCTGAAGATCCAGGCGAACAACCCGGAGCAGGAAGAAGCGGAAGAAGAAGTGGGCGTTGAATACAACGGCGGCTCCCTGGAAATCGGCTTCAACGTGAGCTATTTGCTCGACGTACTGGGTGTGATGACCACCGAGCAGGTTCGTCTGATCCTGTCCGACTCCAACAGCAGTGCGCTGGTGCAGGAATCGGATAACGACGACTCGGCCTACGTTGTCATGCCGATGCGTCTGTAATCATGTTCAGCAGATGTTAGTGGCCTGTGTGGCTAATTCGTGCACTCAACTTCGGCGCCAGTACTTGCCAGACTGCGTTGCCATTCCTCGCCGTAGCGGGCTACGACTCGTCATGGCGCCTTGCCTGGCAAGCCCTGGCACTCGAATTTGAGTACTCGAATTAACCGTACAGGCCACTAGATGTCCTTAAGTCGCGTCTCGGTCACCGCGGTGCGCAATCTGCACCCGGTGACCTTCTCCCCTTCCCCCCGCATCAATATTCTTTACGGCGCCAACGGCAGCGGCAAAACCAGTGTTCTGGAAGCCATCCATCTGCTGGGGCTTGCCCGTTCGTTTCGCAGCACCCGCCTGTTGCCGGTCATTCAATACGAACAGCTTGCCTGTACGGTCTTTGGCCAGGTTGAGCTGGCGGAGGGTGGGCATAGCGCCTTGGGCATTTCGCGGGATCGCCAAGGCGAATTCCAGATTCGTATCGATGGGCAGAATGCGCGCAGCGCCGCGCAACTGGCCGAGATCTTGCCACTGCAACTGATCAATCCGGACAGCTTTCGATTGCTGGAAGGTGCGCCAAAGATTCGCCGACAGTTTCTCGACTGGGGTGTGTTCCACGTGGAACCGCGCTTCATGTCAACCTGGCAGCGCTTGCAGAAGGCCCTGCGCCAGAGAAACTCTTGGCTGCGGCATGGTACACTTGACGCCGTTTCGCAAGCGGTTTGGGACAGGGAGCTGTGCCAGGCCAGCGCTGAAATAGATGAATACCGCCGCGCTTATATCAAAGCCTTGAAACCAGTCTTTGAACAGACCTTGAGCGATCTGGTTGAGCTTGAAGGCTTGACGCTCAGCTATTACCGCGGCTGGGACAAAGATCGTGAACTGAGTGCTGTGCTCGCCGGGTCTCTGCAGCGGGATCAGCAAATGGGGCATACCCAGGCCGGACCACAACGTGCTGATTTGCGTCTCAGACTGGGCGCGCACAACGCCGCGGACATCTTGTCCCGTGGCCAGCAGAAGTTGGTGGTTTGCGCATTACGGATTGCCCAAGGGCACCTGGTCAGCCAGGCTCGACGCGGTCAGTGTATTTATCTGGTGGATGACCTGCCGTCCGAGCTGGACGAGCACCACCGCCGCGCGCTTTGCCGCTTGTTGGAAGACTTACGCTGCCAGGTGTTTATCACCTGTGTAGATCACGAATTATTGAGGGAAGGCTGGCAGACGGAAACGCCAGTCGCTCTGTTCCACGTGGAACAGGGCCGTATCACCCAGACCCACGACCATCGGGAGTGAAGGCATTGAGCGAAGAAAATACGTACGACTCAACGAGCATTAAAGTGCTGAAAGGCCTGGATGCCGTACGCAAACGTCCCGGTATGTACATTGGTGACACCGACGATGGCAGCGGTCTGCACCACATGGTGTTCGAAGTGGTCGATAACTCGATCGACGAAGCTCTCGCCGGCCACTGCGACGACATCAGCATCATCATCCACCCGGATGAGTCCATCACCGTTCGTGACAACGGTCGTGGCATCCCGGTAGACGTGCACAAAGAAGAAGGCGTTTCGGCAGCCGAGGTCATCATGACCGTGCTGCACGCCGGCGGTAAGTTCGACGACAACTCCTATAAAGTATCCGGCGGTCTGCACGGTGTAGGTGTGTCGGTGGTGAATGCGCTGTCCAAAGAACTGGTCCTGACCGTTCGCCGTAGCGGCAAAATCTGGGAACAGACTTACGTACACGGTGTTCCGCAAGAACCAATGAAAATCGTTGGTGAGAGCGAAACCACGGGCACCCAGATTCACTTCAAGCCATCGGCTGAAACCTTCAAGAATATACACTTCAGCTGGGACATCCTGGCCAAGCGGATTCGTGAACTGTCCTTCCTCAACTCCGGTGTCGGCATCGTCCTCAAGGACGAGCGCAGCGGCAAGGAAGAGCTGTTCAAGTACGAAGGCGGCCTGCGTGCGTTCGTTGAATACCTGAACACCAACAAGACTGCGGTCAACCAGGTGTTCCACTTCAACGTCCAGCGTGAAGACGGCATCGGCGTGGAAATCGCCCTGCAGTGGAACGACAGCTTCAACGAGAACCTGTTGTGCTTCACCAACAACATTCCACAGCGCGACGGCGGTACTCACTTGGTGGGTTTCCGTTCCGCGCTGACGCGTAACCTGAACACCTACATCGAAGCAGAAGGCCTGGCGAAGAAGCACAAGGTCGCCACCACCGGTGACGATGCCCGTGAAGGCCTGACCGCGATCATTTCGGTAAAAGTGCCGGATCCTAAGTTCAGCTCCCAGACCAAAGACAAGCTGGTGTCTTCCGAAGTGAAGACCGCGGTCGAACAGGAAATGGGCAAGTACTTCTCCGACTTCCTGCTGGAAAACCCGAACGAAGCCAAGCTGGTCGTCGGCAAGATGATCGACGCGGCCCGTGCCCGTGAAGCGGCACGTAAAGCCCGTGAGATGACCCGTCGCAAAGGCGCGCTGGACATCGCCGGCCTTCCGGGAAAACTGGCAGACTGCCAGGAAAAGGACCCTGCCCTGTCCGAACTGTACCTCGTGGAAGGTGACTCCGCGGGCGGCTCTGCCAAGCAGGGACGTAACCGTCGGACCCAGGCCATCCTGCCGCTGAAGGGCAAGATCCTGAACGTCGAGAAGGCGCGTTTTGACAAGATGATCTCTTCGCAAGAAGTGGGCACCTTGATCACCGCGCTGGGCTGCGGCATCGGCCGCGACGAGTACAACATCGACAAGCTGCGTTACCACAACATCATCATCATGACCGATGCTGACGTCGACGGTTCGCACATCCGTACCCTGCTGCTGACCTTCTTCTTCCGTCAGTTGCCGGAGCTGATCGAGCGTGGCTACATCTACATCGCTCAGCCGCCGCTGTACAAAGTGAAGAAAGGCAAGCAAGAGCAATACATCAAAGACGACGACGCCATGGAAGAGTACATGACGCAGTCGGCCCTTGAAGATGCGAGCCTGCACCTGAACGAAGAAGCACCTGGCATTTCCGGGGAAGCACTTGAGCGTCTGGTGAATGACTTCCGTCTGGTGATGAAGACCCTCAAGCGTCTGTCGCGCCTGTACCCACAGGAGCTGACCGAGCACTTCATCTACCTGCCAGCAGTGAGCATGGAGCAACTGTCCGATCACGCAGCGATGCAAGATTGGCTGGCTCAGTACGAAGTTCGCCTGCGCACCGTCGAGAAGTCCGGCCTGGTTTACAAAGCCAGCCTGCGTGAAGACCGTGAACGTAACGTCTGGCTGCCGGAGGTCGAATTGATCTCCCACGGCCTGTCGAACTACGTCACCTTCAACCGCGACTTTTTCGGCAGCAACGATTACAAGACTGTCGTTTCGCTAGGCGCTCAACTGAGCACCCTGCTGGACGACGGCGCGTACATCCAGCGTGGCGAGCGCAAGAAGCCGGTGACCGAGTTCAAGGAAGCCCTTGAATGGCTGATGGCTGAAAGCACCAAGCGTCACACCATCCAGCGATACAAAGGTCTGGGCGAAATGAACCCGGATCAGCTATGGGAAACCACCATGGACCCAAGCCAGCGCCGGATGCTCAAAGTGACCATCGAAGACGCCATTGGCGCAGACCAGATCTTCAACACCCTGATGGGTGATGCGGTCGAACCTCGTCGTGACTTCATCGAGAGCAATGCTCTGGCGGTGTCCAACCTGGATTTCTGATCCCGGTCGATGCCAACGAAAAGGCCAATGCATTCGCATTGGCCTTTTTATTGGTGCGTTTTACTCGCGCGCCGGAGCAACTCTTAGCAATTGTTCCAGGCATAAAAAAACCGGCTATATCAGCCGGCTTTTTTACGTCCTAAAAAAACTTATGCACGTTTTTATGGTTTTTATCATTCAAAGAAATATGTAAACAAATCATAAAGTTACGTACAAGAAACGACGCTTTTCAATGAAACGGTACACAGGTTATCCACAGAATCTCAGACAGCCAGCTGATCGTTTGAAACCGGCGCTTGCGGAGCCGGTGGCAGCGAGCCCATTTCCCGTTGCATCTGCTCGTTCCACGCCTGGACCCGGTCGTTCAATTCAGCAATGGCTCGCGGTCCTGTGCCTGCGGCATACATCGGTTCGCCAATGATCACAGTGATGACGCCCTGCTTCTTCGCCCAACCGGTTTTCGGCCAGAACTTGCCTGCGTTGTGCGCAATCGGCAGCACGGGCAATTCGGCGTTGACCGCCAAGGCGCTGCCACCGCGCGAGAACTTTCCGACGGTGCCGAAAGGAACGCGCGTGCCTTCAGGGAAGATCAGCACCCAGACATTGTCCTTGAGCAGTTCATCGCCCTTCTTTGCTACATGCTTGAGTGCGGCTTTCGGGTTGTCGCGATCGATGGCGATCGGTCGCAGCATGGCCATGGCCCAGCCAAAGAACGGCACATAGAGCAATTCACGTTTGAGCACCTGGCTCAGCGGTGAAAAGTAGGCAGAGAGAAAGAACGTCTCCCACGTGCTCTGGTGGTTTGACTGAATGACACAAGGCCTTTCAGGTACGTTCTCGGCACCCTTCACTTCGTAGCGGATACCCAGAAACACTTTGCTCAGCCACAAGGCGCAGCGGCACCAGTACACGTTGATAAAGCGGTAGCGTGCCTTGAATGGCAGAAACGGCGCGATAAAAAAACTCAGGCTGCACCACAGCAAGGAACTGGTGCCCAGCAGCAGGTAAAAGAGGAAGGTTCTGATGGCCTGCAATATCGACATGGTGACGTTTACCGTTGCGGGAATTGCCCGTCCTATATAAAGCGCACTTCCCTTTCATCCCTGGTCAGGACCAATCGAAGCGCACACTTACTCAAGGGCATTTGTGGATAAGTTCTGCGGCAATTGCCGCCAGATCGTCAAAAATCAATGTGCCTACCGGAAGGGGCAAGCCCTGAGTCTTTTCGCCTTTCCCGGTCTTTACCAAAACTGGCTGTGAATCGACGGCTTTGGCGGCTTCCAGGTCACCAAGGCTGTCGCCGACGAACCAGAGATTGGTCAGCGACACGTTGTAATGAGCGGCGATGGTTTTCAACATCCCGGGTTTCGGCTTGCGGCAATCGCAGCCTTCGTCCGGCCCGTGGGGGCAATAGACGATCAGGCCGACTTCACCGCCCTGCTCCGCCACCAGCGCGCGCAAGCGCTCGTGCATGGCATCCAGGGTGGCGAGGTCGTAATAACCGCGAGCGATGCCCGACTGGTTGGTAGCGACCGCTACCGTCCAGCCGGCCTTGCTCAACTGCGCGATGGCCTCGATTGATCCGGGGAGCGGAATCCACTCCTCCACCGACTTGATGTAAGCGTCGGAGTCGTAATTGATCACTCCGTCCCGATCGAGAATCAGCAGTTTCAACAGCAGTCCCTCAACCCAGCAGCGAAATGTCGGCGACGCCGAGGAACAACCCACGCAGACGCGCCAGCAACGCATAACGGTTGGCGCGGACTTTTGCGTCCTCTGCGTTGACCATCACGGCTTCGAAGAACGCATCCACCGGCTCGCGTAGTGCAGCCAGGCGTGCCAGGGATTCGCTGTACTGACGCGAGGCGGCCATTGGCTGTACAGCCTGGTCAGCCTGCTGGATCGCCGAGTACAGGGAGAACTCGTTGGCATTGTCGAAGTACTTGGCTTCCACGACGGTAGGCACCGAGCCTTCGACCTTGCTCAGCAGGTTCGACACGCGCTTGTTCACGGCGGCCAGGGCAGCGGCTTCCGGCAATTTGCGGAAGGCCTCTACCGCTTGCACGCGCTGGTCGAAGTCCAGGGCCGAGCCTGGCTTCAAGGCACGTACCGACAGGTAGGTCGCAACATCGACGCCTTCGTCTTCGTAACGGGCACGCAGGCGGTCGAAGATGAACTCCAGCACCGATTCGTTCAGGCCGGCAGCCTTGATCTTGGTCCCGAATGCATTCACGGCGAAGGCCACGGCGTCGTTCAGGTCCAGGTCCAGTTGCTTCTCGATCAGGATACGCAACACGCCCAGTGCGGCACGGCGCAGGGCGTACGGGTCTTTGCTGCCGGTCGGCAGCATGCCGATACCGAAGATACCCACGAGGGTGTCGAGCTTGTCGGCAATGGCCACGGCCGCACCGGTCAGGGTGCTCGGCAGTTCAGCGCCGGCACCGCGCGGCATGTACTGCTCGTTCAGCGCCAGTGCGACATCTTCCGGCTCGCCATCGTTGAGGGCGTAGTAGTAACCGGCGACACCTTGCATCTCCGGGAACTCGCCGACCATTTCGGTCGACAGGTCGCACTTCGACAGCAGGCCCGCACGAGCAGCCCACGAAGCGTTGCCGCCAATGCGCGCGGCGATGTAGGCGGCGAGTCTGGAAACGCGCTCGGCCTTGTCGTAGACGCTGCCGAGTTTTTCCTGGAACACCACGTTCTGCAGGCGTTGGTTGAAGTCTTCGAGCTTCTGCTTCTTGTCTTGCTTGAAGAAGAACTCGGCGTCGGTCAGGCGTGGGCGAACCACCTTCTCGTTACCGGCGATGATCTGCTGCGGGTCTTTGCTTTCGATGTTGGCCACGGTTATGAAACGTGGCAGCAACTTGCCGTCGGCGTCCAACAGGCAGAAGTACTTCTGGTTGTCCTGCATGGTGGTGATCAGTGCTTCTTGTGGCACGTCGAGGAAGCGTTCCTCGAACGAGCACACCAGCGGCACCGGCCATTCGACCAGAGCGGTCACTTCATCGAGCAGGGCTGGCGGAACGATTGCCGTGCCTTCCTGACGGGTGGCCAGCTCTTCGGTGCGCTTGCTGATGATCTCGCGACGCTCGTTGGCGTCGGCCAAAACGTAGGCGGCACGCAGGTCGGCCAGGTAGCTGGACGGCGAACCGATGCGCACGTTTTCCGGGTGATGGAAGCGGTGACCACGGGAATCGCGGCCGGCCTTCTGGGCGAGGATGGTGCAGTCGATGACCTGGTCACCGAGCAGCATCACCAGCCATTGGGTCGGACGAACGAACTCTTCCTTGCGCGCGCCCCAACGCATGCGTTTCGGGATCGGCAGGTCGTTCAGGGAATCTTCGACGATGGTCGGCAGCAGGCTCGCGGTCGCCTTGCCGGCAATGCTCTGGCTGTAGCGCAGTTTCGGGCCGCTCTGATCGATTTCGCTCAGATCGACGCCGCACTTCTTGGCAAAGCCCAGTGCCGCCTGGGTCGGGTTGCCTTCGGCATCGAACGCGGCCTGACGTGGCGGGCCGTCGAGGTTGATGCTGCGATCCGGTTGCTGGGTGGCCAGCGAGGTGATCAGCACAGCCAGGCGGCGCGGCGCGGCATAAACGGTTTTGGTCTCGTAGTTCAGGCCGGCAGCTTGCAGGCCCTTGTCGATACCGGCGAGGAACGCCTCGGCCAAGGTGTTCAGGGCTTTGGGTGGCAGTTCTTCAGTGCCCAGTTCAACCAGAAAATCCAGAGCACTCATTGTGCAGCCTCCAGCTTGGCCAGTACTTCATCACGCAGGTCCGGGGTCGCCATCGGGAAGCCCAGCTTGGCGCGAGCCAGCAGGTAGGCTTGCGCAACGGAACGCGCCAGGGTGCGTACACGCAGGATGTATTGCTGACGCGCAGTCACGGAAATTGCCCGGCGCGCATCCAGCAGGTTGAAGGTATGGGAGGCCTTCAACACCATTTCGTAGCTCGGCAACGGCAGCGGCTGGTCGAGTTCGATCAGGCGCTTGGCTTCGCTTTCGTAGAAATCGAACAGTTCGAACAGCTTGTCGACGTTGGCGTGTTCGAAGTTGTAGGTCGACTGTTCCACTTCGTTCTGGTGGAACACGTCGCCGTAGGTCACTTTGCCGAACGGGCCGTCAGCCCAGACCAGGTCGTAGACCGAGTCCACGCCTTGCAGGTACATGGCCAGACGCTCGAGACCGTAAGTGATTTCGCCGGTCACCGGGTAGCACTCGATGCCGCCCGCTTGCTGGAAGTAGGTGAACTGGGTCACTTCCATGCCGTTGAGCCAGACTTCCCAGCCCAGCCCCCAGGCACCGAGGGTCGGCGATTCCCAGTTGTCTTCGACGAAGCGGATGTCGTGGACCAGCGGGTCCAGACCGACGTGCTTGAGGGAGCCCAGGTACAGTTCCTGGAAGTTGTCCGGGTTCGGCTTCAGGACGACCTGGAACTGGTAGTAGTGCTGCAGACGGTTCGGGTTTTCGCCGTAGCGGCCGTCAGTCGGACGGCGGCTTGGCTGCACGTAGGCGGCGTTCCAGGTTTCCGGGCCGATGGCGCGCAGGAATGTAGCAGTGTGGAAAGTGCCGGCGCCTACTTCCATATCGTAGGGCTGAAGTACCACACAACCTTGCTCGGCCCAGTATTGCTGGAGGGCGAGGATCAAGTCTTGGAAGGTACGCACGGCTGGCGTAGGCTGGCTCACGAAATTCACCTGTTTCTTGGGCTGCGATTTAAAGAGCGGGAGTATACCCGATTCATGGCTGCGCACGCCCCCTGGAGCCTTATGCCACGCTGCTTTTGGTGTTCCGAAGATCCGCTGTACATGGCATATCACGATCAGGAGTGGGGCACGCCGCTACGCGATGCGCAGGGATTGTTCGAGTTGCTTTTGCTCGAAGGGTTCCAGGCCGGCCTCTCCTGGATCACCGTGCTGCGCAAACGCGAGCATTATCGTGAGGTGATGTTCGGTTTTGATGTCCAGCGTGTGGCGCAGATGAGCGATGCCGAAATCGACGAGTTGATGCTCGATCCGGGCATCATCCGCAACCGCCTCAAGCTCAACGCGGCCCGGCGCAATGCCCAGGCCTGGCTGGCGCTGGAGGACCCGGTGGAATTTCTCTGGTCGTTCGTCGGAGGCGTGCCTGTGATCAATCATTTCAAGGATCGCGGCGAAGTCCCGGCCGTGACGCCGATCGCCGTGGAAATGAGCAAGGGCTTGAAAAAAGCCGGTTTCACCTTCGTCGGGCCGACCATTTGCTACGCGCTGATGCAGGCCTCGGGCATGGTCATGGATCACACCCGCGATTGCGACCGCTACGCGCAGCTGGCGAACGGCGGTTAGAATGGCCGCCTCGCGCACAGCACAAAATCAGGAGTGACCTGTGGATAAGTTGAAAGGCGCCTTGCTGGTAGGCGCTCTGCGGCTGTTTGCCCTGCTTCCGTGGCGGGCCGTGCAGACCGTGGGCTCGGCGATTGGCTGGGTCATGTGGAAAACCCCGAACCGTTCCCGCGACGTGGTACGGATCAATCTGTCCAAGTGCTTTCCGGACATGGACCCCGCCGAGCGCGAACGTTTAGTCGGACAGAGCCTTAAGGACATCGGCAAGTCCCTGACAGAGAGCGCCTGCGCCTGGATCTGGCCGGCCCAGCGCTCCATCGACCTGGTGCGCGAGGTCGAGGGCCTCGACATATTGAAGGACGCCCTCGCCTCCGGCAAAGGCGTGGTCGGCATCACCAGCCACCTGGGCAACTGGGAAGTGCTCAACCACTTCTATTGCAGCCAGTGCAAACCGATCATTTTTTACCGTCCGCCCAAATTGAAGGCGGTGGATGAGCTGCTGCAAAAGCAGCGGGTGCAACTGGGTAACAAGGTCGCTGCTTCCACCAAGGAAGGCATCCTCAGTGTCATCAAGGAGGTGCGCAAAGGTGGTGCAGTGGGCATTCCCGCTGACCCGGAACCGGCCGAATCCGCCGGGATCTTCGTGCCGTTCTTCGCCACTCAGGCGCTGACCAGCAAGTTCGTGCCGAACATGCTCGCTGGCGGCAAAGCGGTCGGCGTATTCCTGCATGCCCTGCGGCTGCCGGACGGTTCAGGCTACAAGGTAATCCTGGAGGCCGCGCCCGAAGCCATGTACAGCACCGATACCGAGACCTCGTGCGCGGCCATGAGCCAGGTGGTCGAGCGCTATGTGCGGGCGTATCCGAGCCAGTACATGTGGAGCATGAAGCGCTTCAAGAAGCGTCCGCCAGGTGAAGCTCGCTGGTATTGATGCTGTGGATAACCCCGTAGGAGCTGCCGCAGGCTGCGATCTTTTGATCTTGCTTTGATAAAAATCAAAAGATCGCAGCCTGTGGCAGCTCCTACAAGAGCTTCCTACAAGCTGCGTTATCTCTGATCAATGCGCCTGACGCTCGAGCTTCTTCAGGAACACCGTCATTTCCTTTTCGGCCTGTTTGTCACCATGGCCGCGAGCAGCTTCCAGGCCTTGCTCCCAGGCTTGGCGCGCGGCCGCAAAGTCCGCCAGCGCCAGGTGGGCCTTGCCCAGTAGTTTCCACGCCGCCGAATACTTCGGATCGAATTCGACGCAACGTTGAAAATGCTCCACTGCCTTAGCGTTCTCCCCCAGATCCAGATAGCCCTTGCCCAGGCCGAAGCGTAGCAAAGCGTTATCCACACCCTTGGCGAGCATTTTTTCCAGGGATTCGATCATGGGGGATTCCTTGCGTGAGGCATGTCAGGGATTGATTTATTGTAGGAGCGAGCCCTGCTCGCGATGAACCTGAGAGCGACGCGGGGTGTCTGGTTTCCAGCGTTATCGTTGACGACCATCGCGAGCAGGGCTCGCTCCTACAAAGGCAGGCCAGCGCTAAATCCGCATTAGAAGAAGCTCAACCCCACATGGAACAGCTTCTCCACATCGCGAATATGCTTTTTATCCACAAGGAACAAAATCACATGGTCGCCCGTTTCGATCACGGTGTCGTCATGGGCAATGATCACTTCTTCGTCGCGGATGATCGCACCGATGGTGGTACCCGGCGGCAGGCCGATATTCTCGATGGCCTTGCCGATCACCTTGCTCGATTTCGCATCGCCATGGGCAATCGCCTCGATGGCCTCCGCCGCGCCCCGGCGCAGTGAGTGCACGCTGACGATGTCGCCCCGGCGCACGTGGGCCAGCAAGGTGCCGATGGTGGCGAGTTGAGGGCTGATGGCGATGTCGATGTCGCCACCCTGGATCAGGTCGACATAGGCCGGGTTGTTGATGATGGTCATCACCTTCTTCGCACCCAGGCGCTTGGCCAGCAGTGACGACATGATGTTGGCCTCGTCGTCGTTGGTCAGGGCGAGGAACAGATCCGCGTCGGCGATGTTCTCCTCCAGCAGCAGGTCGCGGTCCGAAGCGCTGCCCTGCAACACCACGGTGCTGTCGAGGTGGTCCGAGAGATGACGGCAACGGGCCGGATTCATCTCAATGATCTTTACCTGATAACGGCTTTCGATGGCTTCGGCCAAGCGCTCGCCGATCTGCCCGCCACCGGCGATGACGATGCGTTTATAGGTCTCGTCGAGACGGCGCATTTCGCTCATGACCGCGCGAATGTTCGCTTTGGCGGCGATGAAAAATACTTCGTCGTCGGCCTCGATCACCGTGTCGCCCTGGGGCAGGATCGGCCGGTCGCGACGGAAAATCGCCGCGACACGGGTTTCCACGTTTGGCATGTGCTCACGCAACTGCCGCAGTTGCTGGCCCACCAGCGGTCCGCCGTAGTAAGCCCGCACTGCCACCAGTTGCGCTTTGCCTTCGGCGAAGTCGATCACCTGCAAGGCGCCCGGATGCTGGATCAGGCGCTTGATGTAGTTGGTAACCACTTGTTCCGGGCTGATCAGCACGTCCACCGGAATCGCTTCGTTCTGGAACAACTGCTCTTCGCGGGTCAGGTAGGCGGCTTCGCGAACCCGGGCGATTTTGGTCGGGGTGTGGAACAGGGTGTGGGCGACCTGGCAGGCGACCATGTTGGTTTCATCACTGTTGGTCACCGCGACCAGCATGTCGGCGTCATCGGCTCCAGCCTGGCGCAACACGGTCGGGAACGAACCGCGACCTTGAACGGTGCGAATGTCCAGGCGGTCGCCAAGGTCGCGCAGGCGTTCGCCATCGGTGTCGACCACAGTAATATCATTGGCTTCGCTGGCCAGGTGTTCCGCCAGCGAACCGCCGACCTGCCCTGCGCCGAGGATGATGATTTTCATCCAGTCACTCCATTGAATCCATTTAACCGCGAGCGGCGGCGATCTTGATCAGCTTGGCGTAGTAGAAACCGTCGTGGCCGCCTTCCTGGGCCAGCAGCTGACGACCATGGGGCTGCTTGATGCCCGCCGCTGTGGCGAGGTCCAGTTCGCGGGCGCCCGGCGTGCGGGCGAGGAAGGCTTCGATGACTTCGGTGTTTTCGGTCGGCAGCGTGGAACAGGTGGCGTACAGCAGGATGCCGCCCACCTCCAGCGTGTTCCACATGGCGTCGAGCAATTCGCCTTGCAGCACCGCCAGCGCGGCGATGTCGTCGGGTTGGCGGGTCAGCTTGATGTCCGGGTGACGACGAATCACGCCGGTGGCCGAACATGGCGCATCCAGCAGGATGCGCTGGAACGGCTTGCCGTCCCACCACGCCTGGGTGTCGCGGCCGTCGGCGGCAATCAGTTCGGCGCTCAGTTTCAGGCGTTCGAGGTTTTCCCGCACCCGCACCAGGCGCTTGGCCTCCAGGTCTACCGCCACGACGCCGGCCAGTTTTGGCTCGGCTTCGAGAATATGGCAGGTCTTGCCGCCCGGTGCACAGCAGGCGTCCAACACCCGTTGACCGGGGGCCAGGTCGAGCAGATCGGCGGCCAGTTGCGCGGCTTCGTCCTGCACGCTGATCCAGCCTTCGGCGAAACCCGGCAGGCTGCGCACGTCGGCGGCGGCTTCGAGCACGATGCCGTCGCGGCTGTAGACACACGGCGTGGCGGCGATGCCGGCATCTGTCAGCAAACCGAGGTAGGCATCGCGACTGTGATGGCGACGGTTGACCCGCAGGATCATCGGCGGATGCGCGTTGTTGGCGGCGCAGATGGCTTCCCACTGCTGCGGCCAGAACGCCTTCAGGGATTTCTGCAGCCAGCGCGGGTGAGCGGTGCGCACCACCGGATCACGCTCCAGCTCGGCGAAAATCGTTTCGCTGTCGCGCTGAGCATTGCGCAGCACAGCGTTGAGCAAACCCTTTGCCCAAGGCTTTTTCAGCTTGTCGGCGCAACCGACGGTTTCACCAATGGCGGCATGGGCCGGGACGCGGGTGTAGAGCAACTGATAAAGACCGACCAGCAACAACGCCTCGACATCGGCGTCGGCGGCCTTGAACGGTTTCTGCAGCAGCTTGGCCGCCAGCGCCGACAAGCGTGGCTGCCAGCGCGCGGTGCCGAACGCCAGGTCCTGGGTGAAGCCGCGATCACGGTCCTCGACCTTGTCCAGCTGCGTTGGCAGCGAACTGTTGAGCGATGCCTTTCCGTTCAGGACAGCGGTGAGTGCCTTGGCGGCGGCCAGACGCGGGTTCATTGAGCGTCCGCCGCTTGACCGAGGACAGTGCCGATGGCGAATTTTTCGCGGCGGCTGTTGAACAGGTCGCTGAAGTTCAGCGCCTTGCCGCCGGGCAATTGCAGGCGGGTCAGGCACAGGGCCTGTTCGCCGCAGGCGACGATCAGGCCGTCCTTGCCGGCGCCGAGGATTTCACCCGGGGCGCCTTTGCCTTCGGCCAGGTTCGCGGCCAGCACTTTCAGGGCTTCGTCGTTCAAGGTGCTGTGGGTGATCGGCCACGGGTTGAAGGCGCGGACCAGACGCTCGAGCTCAAGCGCCGGGCGGGTCCAGTCGATGCGTGCTTCGTCCTTGTTCAATTTGTGCGCGTAGGTCGCCAGGCTGTCGTCCTGCACTTCGCCCTCCAAGGTTCCGGCGGCGAGGCCGGCAATCGCCTGGACCACGGCCGGAGGGCCCATTTCGGCCAGCCGATCGTGCAGGCTGCCGCCCGTATCTTCGGCGCTGATCGGAGTGGTGACCTTGAGCAGCATCGGCCCGGTGTCGAGGCCGGCTTCCATGCGCATCACGGTCACGCCACTTTGCGCATCGCCCGCTTCCACGGCGCGCTGGATCGGCGCTGCACCACGCCAGCGCGGCAGCAGCGAGGCGTGGCTGTTGATGCAACCCAGACGCGGAATATCCAGCACCACTTGCGGCAGGATCAGGCCGTAGGCGACCACCACCATCAAGTCCGGCTTCAACGCGGCCAGATCCGCTTGTGCGTCTTCGTTGCGCAGGGTGGGCGGTTGCAGCACCGGGATGTTGTTCTCCAGAGCAAGCTGCTTGACCGGGCTCGGCATCAGTTTTTGCCCGCGACCGGCCGGACGATCCGGTTGGGTGTAGACCGCGACGATCTCGTAAGGGCTGTCGAGCAGGGCCTTGAGGTGTTCGGCGGCGAATTCCGGGGTGCCGGCAAAGACAATGCGCAGTGGCTCAGTCATGGGTGACGTCTCTTGAAAAGAAAAAGGCTTGCCGCAGCAAGCCTTTGAAGATGGGCATCAGGCGTTCTGGCGATGGAGCTTTTCCAGTTTCTTCTTGATGCGGTCGCGTTTGAGCGTGGACAGGTAATCAACGAACAATTTGCCGTTGAGGTGGTCGCATTCGTGCTGGATGCACACGGCGAGCAAATCTTCGGCGATCAGTTCGTAAGGCTGGCCGTCGCGGTCCAGCGCCTTGACCTTGACCCGTTGCGGGCGATCGACGTTTTCGTAGAAACCCGGTACCGACAGGCAGCCTTCCTGATACTGGCCCATCTCGTCGGTCAACGGTTCGAACTCGGGGTTGATGAACACTCGCGGTTCGGTGCGGTCTTCGGAGAGGTCCATCACGACGATACGTTTGTGCACGTTGACCTGGGTCGCGGCGAGGCCGATGCCAGGCGCTTCATACATTGTTTCAAACATGTCGTCGACCAACTGACGCACTTCGGCGTCCACTACGGCCACTGGCTTGGCGATAGTGCGCAGGCGCGGATCAGGGAATTCGAGGATGTTCAAAATGGCCATAAGCTTGATGATTGCACGTGTGAAGTAAGGTCAGGTCGATGGCCTGGCGGTCCGAAGATGCCGGCTACCGTTGTAAAACGTAGCTCCCTTCTGTTGACAAGCAAGTTTTGACAAGCAAGCCGGGAGCGAGCCACTGAGGGCTCTGGCGTTTCACGCGAACATACATAATAAAGGGATTCACCGCATGAGGAAATCACTACTCGCCCTGCTGCTCCTGGTCTCTGCAGGTTGGGCGCATGGGCAAGTGCAACTCAGGGAAGACATTCCCACCATTAAGCTCTCGCCTCAGGTGCGCAGCAGCCCGGTGAGCGAGGCTATCCCCGGCATTGCGCTGAAATCGATCAACAGCTTTCTGCTGAGCAACCGCATCGTCGACAAGGCCGAGGATTTCGACAAGGCGCCCTACATCGTCGCCGGCGATGCCGAGCGCGTACTCAGCGGCGCGGGTGACCGCATCTTTGCCCGCGGTCATTTCGATCTGGCGCAACCGGCGTACGGCATCTTCCGCCAGGGCAAGGTCTACACCGATCCGCAGAGCAAAGAGATTCTAGGGATCAACGCCGACGACATCGGTGGTGGTGAGGTCATCGCCATCGAAGGAGACGTCGCCACCCTGGCCTTGCAACGCACGACTCAGGAAGTGCGCATCGGCGATCGCTTGTTCAGCGGTGAAGAGCACGCGATCAACTCGACCTTCACGCCCAGCAAACCTAGCCACGGAATCAACGGTTTGATCATCGATGTGCCGCGTGGGGTCACGCAGATCGGCGAGTTGGACGTGGTTACGCTGAACAAGGGGCAGCGCGACGGCCTGGCCGAAGGCAATCTGCTTGCGGTGATGAAGACCGGCGAAACCGTGCGCGACCGGATCACCGGCCAGCCATTGAAAATTCCCGATGAGCGCGCTGGTCTGCTGATGGTTTTCCGTACCTACGACAAACTCAGTTATGGGCTGGTGCTAAGCGCTACACGCTCGCTATCGGTAATGGACAAGGTGCGAAATCCGTAAGCCTGCCTCACAAGTTACCAACAGAGTTATCCACAGCTTATTCCCGTTTGTACGGGTGCTTATTACGATCAAGGATGATCCATGTCGCTGTCTACTGTTACACCGGTTTCCCCCGCGGAACTGGAAGCTCGATTACGTCTGCATCGTTTGCCGGAACTCGGTCCTGCGCGTTTCAAGAAATTGCTCGAAGCCTTCGGCTCGGCATCCAAAGCCATCAGCGCACCGGCCAGTGCCTGGCGTTCGCTGGGTTTGCCACTGGCCTGTTCCGAGGCCAGACGAAGCACTGAGATTCGTGACGGCGCCAGCCACGCATTGGCCTGGTTAGAGCATCCGGCCCAGCATTTACTGATGTGGGACCAGCCGGACTACCCGGCACTGCTGGCACAAATCAGCGATGCACCACCACTGTTATTTGTCGCGGGCAATCCAGGCATTCTGGAAAAACCACAACTGGCGATGGTCGGCAGCCGGCGCGCGTCCCGGCCGGGGATGGACACTGCTGCAGCGTTTTCCCGCAGCCTGGCCGGTGCCGGTTTTGTCATTACCAGCGGCCTGGCACTGGGCATTGACGCCGCCGCGCACCAGGCCGCTCTCGACGTCGGCGGGCAAACGGTCGGTGTGCTCGGTACGGGACTCGAGAAGTTTTATCCACAGCGAAACAGACGCCTGGCAGACGCCATGGTCGCTTCGGGCAGCACAGTGCTTTCGGAGTTCCCGCTGGATGCCGGCCCCAGCGCCGGCAACTTCCCTCGACGCAACCGGATCATCAGTGGTTTGTCACTCGGGGTGCTGGTGGTCGAAGCCAGTGTCGCCAGCGGTTCACTGATCACCGCGAGGCTGGCGGCGGAACAGGGGCGCGAGGTGTTTGCGATGCCCGGGTCGATCCATCACCCCGGCGCCCGAGGCTGTCACCAGTTGATCCGTGACGGTGCGGTGCTGGTGGAAACCATCGAACATATCCTCGAAGCCTTGCGCGGCTGGCAGCGACTGCCGTTGTCCACAGAAACCTGCCCCCCTGCAACGACTCATCCACTGCTGAAACTGCTGCATGCCGCGCCTCTCACCAGTGAAGCGCTGGCCGACGCAAGCGGCTGGGCTTTGCCGAAAGTGCTGGCTGCGTTGACGGAACTGGAAATGGATGGCCGCGCCGTGTGCGAAAGCGGACGCTGGTTTGCGCGGGTGAGCTAGGTTTTATAAACAAGATCGGTAAACTGCGCAGAGCCTTAGTCTGGAGTGTTTTTCATGGTCAACAGTTGGCGTGTGCAACAAGCCGCACAAGCAATTCGCGCCGGGGCGGTGATTGCCTACCCAACCGAAGCAGTCTGGGGCCTGGGTTGCGACCCGTGGGACGAGGAAGCGGTGGAGCGTCTGCTGCTGATCAAGGGCCGGCCTGTGGACAAGGGGCTGATTCTGGTCGCCGACAATATCCGTCAGTTCGACTTCCTCTTCGAGGACTTCCCCGAATTGTGGATGGACCGCATGGCCAGTACCTGGCCGGGACCGAACACCTGGCTGGTACCGCACCAGAACCTGCTGCCGGAGTGGATTACCGGGGTGCATGAAACCGTGGCGCTGCGGGTCAGCGATCATCCGCTGGTGCGGGATTTGTGCGCACTGGTCGGGCCGCTGGTGTCGACGTCGGCCAACCCGCAGGGGCGCCCGGCGGCACGTACGCGGATTCGCGTCGAACAGTATTTCCGTGGCCAGGTGGATCTGGTGCTGGGTGGCAATCTGGGCGGGCGCAAGAACCCGAGCGTGATTCGCGACCTGGCCACCGGCAAGGTTGTGCGCCCGGGCTGATACCGAGGTGACCTGTGGTGAGGGGGCTTGCCCCCGTTGGATGGCGAAGCCATCCCAAAATCAGCAACCACGGTGTATCAGGCACACCGCGTTCAATGGTTTTACGATTGCTTCGCAATCGAACGGGGGCAAGCCCCCTCGCCACAAGAGTTAAGGCAACAAAACCACCGAGCCCGTCGTGCGCCGCGCCGACAGCTCGGTCTGTGCTTTCGCCGCTTCAGCCAGTGGATAACGCTGGCTGATGTTCACGGTCAGTTTGCCGCTGATAATCATCTCGAACAGTTCGTCGGCCATGCGTTGCAGGTTCTCGGCGTTGTTCGCATAAGTGCCGAGGGTTGGCCGGGTCACGTACAGCGAGCCTTTGCCCGCCAGGATCCCCAGGTTCACGCCGTCGACCGCACCAGACGCATTGCCGAAGCTCACCACCAGCCCACGCGACGCGGCGCAGTCGAGTGAAGTCAGCCAGGTGTCCTTGCCGACGCCGTCGTACACCACCGGGACTTTTTTGCCGTCAGTCAATTCCAGCACGCGTTGGGCGACGTTTTCATGGCTGTAGTCGATGGTCGCCCAGGCTCCGTTGGCCTTGGCCAGTGCCGCTTTCTCTGCCGAGCTGACCGTACCGATCAGCTTCACGCCCAGGGCCCTGGCCCATTGGCAAGCCAGGGTGCCGACACCACCGGCCGCGGCGTGGAACAGGATGGTTTCGCCACCCTTGAGTTCATAAGTCTGACGCAGCAGGTACTGCACGGTCAGGCCCTTGAGCATCACCCCGGCGGCCTGTTCGAAGCTGATGGCATCCGGCAGTTTCACCAGATTGGCCTCGGGCAAGACGTGAACTTCGCTGTAGGCGCCCAGAGGGCCGCTGCCATAGGCCACACGATCGCCGATCTTGAAGCGGGTCACTTCGCTGCCCACCGCCTCGACCACGCCCGCGCCTTCAGAGCCGACGCCCGATGGCAGGGATGGCGGCGCATACAGACCGCTGCGGTAATAGGTGTCGATAAAGTTCAGGCCGATAGCCTTGTTGGTCACGCGCACTTCCTTCGGACCAGGCTCGGCGGGTTGGTAATCCACATACTCGAGTACTTCGGGGCCGCCATGGGCGCGGAACTGGATACGCTTTGCCATCTGAACTCTCCATAGGTCGTTTTACCAAGCACCCTATCGGACTCCTAAGCTTGATCTTCGTCAACTGCGAAGGGGCAACGTGCGATGTTATGCTACGGACCCATTTGCGCAGGCTGAGCTCCAATGGAGCACCGCGTAGTTTTGCCCGATTCAAGGTGATGACATGACGACCCGCACCGAGGCCGTAAAAGCCTACCTGCTCGACCTGCAAGAGCGCATTTGCGCTGCCCTGGAAGCCGAAGACGGCGGCACGCAATTCGTCGAAGACGCCTGGACCCGGCCTGCCGGCGGCGGTGGTCGCACCCGCGTGATCGAAAACGGCGCGGTGATTGAAAAGGGCGGCGTCAACTTTTCCCATGTCTTCGGCAGCGGTCTTCCACCGTCTGCCAGCGCTCATCGACCGGAACTGGCGGGCCGTGGCTTTGAAGCCCTGGGCGTGTCGCTGGTGATTCACCCGCACAACCCCCACGTGCCGACTTCCCACGCCAACGTGCGCTTTTTCATCGCTGAAAAAGAAGGTGAAGAACCGGTCTGGTGGTTCGGTGGCGGCTTCGACCTGACCCCGTATTACGGCAACGAAGAAGACTGCATCCACTGGCACCGCGTCGCCGAGCAGGCCTGTGCGCCGTTCGGCCCGGACGTTTACCCGCGTTACAAGGCCTGGTGCGACAGCTACTTCCACATCAAGCATCGTCACGAGCCGCGTGGCATCGGCGGGCTGTTTTTCGACGACCTGAACGAGTGGGACTTCGACACCAGCTTCGCCTTCATGCGCGCCATCGGCGATGCGTACATCGACGCCTATCTGCCGATCGTGCAGCGCCGCAAGAACGATGCGTTCACAGCCAAGCAGCGCGAGTTCCAGGAATTCCGCCGTGGCCGCTACGTTGAATTCAATCTGGTCTACGACCGTGGCACGTTGTTCGGCCTGCAATCGGGTGGGCGGACCGAGTCGATTTTGATGTCGCTGCCACCGCAAGTGCGCTGGGGTTACGACTGGAAGGCCGAGCCTGGCAGCGAAGAAGCGCGCCTGACCGAGTATTTCCTGCAAGACCGCGATTGGTTGGCCGGCGCCTGAACGAGGAAACCTGATGGACCGTTATGTCGTATTCGGAAACCCGATCGGCCACAGCAAGTCGCCGTTGATCCATCGCCTGTTCGCCGAGCAGACTGCGCAAAAGCTGGAATACAACACGCTGCTGGCGCCACTCGACGACTTTTCCACCTGTGCCCGGACGTTTTTCCTCGAAGGTCGCGGTGCCAACGTGACGGTGCCGTTCAAGGAAGAGGCCTATCGATTGGCCAACAGCTTGACGGCGCGGGCGCAGCGGGCGGGTGCGGTCAATACCTTGAGCAAACTGGCCGATGGCAGTCTGCTGGGCGACAACACCGACGGCGCCGGGCTGGTGCGGGATCTGAGGGTCAACGCCGGTTTCAGCCTCAAGGGCAAACGCATCCTGTTGCTCGGTGCCGGCGGTGCGGTGCGCGGTGCCCTGGAGCCGCTGCTGGCCGAGCAACCGGCATCGGTGATCATCGCCAACCGCACGGTGGAAAAGGCCGAGCTTTTGGCGGAACTGTTCTGTGATCTGGGACCGGTCTCGGCCAGTGGCTACGACTGGTTGCAGGAGTCGGTGGACCTGATCATCAATGCGACCTCCGCGAGCCTGACGGGCGATGTGCCGCCGATTGCGCCCAGCCTGATCGAACCGGGTAAAACGGTGTGCTACGACATGATGTACGGCAAGGAGCCGACCTCGTTCTGCCGCTGGGCCAGTGAACACGGCGCGGCGGTGGCGATGGATGGCTTGGGGATGCTGGCCGAACAAGCGGCGGAAGCGTTTTTCCTGTGGCGCGGAGTACGCCCGGATACGGCGCCGGTGTTGGCTGAACTTCGCCGGCAACTGGCCCTATAACCCCTGTAGGAGCGAGCCTGCTCGCGATTGCGGTGGGACAGTCAGCAGAGATGTTGAATGTGATTCCGTCATCGCGAGCAGGCTCGCTCCTACAGGGATTTGCGAAACGTCGGATTAATCTTCAAACCGGATCGGGCATTTCTCTGCCCCTTCCAGCTTCCTCAATTCTTCCACCACCTGCGGCCGGGCCCGGCGCAGGGTCAGGCTGCGGTCCTGGCGCAGCAGGCGGCGTGCCTCCTGATGCAGCATTTCCACCCCTGAATAGTCGATGAAGTTGATCTGCTGCGCCTCGATCACCACGCGCGCGCCGTGCATGCGTTGCAGGCGCACTTGCAGGTAATGGCTGGCACCGAAAAAGATCGAACCGCCCACCCGCAGAATGTCTTCCTCGCCATCTCGCACATGCTGCACCCTTGGTTGCGAGGTGCGCTTGAGGTAGAAAAAAAGCGAGGCCAGCACGCCGGCGTAGATCGCCGTTTGCAATTCCAGCAGCAGGGTGGCGACGCAGGTCAGCGCCATGACCACGAATTCGGCGCGGCTGACCCGTAGCAACGCGCGAATGCCGCGGTGGTCCACCAGCCCCCAGGCGATCAACAGAATGCTCCCGGCCATCGCCGGGATCGGGATGTGCGCGATCAGGCTCGCGCCGAAGATCGCGAACAGCGCCACCCACAATGCCGAAAAAATCCCCGCCAGCGGTGAACAGGCCCCCGCTTCATAGCTCAGGCCAGAGCGAGTGAAAGAGCCGGCCGACAGCGATCCGGAAAAAAACGCCCCGACGATGTTCGACAGGCCTTGGGCACGGACTTCCTGATTGGCATCGAGCAGTTGCTGCGAACGCGCTGAGATCGAGCGGGCAATCGACAGGCTGGTGACCAGCCCGAGCATGCCCACTGCCACGGCGCTGGGCAGCAGGCGCAGGATCAGATCGAGGTCCAGCGGCAACGGACTGAAGGGCGGCAGCTTGCCGGTGAAGGCGCTGACCAGTTGCACATGGCCGAACATTGATGGCCAGAGCCAAACCAGCAAACCGCCGAGAATCAGGGTGATCAAGAGCGTCGGCCAGCGTGGCAACCACAGCTTGAGGGTCACGCCCACCACCACCGTCGCCAGCCCCAGTGCCAGCGAAGGTTTGTCCATTTCGCCGAGATGGCGCAACAACGTGATGAAACTATCCAGAGCGGTGGCCTGGCTGGGCAAGTCGAGCCCCAGCAGGTTAGGCAATTGACCGATGGCAATCACCACGGCAGCACCCAGGGTGAAGCCGAGTACTACCGAGTGAGAGACGAAATTCACCAATGCGCCAAACCGCAGCAAACCCAGCAGCCACTGGAAGATACCGGCAAGAAACGTCAGCAACAGAATCAACATGACGTAATCCTGCGAGGCTGGAACGGCCAGAGGACTCACGCTGGCGTACAGGACAATCGAGATGGCCGCCGTAGGGCCGCAGATCAAATGCCACGACGAACCCCACAGGCAGGCGATCAACACCGGGATGATTGCGGCGTAGAGGCCGTATTCCGGTGGGAGGCCGGCAATCAGTGCGTAGGCAATGGATTGCGGCAACGCGAGAATCGCGCCGCTGAGGCCGACGATCAGGTCGCGCCCGACGCTGGCGCGGGTTTGCCGGGGTAGCCAGGTGAGGAAAGGGAAGAGTGAATGGCGGCTTGGCAGGGCCATGGGGCCTCTCGGGTGGGGATTTTTCGCAAGGGTAGCAGGACATGACCTGTGGGAGCGGGCTTGCTCGCGAATGCGTAGTGTCAGTCGACATAGATGTCGGATCTGATGGCCCTTTCGCGAGCAAGCCCGCTCCCACATGGGTTCTAGAGCTTGGCTTTGACCGCCGGCAACGCATCCTTGCCATCCACGGTCTTCACGCCATCGAGCCATTTATCCAGTACCGCCGGATTGGCCTTGATCCAAGCCTTGGCCGCGTCGGCATTGCTGACTTTCTTGTTCACCACCTCGGCCATGATGCTGTTCTCCATGTCCTGAGTGAAACTCAGGTTGGTCAGCAGTTTGCCGACGTTCGGGCAGGCCTGTGCATAACCTTTGCGGGTCAGGGTGTGCACGCTGCCGGTGTCACCGAAGTATTTCTCGCCACCCTTCAGATAGTGCATTTTCAGCTGCACGTTCATCGGATGCGGGGTCCAGCCGAGGAAGGTCACGAATTTCTGTTTTTTCACCGCGCGGGATACTTCCGCCAGCATCGCCTGCTCGCTGGACTCGACCAGTTTCCACTGGCCCATGTCGAAATCGTTTTTCTTGATGATCTCTTGCAGCGAGATGTTCGCCGGCGCGCCGGAGCCGATGCCGTAGATCTTGCGGTCGAACTTGTCGGCGTATTTGTTCAGGTCGGCAAAGTCATGCACACCCGCGTCCCACACGTAATCCGGAACGGCGAGGGTGAATTCGGTGCCGTCGAGGTTCTTCGCCAGTTGCGTGACATCGCCGTTGGCGACGAACTTGTCATAGAAGCCCTGCTGCGCCGGCATCCAGTTACCCAGGAACACATCGACCTGGCCATCCTTGAGCCCGCCAAAGGTGATCGGCACCGCGAGGGTGTCGACCTTGGCCTCGTAGCCCATGCCGTCCAGCAGAAACCCGGCGATGGCATTGGTCGCGGCGATATCGCTCCAGCCCGGGTCGGCCATTTTCACGGTCTCGCAACTCTGATCGGCAAACGCCGATGCACTGCCCAGAGCCAGGAGCCCGACCGTCAGTACTGTGGATAACCTTTGCATGGACTTTCCCCTTAACATTATTGGTTTTGGCAGGGTTGTGGATAACGTGCTTTACGCTCCAGATCGTCGAGGTCGATGTGGTTGCGCATGTATTGCTGACTGGCGTCCACCAGTGGCTGGTGATCCCAGCTCTTCAGCTTGCCGAGGGTCAGTGCCTCGGCCACGAACCGCCGGCGCCGCTGGCTGGCGAGCACCTGCTGGTGAATCGCCGGAATGTTCCATTTGGCCCGCGCTTCGGCGAGAAAATCGTCGAACAGTTGGCGATGTTGCGGCGAATGACTGAGTTCTTCCAGTTCACACGGGTCATTGTGTAGGTCGAAGAGCAGGCAAGGGTCGTCTTCGCTGTAGATGAATTTGTAGGCGCCGCGGCGGATCATCATCAATGGGCTGATGGTGCCTTCGGCCATGTATTCGCCGAACACCTCGTCGTGACCACCCTGCCCTTGCAGGTGTGGGACCAGTGAGCGGCCGTCCAGCGGCAAGCCCGGTTCCAGCGAGCCACCAGCCAGTTCAACGAAGGTCGGCAGCAGATCGGCCGTGGAAACACTGGCGCTGACCCGACCGGTACCGAATTGCCCTGGCGCGCTGATCAGCAGCGGCACCCGTGCGGCCATCTCGAACCAATGCATTTTGTACCAGAGCCCGCGTTCGCCGAGCATGTCGCCGTGGTCACCGGAGAACACGATGATGGTGTCGTCGATCAGCCCGGTATCCTCGAGAGTTTGCAGGAGTTTGCCGACGTTGCTGTCGATATAGCTGCAAGCGCCGAAATAGGCGCGGCGAGCGTCGCGGATCTTATCCACAGGCAGTGGCTTGTCCCACAGATCGTAAACCTTGAGCAAACGCTGCGAGTGTGGATCGAGGTCATGCGGGTCCGGAGTCGTGGGCAACGGGATATCGGCGTCGTCGTACAGATCCCAGAAAGCCTTGGGAATCGTGTACGGGTCGTGTGGGTGAGTCATGGAAACGGTCAGGCAGAACGGCTGCTCGCCGTCCTCGCGAATATGGTCGAACAGGTACTGCTGGGCCTTGAACACCACCTCTTCGTCGAAATCCAGCTGATTGGTGCGCACGCACGGGCCGGCTTGCAGTACCGACGACATGTTGTGGTACCAGGTCGGGCGCACGTCCGGCTCATCCCAGTTCACCGCCCAGCCGTAGTCGGCCGGGTAAATGTCACTGGTCAGGCGTTCTTCGTAGCCATGCAACTGGTCCGGTCCACAGAAATGCATCTTGCCCGACAGGGCGGTGCGGTAGCCGAGGCGGCGCAGATAGTGGGCGTAGGTCGGTACGTCGGCGGGGAAATCGGCGGCGTTGTCATAGGCGCCGATATTGCTCGGCAACTGGCCGCTGACCAGGGTGAACCGCGACGGCGCACACAGGGGGCTGTTGCAATAAGCGGAGTCGAACACCACGCCTTGTGCGGCGAGGCGGCTGAGATTGGGCAGCTTGATGGGCGATGGGCCGTAGAACGGCAACATTGGCGCGGCCATTTGATCGGCCATGATGAAAAGAATGTTCTTGCGCTTCATGTGATCGCGGCATTCCATAGTGGATGTTTATGCGAGAGTGCTGGCTTCGAGAATGAAACCCTCGCACCTTGCGGTAAAGCCCATGCGCGGCAATGACTAGGATAAGCACAGCTTATGTATGACGCCCTTGGTGACCTGTCACTGGATCTGCTTCGCGCCTTCGAAGCGGCGGCCCGCCAACGCAGCTTCACCGCCGCGGCGGTTGAGCTGGGCACCACGCAACCGGCCATCAGCCAGCAGATCAAGCGCCTTGAAGAACAACTGGCGACACGCCTGTTCGACCGCATTTATCGCGGCATCGAACTGACCGAGGCCGGGCAGATTCTTTTCGAGCAGGTTCAGCTAGGGTTGCAGAATATCGACGCAGGATTGAGCGCAATCAGCGCACAACAACAGCATGAGGTACTGCAGGTCGCCACGGATTTTGCCTTCGCCGCCTATTGGTTGATGCCGCGACTGCACCGCTTTCATGCGGCCAATCCGCAGGTGGATGTCAGCCTGGTGACCAGTGAACGCAGTCATAACATGCTACGTACCGATATCGATGTGGCGGTGCTGTTCGGCGATGGCCGCTTCAAGCAGGGTGAAAGCCATTGGCTGTTCAGCGAGGAAGTGTTTCCGGTATGCAGTCCGCAGTTGTTGGGTGAGCGTCCCCTGCCCTTGCCGGCCCAGGCATTGCTGGAGTTTCCGTTGCTGCACCTGCGTGGGGAGCACAGCAGCAACTGGTTCGACTGGAGTGGTGTGTTCCGCGAGCTGGGCATCACCTCGCCCCCGGCGCCCGGGCAATTGCGCTTCGACAACTACACGCTGCTGATTCAGGCGGCTATTGGTGGTCAGGGCGTGGCCATCGGCTGGCGCCACCTTGTGGATAACCTGCTGGCCCAGGGATTGTTGTGCCGACCGATTGCCGAAACGGCGATGTCGAGGCTGGGTTATTACGTGGTTCTGCCCCAGCGCAAACGACGCGGAGCGTTAATTCGACAGTTTGTGGATTGGTTGATGGCCGAACAGGCCGGCAGTGCGCAGTCGTTGTCGGGGTTGTCATTGCCTTCGATTGCAGTGTGAAACGTGAAAAGATCGCAACCTGTGCCCCGTGATCTGCTCGACCGGATTTAGAGGATTTCAAATGCAACGCATAACGGGCTACCACGCCCATGTCTATTTCGACGCCAATACCATCGATCAGGCGCGGGCCTTGTGTGAGCAGGCTGCACAACTGTTCCCTCTGAAAATGGGCCGTGTGCACGAGCGCCCGGTCGGTCCGCACCCGGACTGGAGCTGTCAGTTGGCGTTCGAGCCGCAGGTGTTGGGCGACGTGCTGCCGTGGCTGGCGCTCAACCGCAAGGGCCTGGTGGTGTTTCTGCACCCTGATACCGGTGACGATCTGCGTGACCATACCGAGCATGCCATCTGGATGGGCGCAATACGGCCGCTGGATCTGTCTGTTTTTTGATCAGAGTATTTCTTCAGCCTCGCCGGGCAAGTGTTCGTCCATGTTCAACCTCCTGCCCTGTGTGCGGGGATTGAAACCCAATCCGACGATCGGTTGCACATCCGGTCCCTGCTTTCATTGGCGAAAGCTGGCTGAAAGCTTCCCCGATTAGGATCGCCCCCACTACCGGCAACAGACCGGTTGGCCAATGCCAGCGTTTTATCGCTCGCACAGCCCATTTAACAACAACAATGGTGATTCTGATGTCCTCTTCTACCCGCCGCTTCGCTGTAACTCCGCCCGTACGTCTCGTGCTTCCCGTTCTGCGCTGATCCCGCCCGGTCCGCCCATTCCCTAGCTGCGCTACGCCTGGAGTATTCCCATGCTGACTTTCCTTGGCTTTGCCATGGTCATCACGTTCATGTTCCTGATCATGACCAAGCGCCTGTCCGCGCTGATCGCCCTGATCATCATTCCGATAATATTCGCCATGTTCGGCGGTTTTTCGCCGAAGATCGGTCCGATGATGCTTGAAGGCATCACCAAGCTTGCGCCAACCGGCGTGATGCTGATGTTCGCTATCTTGTACTTCGCCCTGATGATCGACTCCGGCCTGTTCGACCCGGCCGTGCGCAAGATCCTCAAACTGGTCAAGGGCGACCCGTTGAAAGTTTCGGTCGGCACCGCCGTACTGGCGCTCGTCGTTTCCTTCGATGGTGACGGCGCGACCACTTATATGATCTGCGTGGCCGCCATGCTGCCGCTCTACAGCCGTATTGGCATGAGCCCGCGGATCATGGCCGGCCTGATCATCCTCGCCGGTGGCGTGATGAACATGACGCCATGGGGTGGCCCGACCGCTCGCGCTGCCAGTGCGTTGCATGTGGACCCGTCCGACATCTTCGTACCGATGATTCCTGCGATGCTGGCCGGTGTGGTGGCGATCCTGGTCATCGCCTACTTCTACGGCAAGCGTGAACGTGCTCGTCTGGGTGAACTGCACCTGGTGGGTGATGAAATCGACCACAGTGAAATCAGCGTTTCGCAGTTCCCGGATGCCCGTCGTCCGAACCTGATCTGGTTCAACGGCGCCCTGACCCTGGCCCTGATGGGCACCCTGATCGCCGGCCTGCTGCCATTGCCGGTGCTGTTCATGGTGGCGTTCAGTATCGCGATGATCGTCAACTATCCTTGCCTGCAACAGCAGAAGGATCGCGTAGCGGCTCACGCCGGTAGCGTGCTGGCGGTAGTCGGGTTGATCTTTGCGGCCGGTATCTTCACCGGTATCCTGACCGGCACCGGGATGGTCGACGCCATGTCGAAAAGCCTGCTGGCGGTGATTCCGGATTTCCTCGGCCCGTACCTGGCGGTGATCACGGCGCTGGTGAGCATGCCGTTCACTTTCTTCATGTCGAACGATGCATTTTATTACGGCGTGTTACCGGTACTTGCCGAAGCTGCGAGCCATTACGGTATAACCGCGGTGGAAATGGCACGTGCCTCGATCGTCGGTCAGCCCGTCCACCTGTTGAGCCCGCTGGTTCCATCGACCTACCTGTTGGTGGCCCTGGCCGGCATCGATTTCGGTGACCACCAGCGCTTCACCCTGAAGTGGGCAGTGCTGGTTTGTACCTGCATACTGATCGCTGCGCTGCTGTTGGGGACTTTCCCGGTGTTCAGCACTCTATAAGCCCAAGACTCACTACTTCGGGTCCAGGCTTCGTTGTTTGAAGCCCGGGCCCGTTGTGGTTTAACAATCGCTCAAAGGAATACACATGGAATGGCTGACCAACCCTGAAATCTGGGTTGCCTTCTTCACCCTGACCGCCCTGGAAATCGTCCTGGGCATCGATAACATCATCATGATTTCGATCCTGGTCAGCCGCATGCCCAAGCACATGCAGGCGCGTACCCGGATTTTCGGTCTTGGGCTGGCCATGATCACGCGGATCCTGCTTCTGCTGTCGATCACCTGGGTTATGCGCCTGACCGCCGATCTGTTCGAAGTGTTCGGCCAGGGTATTTCCGGACGCGACCTGATCCTGTTCTTCGGTGGTCTGTTCCTGCTGTGGAAAAGCTCGCAAGAGATGTACCACGCGCTGGAAGGTGAAGATGAAAGCAGCGACGAACCTTCGGGCAAGGGCGGCAACTTCCTCTACACCATTATCCAGATCGCGATCATCGACATCGTGTTCTCCCTGGACTCGGTGATCACCGCGGTCGGCATGGTCTCCCACGTTCCGGTCATGGTCGCAGCAATCATCGTGGCCGTGCTGGTGATGATGTGGGCATCTGGCACCATCAGTGAGTTCATCGACAAGCACCCATCGCTGAAGATGCTGGCGTTGTCGTTCTTGTTGATCGTCGGTACGGTGCTGATTGCCGAATCCTTCGACGTGCACGTGCCAAAAGGCTACGTCTACTTCGCCATGGCGTTCTCGCTGGCAGTGGAAGCGATAAACATCAGGATGCGCACCGCCATCGCGAAAAAAAAGAAACAGCAGGATCCGGTAAAGCTGCGCAAGGACATTCCGGGCCAGTAACCCGAAAGCGCTAAATACGCAAAGCCAGTGGGAGCGGGCTTGCTCGCGATGGCGGTCCGTCAGTCAACATCAATGTTGAAGCTGATGGCCTCATCGCGAGCAAGCTCGCTCCCACAGTGTTTTGTGTGGCTGGAAGATCGCCGGTTTCATGACAGTTTTATTTCAATCCCTTCTTTGGCTGTGCGATGCTGGCGCGTAGACCGTTAGCCAACTACAGCTTAAGTACAGAACGTAGAACGTCACGCGGTACCGTCAACTTGCTCCTTTGGGGCGCTACACCACAGGGGGTCATTATGCTCACCCTGCTCAATTTGCTTTCTGCAGTGGCCCTGTTGATCTGGGGTACGCACATCGTCCGAACCGGCATCCTGCGGGTCTACGGCACCAACTTGCGTCATGTCATCAGCCATAACATGTCCAACCGCTGGCTGGCTTTCCTCTCCGGGATCGCCGTCACGGCGATGGTCCAGAGCAGCAACGCCACTGCCATGCTCGTCACCTCCTTTGTCGGCCAGGGCCTGATGGCGCTTACGCCTGCGCTGGTCACCATGCTCGGTGCCGATGTCGGTACGGCGCTGATGGCGCGGGTGTTGACGTTCGATCTGTCGTGGTTGTCGCCCCTGCTGATTTTTGCCGGGGTGATTTTCTTTCTGTCGCGCAAGCAGACCCGACTCGGGCAGATGGGCCGTGTCGCCATTGGCTTGGGCTTGATCATTCTGGCGCTGCAACTGATTGTCGAAGCCGCGCACCCGATTACCCATGCCAAAGGGGTGAAGGTGATTTTCGCTTCGCTCACCGGCGACCTCCTGCTCGACGCTCTGGTTGGCGCGCTGTTCGCGATGGTTTCCTATTCCAGCCTGGCCGCTGTGTTGCTTACGGCGACCCTGGCGGGCGCCAACGTGATCAGTCTGCCGGTGGCCATCGGGCTGGTGATCGGCGCCAATATCGGCAGCGGCGTACTCGCCTTCCTCAGCACCAGCATGCAGAACCCCGCCGGGCGCCAAGTGGCGCTGGGCAGCCTGCTGTACAAACTGATTGGTCTTTTATTGATCATTCCGGTACTCGATCCGCTGGTGCGCTGGCTCGATAGCCTCGATTTCAGCCCTCAGGAAATGGTCATTGGCTTTCACTTGCTCTACAACACCGCGCGCTGTCTGATCCTGCTGCCCAGCGTCGGGCCGATGGCCAGGTTTTGTGCCTGGGTGCTGCCTGAACGCCCGCAGGCCAACGGCACGGCCAAGCCCCGGCACCTTGACCCCACGGCGTTGGTCACCCCCGGATTGGCGCTGGCCAACGCGGCCCGGGAAACCCTGCGCATGGGCGACCTGATCGACAACATGCTCGAAGCCATGCTCGATGTTTTGCGCGGCAAGCAAACAGCCGTCACCCAGGAAATACGCCGCCTGACCGACGATGTCGAAGCGCTCTACAGCGCAATCAAATTGTATCTGGCGCAAATGCCCCGGGAAGATCTCAGCGATCAGGACAGCCGGCGCTGGGCGGAAATCATCGAGCTGGCGATCAACCTGAAACTCGCCAGCGACTTGATCGAACGCATGCTGCGCAAAGTCCAGCAGCAGAAAACCTCGCAGCGTCGGTCGTTTTCCGAAGTCGGGCTGGACGAATTGACCGGGCTGCATACTCAGTTGATTTCCAGCCTGCGGCTCGGGATGTCGGTGTTTCTCAGTGGCGACCCGGAAAGCGCTCGTCAGCTGGTACGTGAAAAACGTCGTTTCCGCGCACAGGAGCGGCGCTTGGCCCATGCCCATGTCAGTCGCCTGCATCGTAAAATCGTGCAGAGTATCGAAACCAGTTCGTTGCACCTGGAGCTGATCGCCGACATGAAGCGTCTGAATTCGCTGTTTTGCAGCAGTGCCTACGTGGTGCTGGAAACATCCGACACCGGCGCATTGGTCGTCGATGATTTGACTGACATTACTCATTCACCCTGAACGTCCACAGTTGCCTGAAGTCTGTTGAACTTACGCCAGTGGTACGGAAGCTCGTTATGCGTTGTCTGTTGTTCGCCTGTCTGCTGCTTGGTTCTTTTCCGTCGCTGGCCCTGGATCGTTTCCAGGTCGAGGGCTACACCCTGCGCAACGGTTTGCAGATGCTGCTCAAACCCGGCACTGACCGCGGGCATGTGGCGATCCGGCTGGTGGTCGGCGTTGGCCTGGACGATTTCAATTGCGAAGAAAAGGAATTGCCGCATCTGCTGGAACACCTGCTGTTCAGCGGCATCGACGCCAGTGGCGAAGGTGGCCTGGAAGAAAGCATGCAGGCCCTGGGCGGTGAGTGGAACGCCTTCACCAGCAATGCCGATACGACTTTCGTCATCGAAGCCCCGGCCAAAAACCAGCGCAAGGTGCTCGACCTACTGTTGGCGCTGCTGACCCAGACCCGTTTCGACGACAACGCCATCAACGCCGCCAAGCAAGTGGTCGAGCGTGAAGACGGCGGTCACTACTCGCACCTGCAGCGCTGGCTCGATCGGCAGGACCTGGGCCACACGGCCAGCAACCAATTGGCCGTGGAGCTGGGCCTCAAATGCCCGGAGCGGGCGCAAGTCGATGACCTGACCCGTGAGCAACTGGAGCGGGTGCGCAAAGACTGGTATGCGCCGAACAACATGACCCTGATCGTGGTCGGCGATCTCGACAAGTTGCTGCCGGCCTATCTGGAGCGTACGTATGGCGCACTGGAAGCGATTACTCCTGGCGAGCATCCACCGCTGCCGCAAATCCAGGCCAGCGCCGCCCACGAGCGCACGCTGCCCCTCGGCCTGGTCGGTAACGGCGCCAAATTGCACTGGCTGGTGCCGGAGCCTGTGCTGGACGACGGGCACGACCAAACCTTCGATTTGCTCAAGGATTATCTGGATTGGGCGCTCTATCGCCAGATGCGCCTGGCTCACGGTTTATCCTACGGCCCGTGGGCGGAACGCGAGGTGTTCGGCGGCGTGGGTTTCATGAGCCTCAATGCCGACCTTGAGCGCGACGACGTGCTTGCGGCCGAACAAGTGCTCGATGACTTGAAGGCTGCACTGCTCAAGGACGGCCTCAATGCCGACACCTTCAACCGGCTCAAGCAGGCCGCGATTGCCCGCCAAGCCTGGGCCGTACAAGGCAACAGTGCGTTGGCCGACTACTACTGGAGCGCCATCGGTGATTATGAGGACGGCCGTTTCGCCAACCCGGCCCGGGAGCTGCAAGGGGTGACACTGGAAGAGGCGAACAAGGCCGTGCGTGAGCTGCTGTTGCAGCCGGGGTATTTGCGGATCGAGAAGCCGTTGTTCAGTTATGACCAGTTGATGTGGCTAGTGGTCGGGGGGGCGGGATTGCTGGTGTTGAGTTTGGTGGCTTGGCGCATTCATCGCAAAAGATAGCCATTGCTCGCCACAGGGCTGTACCAACGGTACCCTGTCGAGGTTTTTTCCTACGACTACTGTGAACCCGCCGAATGCAAAACCTGACCCTTTTCGTACAGCGCATCCTCGAATTGATGAAGCGCTATCCTGGGGTTATTGCACTTTGTGGTTTCATCTCCGGGGTGGGCAGTTTCATTCTGGTCGATCGCCAGCAAGGCCTGGCGAGCTGGATCACCACCATCATGCTGATCAGCTGGATCTGGCTGATGCTGGAAAACAGCCTGACCAAGCTGTTCACGCGCATTTTCAAGCGCGAAATTCCGGAACCGTTGCTGCGTTATGCAACGCAGATGATCCATCAGGAAAGCCTGTTCTTTGTCCTGCCATTCTTCTTCATCACTACGACGTGGAACAGCGGCCAGTTGGTTTTCACCGGGCTGCTGGGCGTCGCGGCGCTGATTTCGATCATCGACCCGCTCTACTACAAATGGTTGGCGCCGCGGCGCTGGGCGTTTCTGGCCCTGCACACCCTGACCCTGTTCGCCGCCCTGCTCACCGCGTTGCCGGTGATCATGCACCTGACCACCGCACAAAGTTTCAAATGGGCGCTGGGCATCTCGGTGCTGTTGTCGTTCCCGAGCCTGGCGTCGATCTTCCCGATTCGTACTGTACGCAGTGCGTTGGCGATTTTGAGTATCACCCTGGGTATTGGCGTCGTCGGTTGGGAGCTGCGCTCGTGGGTGCCGCCAGCGACACTGTGGATGACCGACGTGGCCATCAGCACGCAAATGCAGGACCGCACGCCTGGTGCCAGCCTCGACGAAGTCAGCGCCGAGCAGATTCGCAATGGCGGGCTCTACGCGTACACCGCGATCAACGCCCCGCGTGGCCTGGACGAGCGGATTTATCACGTCTGGCAGTTCAACGGTAAAGAGGTCGACCGCATTCCTCTGGATATTCGCGGCGGGCGCAAGGAAGGTTACCGGGCCTGGACCCACAAGCAGAACTTCCCGGGCAATCCGGCCGGCAAATGGCAGGTTCGGGTGCTGACCGAAGATGGCCAGGTCATCGGCGTGCTGCGCTTCAAAGTCACAGACAGCACAGCGGTCAAAGAAAAGTAGTGAGGTTCGTGCTATTACGTAAAGCTGCGTAATCACTGAACAAGCACGGAGCTTATGATCAGCAGCACGATGGCCGGCAACGCCAGATTAGACACGTCGATAAGCCCTGCTCGGTTGCGGGTGACGGGCGACTGGACGCTTGCCCATTACGCTGACCTCAAGCTGTTGAGTGAAAAACTCCACGGCCAGTACGACGTCAACACCCCCGTCGACCTCAATGGATTGGGCGCCCTCGACACCGCCGGCGCCTCGCTGCTGGTAGAGCTGCTCGGCTCCGAGCGCCTCGGCCGCTCCGCCGAACATCCTGATTGCACACTCTGCGCCGCCGATCGCGCGTTGCTGCAAACCGTCTACTGCTCGCTGACCGATTTCTGCGTACCGATCAAGGAACCGGAGGTCAGCGTTTCCATTCAATTGCTGACCCGTATTGGCCGTGCAGTGGACGCTGTCTGGCAGGACACCCTGCAGCTGCTGGGTTTCGTTGGCCTGATCATCGAAACCATTGTCCGCAGCCTGTTCCGGCCCAAACGCTGGCGCGTTACGTCGATGATTGCGCACATCGAGCAGACTGGCCTCGACGCCGCGCCGATTGTTGCGCTGCTGACCTTTCTGGTGGGCGCCGTGGTGGCGTTTCTCGGGTCGACGGTACTGGCCACTTTCGGTGCCACTGTCTTCACCGTGGACCTGGTGGGATTTGCCTTTTTGCGCGAATTCGGTGTGCTGCTGACTGCGATCCTGATGGCCGGGCGCACCGCCAGTGCGTTCACGGCGCAAATCGGTTCGATGAAGGCCAACGAAGAAATCGACGCCATCCGTACGCTGGGCCTGGATCCCGTGGAGTTGCTGGTGGTGCCGCGGGTCCTGGCGTTGCTGATCTCCCTGCCGATGCTGACCTTTCTGGCGATGCTGTCGGGGATTATCGGCGGTGCCGTGGTCTGCGCAGTGGCGTTGGGTATCTCGCCGGCAATGTTCATATCTCTGCTGCAATCGGACATCGGCGTTCAGCACTTTCTGGTGGGGATCGTCAAAGCGCCGGTCTTCGCTTTCCTGATCGCCGCAATTGGTTGCCTCGAAGGCTTCAAGGTCAGTGGCAGTGCTGAGTCTGTCGGCGCCCACACCACGTCGAGCGTGGTGCAGTCAATTTTCGTGGTGATCGTGATGGATGCGATAGCCGCAATGTTTTTCATGGAGATGGGATGGTGAGTCGTGTGCCCCGAGCGCCCTCGGAGGCGGTGATAGAAGTCCGTGGGCTGTGCAACCGCTTTGGTCGCCAGAGCGTGCACGAGAACCTCGACCTGGATTTGTACAAAGGCGAGATCCTCGCCGTGGTCGGCGGCTCCGGCAGCGGCAAATCAGTGCTGCTGCGCAGCATTGTCGGGTTGCGCCAGCCCAGCGAAGGCGTGGTGAAAGTCTTCGGGAAAAACCTGCCGACCTTGTCCGAACACGAACGTTCGCTGGTGGAGCGGCGATTCGGTGTGCTGTTCCAGAAGGGAGCGCTGTTTTCCTCGCTGACAGTGACCGAGAACGTCGCCCTGCCACTGATCGAACACGCCGGCTTGAGCCGCAACGACGCCGAGCACCTGGCAGCGGTGAAAATGGCCCTGGCCGGATTGCCGCTGTCGGCGGCGGAGAAGTACCCTTCGTCGCTGTCCGGCGGCATGATCAAGCGTGCCGCATTGGCCCGGGCGCTGGCACTGGACCCGGACATCCTGTTTCTCGACGAGCCCACCGCCGGTCTCGACCCGATCGGTGCCGCCGCGTTCGACCAATTGATCCTGACCCTGCGCGACGCCTTGGGCCTGAGCGTTTTCCTGGTGACCCACGACCTTGACACGCTTTACACCATCACCGACCGGGTGGCGGTGTTGGCGCAGAAAAAGGTGCTGGTGGCGGACGCCATCGACAAGGTGTCGGAAACCAACGATGCGTGGATTCACGAATACTTCCATGGCCCTCGCGGCCGCGCGGCATTGACGGCCGCCCAACAGCTCAAAGAGGTCTGACATGGAAACCCGAGCCCATCATGTATTGATCGGCCTGTTCACCGTGATTGTGGTGACGGCCGCGCTGCTGTTTGGCCTGTGGCTGGCCAAGTCCAGTGTCGACACCGAGTTCAAGGACTACGAGGTCGTGTTCAACGAGGCGGTCAGCGGTTTGTCCAAGGGTAGTTCGGTGCAGTACAGCGGGATCAAGGTCGGCGACGTGATCTCGCTGCGCCTGGACCCGAAAGACCCGCGCCGGGTGCTGGCGCGAATTCGTCTGGCCGGCGATACCCCGGTCAAGGAAGACACCAATGCCAAGTTGGCCCTGACCGGCGTCACCGGGACCTCGATCATCCAGCTCAGTGGCGGCACGCCTCAGAGCCCGACGCTCAAGGGCAAGGGCGGCAACCTGCCGACCATCGTCGCCTCGCCCTCGCCCATCGCCCGCCTGCTCAATGACAGCGAAGACCTGATGGCCGGGGTGACCACGCTGATGCATAACGCCAACCTGATGTTCTCCACGCAAAACATCGAGCGCATCAGCAACACCCTGGAGCACCTGGAACAAACCACCGGGACCATTGCCGAGCAGCGCGGCGATATCCGCCAGGCCATGCAGCAACTGGCGTCGGTGGGCAAGCAGGCCAACACCATGCTGGAGCAGACCACGGCGCTGATGCGCAATGCCAACGGTCTGCTCAATGATCATGGCAAGGAGGCGCTCGGCAGCGCCGAGCAAGCGATGAAGTCGTTGCAGGAGAGTAGCGCCACCCTCAACAAACTGATCACGGCCAATCAGGATTCGCTCAACAGCGGTATGCAAGGCCTCAATGGCCTGGGCCCGGCGGTGCGCGAGATGCGCGAAACCCTGAGTTCGTTGCGCACCATTACCACACGCCTGGAAGCCAACCCCAGCGGTTACCTGCTGGGCAGTGAAAAGACCAAGGAATTCACGCCATGAAGCTGATTCGGATTGCCCTCCTCGCTGGCTTCACGCTGATCAGTTCGTGCTCGATCCTGCCCAAGCCCGAGCCCTTCGAGGTCTATCGATTGCCGTCGGCCCAGAGTGCATCGGCCAGCCATGGAGCGCCGCAACGCTGGTCGCTGCGCGTGACCAAATTCCAGTCCAGCGACGCGTTGGACAGCCCGAACATAGCCGTGATTCCTCAGGGTGATGTGATCAGCCACTACCAGGGTTCGCGCTGGAGCGACCCGGCACCGGTACTGGTACGCAATCGCCTGCTGGAAGGTTTCCTGTATGACGGACGGGTGCCGTTGTTGAGCACTGATGACAGCATTTTCCAGACCGACCTTGAATTGGGCGGCAGGCTGCAGGCGTTCCAGACCGAATACCAGGGCGCGACTGCCAGCGTGGTCGTGCGTCTGGATGCGTTGCTGGTGCGCAGTTACGACCAGCGCATCCTCGCCAGCCACCGCTTTGAAGTGCGCCAGCCTTTGAGCGATGTGCAGGTTCCGGCGGTGGTGGTCGGGTTTGGTCAGGCGAACGATCAGTTGACCGCGCAGGTGGTGAGCTGGGCGGTTGAGCAAGGGCAGAAACTCGCCCCGCCGCCAAGGCCTTGAAAGCCTGCACAGCCCTTGTGGGAGCGAGCTTGCTCGCGATGACTGAGGCACATTCACAATCAATGTGCCTGACACATCGCTATCGCGAGCAAGCTCGCTCCCACAGTTGAAGTGTGTCGGCCTTATCAGCCCTGCAAAAACGCCCGATGCATCTCTTCCAGCGTTTCAAAGTGATACGCCGGAGCCTCGGCGCTCAGTTCTTCGTGGCTGCCGAACCCGTAACCCACCGCCGCCGCGTCCAGCCCGTTGCTGCGTGCGCCGATCAGGTCGTGCTTGCGGTCGCCGATCATCAGGGTGTTGGCCGGGTCCAGGCTCTCTTCGGCCATCAGGTGAGCGATCAGCTCGACCTTGTTGGTCCGGGTGCCATCCAGTTCGCTGCCGTAAATCACCTTGAAGTGTTTGGCAAAATCGAAATGCCGGGCGATCTCGCGGGCGAACACCCACGGCTTCGAGGTGGCGATGTACAGTTGCCGGCCTTGTCCGTTCAGGGTTTCCAGCAGCGGCGTGACACCCTCGAACACCCGGTTTTCGTAGAGGCCGGTGACCTTGAAGCGCTCACGGTAGAAATTCACCGCCTCCCATGCCTTCGGCTCGTCAAAGTCATAGAACTGCATGAACGCCTGCAACAGCGGCGGGCCAATGAAGTGTTCGAGTTTGGCCAGGTCCGGCTCATCGATACCCAGTTTACCCAAGGCGAACTGGATCGAGCGGGTGATGCCCTCGCGCGGATCGGTCAGAGTGCCATCGAGGTCGAACAAAACGGTTTGGTAATGCATGTCGAATCCTGAATAAGAGGGCCGGGTCAAAGCTGGTCGTAACCTTCGGCCAGATGCAGGTCCTTGAGCTTCACGTAGTTCGCTGCGCTGTAGGTGAAAAAGGCGCGCTCCTTGTCGGTCAGCGGGCGGATCTGCTTCACCGGGCTGCCCACATACAGGAAGCCGCTTTGCAAATGCTTGCCCGGCGGCACCAGGCTGCCGGCACCAATGATCACATCATCGTCGACCAGCGCACCGTCCATGACGATGCTGCCCATGCCGATCAACACCCGGCTGCCCACCGAACAGCCATGCAGCATGACTTTGTGAGCGATGGTCACATCATCGCCGATCAGCAACGGAAAGCCATCGGGGTTGAACGGACCGGCGTGGGTGATGTGCAACACGCAGCCATCCTGCACGCTGGTGCGCGCGCCGATGCGGATGCGGTGCATGTCACCGCGGATCACCGTCAGCGGCCAGACCGAGCTGTCTTCACCGATTTCAACGTTGCCGATCACCACCGCCGAGCGGTCTACAAAGGCGCCTTTGCCGAGCAGCGGCGTGTGGTTCTGATACTTGCGAAGGTTCACGATAGGGTTTCTCTCTGTCGCTGATAGCTGCGGTGAGTGCCGATTGTAATTAAGATGGCTACATGTTTCTCCAGCCAAGGTATCAACCGTGAGCGTGAACAACCCTCTTTTGCAGCCCTACGACCTGCCACCGTTCTCCGCCATCCGCGCCGAACACGTACAACCGGCCATTGAACAGATCCTGGCTGACAACCGTGCCGCCATCGTCGAGATCCTCAAGTCCCAGGTCAGACAGCCAACGTGGGCTGGCCTGGTGCTGGCGATGGACGAACTCAATGACCGCCTGGGCGCTGCCTGGAGCCCGGTCAGTCACCTCAACGCGGTGTGCAACAGCGCCGAACTGCGTGAAGCCTACGAGTCGTGCCTGCCGGCCTTGAGCGCCTACTCCACAGAATTGGGTCAGAACCGCGAACTGTTCCAGGCCTTCGAAGCCCTGGCCAGCAGCCCGGAAGCGGCCGGTTTCGAGGTGGCGCAGAAAACTATCCTGGAACACTCCCTGCGTGACTTCCGTCTGTCGGGTATCGACCTGCCGGAAGCCGAGCAGAAGCGTTACGCCGAAGTACAAAGCAAGCTGTCCGAGCTGGGCAGCCGTTTCTCCAACCAGTTACTCGACGCCACTCAGGCGTGGACCAAACACATCACCGATGAAGCCGCCCTCGCCGGTCTGACGGATTCCGCCAAGGCGCAAATGGCCGCCGCGGCCCAGGCGAAGGACCTGGATGGCTGGCTGATCACGCTGGAATTCCCGAGCTATTACGCGGTGATGACCTACGCCCAGGACCGCGCACTGCGTGAAGAAGTCTACGCGGCTTACTGCACCCGTGCGTCGGACCAGGGGCCCAATGCCGGTCAGAACGACAACGGCCCGGTCATGGAAGAAATCCTCGACCTGCGTCAGGAGCTGGCCAAGCTGTTGGGTTTCAGCAGTTTCTCCGAGCTGAGCCTGGCGACCAAAATGGCGGAATCCAGCGATCAGGTACTGAGTTTCCTGCGCGATCTGGCCAAGCGCAGCAAGCCGTTCGCCGCCCGGGATCTGGAGCAGCTCAAGGCTTACGCCGCCGAACAAGGCTGCCCGGACCTGCAGAGTTGGGACAGCGGTTTCTACGGTGAAAAACTCCGTGAACAGCGTTACAGCGTGGCCCAGGAAGCCCTGCGCGCCTACTTCCCGATCGACAAGGTGTTGAGTGGTCTGTTTGCCATTGTTCAGCGCCTGTACGGCATCGAAATCGCCGAGCTCAAAGGCTTCGACACCTGGCACCCGGATGTCCGCCTGTTCGAGATCAAGGAAAACGGCCAGCATGTCGGTCGCTTCTTCTTCGACCTGTATGCTCGTGCCAACAAGCGTGGCGGGGCCTGGATGGACGGCGCCCGGGACCGTCGTCGTACCGCTGGCGGCGTGCTGCAAAGCCCGGTGGCGAACCTTGTGTGCAACTTCACCCCGGCCGACAGCGGCAAGCCTGCGCTGCTGACCCACGATGAAGTCACCACCTTGTTCCATGAATTCGGTCACGGCCTGCATCACTTGCTGACCCGCGTCGAGCATGCTGGCGTGTCCGGCATCAACGGCGTGGCCTGGGATGCCGTCGAACTACCAAGTCAGTTCATGGAAAACTGGTGCTGGGAGCCGGAAGGCCTTGCGCTGATTTCCGGTCATTATGAAACCGGCGAACCGCTGCCTCAGGACCTGCTCGGGAAAATGCTCGCGGCGAAAAACTTCCAGTCCGGCCTGATGATGGTCCGTCAACTGGAGTTCTCTCTGTTCGACTTCGAATTGCACGCGACCCACGGCGACGGCCGCAGCGTGCTGCAAGTGCTCGAAGGCGTGCGCGACGAGGTCTCGGTGATGCGCCCGCCGGTCTACAACCGCTTTCCCAACAGCTTTGCGCATATCTTCGCCGGTGGTTATGCCGCGGGTTATTACAGCTACAAATGGGCTGAAGTGCTGTCGGCCGATGCGTTCTCGAAGTTCGAAGAAGAAGGCGTGCTCAATGCCGACACCGGTCGCGCCTTCCGTGAAGCGATCCTGGCACGCGGCGGTTCCCAGGAGCCTATGGTGTTGTTTGTCGACTTCCGTGGCCGTGAGCCATCGATTGACGCACTCTTGCGCCACAGCGGCCTGAGTGAGGACGCAGCAGCATGAGTGAGGGGCCTGTGATTACGAAAAAACGCTTTATCGCCGGGGCGGTCTGCCCGGCATGCAGCGAGCCGGACAAGTTGATGATGTGGAACGAAGACAGCGTGCCACATCGTGAATGTGTGGCTTGCGGTTACTCTGACACTCTCAATGAACAAGGGTTGTCGGTGCCCAAGGAGTTGGGTACGCGGGTTAACACCAGCGCACTCAAACCAGCCGACACCAAGGTTCAGGCGGTTCAGTTCTTCCCGAACCCGAAACTGAAGAAAAAGCCTGGCGAACAACACTGAGTGAAAAAAGCCTCCGTTGCGCAATGCCGCGGGGGCTTTCTTTATTCGATGTGAGCGGACTTGAACCAGCTCTTCATCGAACACGCCGCAAATGGGCTCGTGCTGCAATCGCCGTTGGCCAATGCAGTGCGAAGCTTGTCCACGTCAGCCTGCATCATGTAACGAATACCGTCCTTGAAGTGGGTGCTGTCACCAAAGCCACCCTGGGTCATTTCGTTCAATGCCTCTTCCTTGCTCCAGCCCTGGATGACAACCCGGTACATGGCCGCCATCAGGCCAGTACGGTCTGAGCCGTGTTTGCAATGCATCAGCACCGGGCCTTTGGCTTCGGCGGTTTGAATGGCTCGCAAAGCCTTGAGTACATCGGCGTCATCCACGTGGTTGGTGCGATAAGGCAGCTGTACTTGCGTGATGCCTGGCGTGGACAACCAGCTGGAGTCTGCTTCAGGCAGGAAGTTGATCACCGTGCCGACCTTGAGTTTCTCCAGCAGCGGCACCGCCCCTTTGTCCGGCAAGGCGCTGCGATAAAGCGTCGGCGACATCTGGAAGAGGTTGTATTGCTTCTCGACAGGTTGAGCCCAGTCTGCCGGACGGTGCGCAGTACTGTCGTCGGCAAACGCGGGTGTCTGGCTGAACAGAGCGACCAGCAAAAGGCACAGTGCAGGGAAAAGGCGTGGTAGGAACATGCTCGAGTGACCGTTCAGGAAGAGTCTGGATATTCACAAGCAGCATCATCTCTCACCGGTCAAAGGCCTGTGAGGGTCGTGTGAATGAAATGTGAAACATCGGCACCCGTGTTGATCGCAGAGGTGCCAAAGCGCCTGGACAGCTTTCAGTAAGCCAGATTTACAATTTGAACCTGATGAATGTTTTGACCCGTTCGTTCAGGTCCGTAATGGCCTCGACGTTCTTCTCATCAATGCTATTATCGCCGTTGATATTCAATTCGGACCACGGATCAAAGTCGAGTTTATGCTCGTCGGTACCCTCGTAATTAAAATTCAAGCTCATGGTTTTTATGTTGTTGTAGACGTTGTCAGAGAATGAGTTTGGATTATTTTCGGTGTTTTCTATTATCAATTTTATCGTTATTTATATATATCGCGGAGTTTGTATTTCTTGTAAAAAACGCCTGAATTTCTAGGCGCCCACATATTAATATCCCTTTTTTAGTCTGCTGCGCATGATCTCCAGACGCAGCAGATCAGTGTGGTTTTCTATTTTCTCAAAGTGAGGATCAGTCCCCGATCACGGATTTTCGAAACCTGCATAAGCTTTAGCCAGCGCCAACAGCTTAGCCTTGTCATTTGTATCGATATCACCGTCACCGTCGATATCTTTATTGGCATTGCGGATACTGAACGTTTGTCCGCCATCATTCGAGACTGCCGTAAGCGTAGTGGAATCCACCAGGGCAGTAGTGACTACGGAGTTTTCCGCATCCCAGCCCTCCTGTTTCAATGCAAACTGCATCGATACCAGTACTTCGTTCGGGTTTACAGACGTTGGGCCGAGTTTTTGCAAAAAAATACCGCGACTGTTTAAAATTGACATAATCAAATCCCTTTATGAAATATCAATATTCAAGTTTGTTTCGACGGAAATAGTACCGACGCCTTTGCCATGTCTGCCAGACTTTATATGTGTCTCGTGGTTGCCTGGACAGAATGTATTCAATAAAAAAGCAGATGCCGAACGGCACTGGTGATCTGCCATTTTTAGCGATACTGTATGTGCATACAGCTATCAGGATTTTGCCATGCACACGCCATTGCCTCCCCGTGGCCGCGGCACCGCCACCAACCCGCACAACCGCTTTGCCCCCAGCCATTCGGTGGCTGAGGACGATGGCTGGTACCAGGAAGTACCGCTCACACAGGGCACCGAGGTGCGCATCGAAACGGCGAAAACCATCATTACCCGCAACACGTCGCCGGACTTGCCCTTCGATCGCTCGATCAATCCCTATCGCGGCTGCGAGCACGGTTGCATTTATTGCTATGCGCGCCCCAGTCACGCCTATTGGGACCTGTCGCCGGGGCTGGACTTCGAGACAAAGCTGATCGCCAAGACCAACGCCGTGGATGTACTGGAGGAGCAGTTGTCCAAACGTGGCTATCAATGTGCGCCGATCAACCTCGGTTCCAATACCGACCCGTATCAGCCGATTGAGCGTGAATACCAAATCACCCGCCGAACCCTCGAAGTGTTGCTGCGCTACCGCCATCCGGTGACCATCGTCACCAAGGGCTCGTTGATTCTTCGTGACCTGGACCTGCTGACCGAGCTTGCCAGCCAAAGACTGGTTGCGGTAATGGTCAGCCTGACCACCCTGGACGACGAACTCAAACGCATCCTCGAACCGCGCGCTGCAGCGCCCAAGGCCCGGTTGCGGGCGATCCGGGTCATGCGCGATGCAGGCATCCCGGTAGGCGTGCTGTGTTCACCGATGATTCCGATGATCAACGACAGCGAACTCGAAAGTCTGCTCGCCGAGGCCCACGGCGCCGGCGCACAGAGCGCCGCTTACATGATGCTGCGCTTGCCGCTTGAAGTGGCGCCCCTGTTCGAGGAATGGCTGGGCACCCACTATCCGCAACGGGCGGCGCATGTGCTGAGCCTGATTCGCCAGAGCCGTGGCGGCGAGCTTTATGACAGCCGCTTTGGTGCGCGGATGCGCGGTGAAGGCCCGTTTGCGGACTTGCTGGCGCAACGCTTTGCCAAAGCGATCAAACGACTGGGACTCAATCACCGGGAGGGGTTCAATCTGGACTGCGAAGCCTTTTGTCCGCCGGGTCGCCAAATGTCGTTGATTTGAGGACAATTGGCCTATGGTTGAGCACTGGAGAGCGCGCTCACGCGTTAGGCTGGTCACGTTTTTTTTGACCTGGAACACACGTCCTAGAGCGTTTTATTCAGTTTCAATTAAGATTCGATCGCTACCTTGTTCATCGAGTGACTGATGGGTCGAGATGTTTCGCCTGGATGTTTTTTAACCAGCCACTGGCTTCACACCGGAACACGCGGGATGACTTCCTGACTCCGCCAATGAGGATGAATCATGAGTGACAAGGATAAACAGCCGTTGGCTGCGTCGGCATCGCCCGAACCCGAGGCGGAAACCGCCGATGCAGCGTTGCAGCATATCGTTGACGGTTTTTTGCATTTTCATCATGAGGTCTTTCCCCAGCAGGAAGAGCTCTTCAAAAAACTCGCCACGGCCCAGCGGCCACGAGCGATGTTCATTGCCTGCGCCGATTCGCGCATCGTGCCGGAGTTGATTACCCAAAGCTCCCCAGGCGACCTGTTCGTGACCCGCAATGTCGGCAACGTTGTGCCGCCTTACGGGCAAATGAACGGCGGTGTTTCCACGGCGATCGAGTACGCCGTACTGGCTCTGGGGGTGCATCACATCATCATTTGCGGGCATTCCGACTGCGGCGCCATGCGCGCGGTGCTCAACCCGCACAGTCTGGAAAAAATGCCCACGGTCAAAGCCTGGCTGCGCCATGCCGAAGTGGCCAAAACCATGGTGCAGGAGAACTGCAACTGCTCTAGCGAAAGCGAAAGCATGCACATTCTCACCGAAGAGAATGTGATCGCCCAATTGCAGCATCTGCGCACCCATCCGTCAGTGGCCTCACGCATGGCCAACGGTCAGCTGTTTATCCATGGCTGGGTCTACAACATCGAAACCAGCGAAATCAAAGCGTACGACGCCGATCAAGGCTGTTTCCTGCCGCTAAATGGCAGCCTGCCGATTCCTGTGGCGACGCCAAAAGCGCGCTACTAAATCCTCCTAAATCGTTGCGTGGTTTAGCCAAGGCCGCCGTTCAGGCAGCCTGGCTTTGCCATGCCTGAAGAAAACTTCGGGAGACTCACCATGCGTGCTGCTCGACTCAAAGCTGTTCTGCCACGGGAGCTGCTGGCTTCGGTGGTTGTGTTTCTGGTCGCCCTGCCCCTGTGCATGGGCATTGCGATTGCCTCGGGACTGCCGCCGGCGAAAGGGCTGATCACCGGCATCATCGGTGGCTTGGTAGTCGGCTGGTTGGCCGGTTCACCACTGCAAGTCAGCGGCCCGGCGGCGGGCCTGGCCGTTCTGGTATTCGAACTGGTCCGCCAGCACGGCATCGCCATGCTTGGGCCCATACTGTTGCTGGCAGGTTTTCTGCAACTGGTGGCTGGCCGTTTGAAGCTGGGCTGCTGGTTTCGGGTGACGGCACCTGCGGTGGTATACGGCATGCTGGCCGGGATTGGCGTGCTGATCATCCTGTCTCAGGTGCATGTGATGCTGGATGCCGTGCCCAAACCCTCGGGCCTGGATAACCTGGCAGCCTTCCCGGCGGCACTGGCTCAGGCGTTGCCCACGTTTGGCTGGCAAGCCGGTTTGCTCGGTTTGTCGACGATTGCCGTCATGTGGCTGTGGGAAAAGCTCCGTCCACAATCCCTGCGCTTCATTCCTGGCGCGCTACTTGGCGTCGGTCTGGCCACGCTTGCCAGTCTGGTGCTGGCGTTGCAGGTCAAACGGGTTGAGGTACCGGCCAACCTGACGGAGGCCATCGACTGGCTGAAGCCAGCGGATCTGCTCAATCTGGCTGATCCGACCTTGCTGATCGCCGCGTTTGCCGTAGCCTTCATCGCTAGCGCCGAAACGTTGCTCTCAGCCGCCGCGGTTGATCGCATGCACAGTGGTCAGCGCTCGGACTTCGACCGGGAACTGTCGGCACAAGGTATTGGCAATATGCTGTGCGGCTTGCTTGGGGCGTTGCCGATGACGGGCGTTATCGTACGCAGTTCGGCGAATGTTCAGGCCGGAGCAACTACACGGTTTTCGACCATTTTCCACGGCCTGTGGCTGCTGGCGTTCGTGCTGTTGCTGTCCAGTGTCCTGCAAAGCATTCCGGTGGCAAGCCTGGCGGGCGTGCTGGTGTACACCGGTTTCAAACTGGTGGACCTCAAAGTCTTCCGTGGTTTGGGCCGGTATGGTCGGGCGCCGATGTTCACTTACGCGGCAACCGCGCTCGCCATCGTTTTCACGGACCTGCTGACTGGCGTGTTGATTGGCTTCGGCCTGACGCTGGTAAAACTGGCGCTGAAAGCTTCGCGGTTGAAAATCAGCCTGATCGACCTGCCTCAGGAAGGGCAAATGGAATTGCGCCTGGTGGGCGCGGCGACCTTCCTCAAAGTGCCGGCGCTGACCCAAGTGCTGGGTAGTATTCCACCAGGCGCGACGGTGCATGTGCCGCTCAATAATTTGAGCTACATCGATCACTCGTGTCTGGAGTTGCTGGAAGAATGGGGCCGGGCGAATGCGGCCAAGGGTTCGAAGCTGTTGATTGAATCGCGTGGGTTGAAGCGCAGGCTTGAGGGGCGGGTGCGGACGAATACAGGCATAGGTGCGGCTGGCTGAGGACCAATGTGGGAGCGAGCTTGCTCGCGATGGCGGCGGATCAGTCAACTTTGATGTTGAATGGCATGACCTCATCGCGAGCAAGCTCGCTCCCACAGGGGATTGTGTTTACCGATGGATCAAGCCGCCGGCTGATCCAGTTCCAGGCCTACGCCCAAACGGCGCGACATGCACGGCCAGCGCTTCCACGCGGCACCGGTGTCCGGGCTGCTGAGCTTGTCGCGGTAGGCTTCCACCGACTCTAGCGCAAAGCTCTCTTCGGTCAACATTTGGTCGAACGCGTGATGTACGACTTCGTCCAGTTGGTTGGCAAACTCCTCACCGATCAATTGGTGAGCAATCAGGTTGGCGACAGTCATGTCCAAGGGGATCAGAGGCTGGCCGAAATGCTTGATGTACAGGTCGTTGACCTCTTCGACAAACCGATGCGCCAGGTAGGCTTCATCCAGCAGGCTGTCGAGCCCGATATGGCCGGCCATGATGGCTGGCGGCTGGAGGAAGTACTGCTCGGCGATTTCCAGCACCGGTTTGATCTGTGACTCAATGCCCGCTTCCCTGGCGACTTCATTGGCTGCATCCAGCAGATCGGGCACTTCTTCGATGTAGGCGGCGACAAATCGCGTCAGTACGCCGTTGGTATCGGTTTCCGGCAACTGGATCGCCGGGTGTAGATGAGGCAGTTTACTTTCCAGCTGACGCGTCAGCAGGCCGGTCTCGGCTTCATGTTGTTGGGCTTTTTGGATCTGCTCGCGCAATGCGGCGGTGTTCATGAAAACTCCAGGAAACAAGGCAATGAAATAGGGAAGACATAACTTAGCTGGCTTACGAAAAATGCTAAGACGCATTTGTCATAATTATTTCATCCTTGATGCATCTGCGTTATATCGATTTGCCACCACTCGTCTGCATCCTTCTCCAATCGTGCCCTTGAACGCAAGTCCCCGCTGTTTCAGATCATTTACGTCATCGCGTTGCGTGGTCGGAGTCGCTGTCTATACTCGCCATTGAATGGAGTTAGCTGATGACGCCCGACTGCATATGCAGCAAGGCCCGGTGCTCAAGTTCGTAGTCTGATGCAGCCGCTCCCTTGCCGCAGGTGAAAGCCGGCGGGATAACAAGAACGATAAGGGGAACCCGCAATGATGCGACATCCACATGTCTGGATGGGCCTCCTGTTGTGGTCGATTTTCAGTCAGGCGCAAGCGGCCTGGACTGTGAATATGGCGCCTGGAGCGACTGAAATCAGTCACGCAGTATTCGATCTGCACATGACCATTTTCTGGATCTGTGTGGTGATCGGCATCATCGTTTTTGGTGCCATGTTCTGGTCGATGATTCTCCACCGCCGCTCGACCGGACAGGTGGCCGCCAAATTTCATGAAAGCACCACCGTCGAAATCCTCTGGACCATCGTGCCCTTCCTGATCCTGGTGGCCATGGCGGTTCCCGCTACCGCAACCCTGATCAAGATGTACGACGCCAGCGAGCCGGAGATCGATATCCAGATCACCGGCTACCAGTGGAAGTGGCATTACAAATACCTGGGCCAGGACGTCGAGTTCTTCAGCAACCTGACCACCCCCCAGGATCAAATCCACAACAAGGAAGTCAAGAGCGAGCACTACCTGCTCGAAGTCGACAAGCCATTGGTGCTGCCGGTCGGCACCAAGGTGCGCTTCCTGGTGACCTCCGCCGACGTGATCCACTCCTGGTGGGTGCCGGCTTTCGCGGTCAAGCGCGATGCGATTCCCGGGTTCGTCAATGAGGCCTGGACCCGCATCGACAAGCCCGGCATCTACCGTGGCCAGTGCGCCGAGTTGTGCGGCAAGGATCACGGCTTCATGCCGACGGTAGTCGAGGTCAAGGAAAAGGCCGATTACGAAAAATGGCTGGCCGATCGCAAGGTCGAGGCCGCGCAGCTCAAAGAGCTAACCAGCAAGGAATGGACGCTCGATGAACTCAAGGATCGCGGTGACAAGGTCTATCACACCACCTGCGTGGCCTGTCACCAGGCCGAAGGCCAGGGCCTTCCGCCGATGTTCCCGGCGCTCAAGGGCTCGAAAATCGCCACCGGACCGAAAGACGCTCACCTGAGCATTGTCTTCCACGGCAAGCCCGGCACCGCAATGGCGGCGTTCGGCAAGCAACTATCGGAAGTGGATATCGCGGCGGTCGTGACCTATGAACGTAATGCCTGGGGCAACAACAAAGGCGACATGGTCACCCCTAAAGAAGTGCTGGAGCTGAAACAGGCGGAAAGCAAATGATCCGGTTAATTGCGCACGTAAGGAACCGCTCGGGACATGACGCCCCGGCCTGCCCAGCCCATCCGTTTGCAGGAGACAGGACATGACTGCTGTAGTCGATGACCATGTTCATACCGCCACCGACCACGCCCACGGTCCCGCCAAGGGCTTGATGCGCTGGGTGCTGACCACCAACCACAAGGACATTGGCACGCTGTACCTGTGGTTTGCATTCTCCATGTTCCTGCTTGGCGGCTCGTTCGCCATGGTGATCCGTGCCGAGCTGTTTCAGCCGGGGCTGCAAATCGTCCAGCCGGAGTTCTTCAACCAGATGACCACCATGCACGGTCTGGTGATGGTCTTCGGTGCAGTGATGCCGGCTTTCGTCGGCCTCGCCAACTGGATGATCCCGCTGATGATCGGCGCGCCGGACATGGCCCTGCCGCGGATGAACAACTTCAGCTTCTGGCTGTTGCCGGCAGCGTTCCTGCTGCTGGTATCGACCCTGTTCACCGCCGGCGGCGGGCCGAACTTCGGCTGGACCTTCTATGCACCGCTGTCGACGACCTACGCGCCGGAAAGCGTGACCTTCTTCATCTTCGCCATTCACTTGATGGGGATCAGTTCGATCATGGGGGCGATCAACGTGATCGCGACCATCCTCAACCTGCGCGCCCCCGGCATGACGTTGATGAAAATGCCGCTGTTCGTCTGGACCTGGCTGATCACCGCGTTCCTGTTGATTGCGGTGATGCCGGTACTGGCGGGCTGCGTGACCATGATGCTGATGGACATCCATTTCGGCACCAGCTTCTTCAGTGCCGCCGGTGGCGGTGACCCGGTGCTGTTCCAGCATGTGTTCTGGTTTTTCGGTCACCCCGAGGTGTACATCATGATCCTGCCGGCCTTCGGTGCCGTCAGCTCGATCATTCCGGCTTTTTCGCGCAAGCCATTGTTCGGCTACACCTCGATGGTCTACGCCACGGCGAGTATCGCGTTCCTGTCGTTCATCGTCTGGGCGCACCACATGTTCGTGGTCGGCATTCCGCTGGTGGGCGAGCTGTTCTTCATGTACGCCACACTGCTGATTGCAGTGCCAACGGGCGTGAAGGTGTTCAACTGGGCCAGCACCATGTGGCAAGGCTCGCTGACCTTCGAGACGCCGATGCTGTTCGCCGTGGCGTTCGTGATCCTGTTCTCCATCGGCGGATTCTCCGGGTTGATGCTGGCCATCGCCCCGGCGGACTTCCAGTACCAGGACACCTACTTCGTGGTTGCGCACTTCCACTACGTACTGGTGCCGGGGGCGATCTTCGGGATCTTCGCCTCGGCCTACTACTGGCTGCCTAAATGGACTGGCCACATGTACGACGAAACCCTCGGCAAGCTGCATTTCTGGCTGTCGTTCATCGGCATGAACATGGCCTTCTTCCCGATGCACTTCGTGGGCCTGGCGGGGATGCCGCGACGGATTCCGGACTACAACCTGCAATTCGCCGACTTCAACATGGTGTCGTCGATCGGTGCATTCATGTTCGGCGCCACGCAGATCTTCTTTCTGTTCATCGTGATCAAGACCATTCGCGGCGGCCCCCCAGCACCGGCCAAACCGTGGGACGGGGCTGAAGGCCTGGAGTGGAGCATCCCGTCACCGGCGCCGTATCACACCTTCACCACGCCGCCGGAAGTGAAATGAACACCTGCTCTTCTGTGGGAGCGAGCTTGCTCGCGATAGGGCCAACTCGGTGTGTCAGACACACCGCTATCGCGAGCAAGCTCGCTCCCACAGGGATTGGTGTTGAGGTTCGAAACCATGGCTGACTCTATTTCGATGAAAAAACTGGTCACGCGCCTGCTGACCGTGGTGGTGGCGATGTTTGTGTTCGGGTTTGCACTGGTGCCGATCTACGACGTGATGTGCAAGGCGTTCGGCATCAACGGCAAGACCGCCGGGCAGTACCAGGGCGAGCAAACGGTGGACACCTCGCGGCAGGTGCGCGTGCAGTTTCTGTCGACCAACACCGCCGATATGCCTTGGGACTTCTATCCCAAGGGCGAGGAGCTGGTGGCCCATCCGGGGGCAGTGAACGAAATGATCTTCATCGCCCACAACCCCACCGATAAGCCGATGAGCGCCCAAGCGGTGCCGAGCATTGCGCCGAGCACCGCGGCGGCGTACTTCCACAAGACCGAATGTTTCTGCTTTACCCAGCAAGTGCTGCAGCCCGGTCAACGGATCGAGATGCCGGTGCGTTTCATCGTTGACCGTGACATGCCCAAGGAAGTGAAGCACCTGACGCTGTCTTACACGCTGTTCGATATCACCGCCCGACATCCCCCGGTAGCTGTAAACACTGGCGGCTGAGCGTGCCCGATAAGGAGAACAATAAATGGCAACTCATGAACATTATTACGTTCCCGCCCAGAGCAAATGGCCGATCATCGCCACGCTCGGCATGGTCACCACTGTGTACGGCCTGGCTACCTGGTTCAACGATCTGAAAGCGGCGCGTCCGGAATCCCACGGGCCGCTGATCTTTTTCGTCGGTGGCCTGTTGGTGGCTTACATGTTGTTCGGCTGGTTCGGCACGGTGATCAAGGAAAGTCGCAGTGGTTTGTACAGCGCGCAAATGGATCGCTCGTTCCGCTGGGGCATGAGCTGGTTCATTTTCTCGGAGGTGATGTTCTTCATCGCCTTTTTCGGTGCGCTGTTTTATGTGCGTCACATCTCCGGGCCGGCGCTCGGCGGTGAGGGCGCCAAAGGCATCGCGCACATGCTGTGGCCGAACTTCGAGTTCACCTGGCCGCTGCTGAGCAACCCCGACTCGAAACTGTTTCCGCCGCCCAAGGAAGTCATCAGCCCTTGGGGCCTGCCGCTGCTCAACACCGTGTTACTGGTGAGCTCCAGCGTAACCGTGACCATCGCCCACCACGCCTTGAAAAAGGGCCATCGCGGCGCACTGAAACTCTGGCTGGCGCTCACCGTACTGTTGGGCTGTGGGTTCCTCACCTTCCAGGCCGAAGAGTACATGCACGCCTACCACGAATTGGGGCTGACCCTGGGTTCGGGCATCTACGGCGCGACTTTCTTCATGCTTACCGGGTTCCACGGCGCCCACGTGACCATCGGCACCATCATCCTGTTCGTGATGCTGATGCGGATCATGCGGGGGCACTTCGACAGCGAGCATCAATTCGGCTTTGAAGCGGCGAGCTGGTACTGGCACTTCGTGGATGTGGTGTGGATCGGGCTGTTCGTTTTCGTCTATGTGCTGTAGGAGCGAGCTTGCTCCGGGCGGCGTTCCGACGAAGGTTTATCAGTCGAAATCAGGGTGACTGACACGCCTTGGCGAGCAAGCTACCAAGGCACGTGAGAGACCAACTGGCCGCTGAAAAAACCCCAGGCGATCAGACCGAGGGTAAGGGCGGCCAGCGTCACTCGCACACTCAAGGCAATGACGAGGCGGTTTGAGCGGCTGTCGTCCTTGACCAGAAAAAACAGGCCGCTGAACAGGCTGACAACCGTGGCAATCAGCATCAGGACGATGGCTGCTTTGAGCATGGTGAGACTCCGGGGGGAGAAGCGATGCATTTGAGTATAGCTATCGCGATGACCAACATTCTGGCGACGCCATGAAGCGCTTTCGGCCAGGTATCGTGCCAACGCTGGTGGTGGCGTCGTTGCTGCCGCTGCTGGTGTCTTTGGGGTTCTGGCAATTGAGCCGGGGCGCGGAGAAAAGCGCGCTGCTGCAAACCTACGCCGAGCGCCGGGCCGCCGAGCCTATGGCCAGCACCGAACTGCAACACACGACAGACCCGGCCTTCCGTCGGGTTCACCTGAACGGTCAGTTCGATGCCGAACACAGCCTGCTGCTGGACAACAGTCAACGCAACGGCAGGGTTGGTGTCGAGCTGTTGCAACCGTTTCACGACCAGGCCACCGGGCTTTGGCTGTTGGTCAATCGCGGCTGGCTGCCGTGGCCGGAGCGCCGCACACCACCCCAATTCAATACACCCACCGAAGCGGTCAGCCTCGACGCATGGGTCTACGTCTCCCCCGGTGCGACGTTCCAATTGCACGCAGATCCCACAACGTTGACATGGCCGAAGCTGATTACGGCCGTTGAGCCAACCAGGCTCTGGACTGCGCTGAGCCGCGAAGGCTTTGCCTTTGAGCTACGCGCCGAAACCGGCCCCGCCACTTATCAGGCCGACTGGCCAGTGGTGGCCATGGGGCCGGAAAAACACATTGCTTATGCCGTGCAGTGGTTCGCCATGGCGATCGCCCTGTTCGGCCTTTATTTCTATCTCGGCTGGCACAACGCAAAGGAGAAACACCATGGGAGCGGCCATGAATCCACCCAGCATGTCTGAGGCGAAACCGTCGGTGAACCGGCGCAAGGGCCGCTTGCAACTGCTGCTGATCCTGCTCGGGGTGATCGGTCCGATGATCCTCGCCACCGGCATGTACAAGCTGAATTTCTGGGTGCCCGAGGGCCGCAGTTATCACGGCGAACTGATCGGTAACGGCCAGACCCGTGCCGACATCGGCGTGCAGGCTCAGGAGGATCGCTGGCAGATACTGGTAACGGCGCCCAGGGATTGTGCGGTGGACTGCCAGCAACTGGTGTATCTGGCGCGGCAGATCCAGATCGGCCTCGGCCGCGATGCGTCCCGCGCCAGCCATGCATTGGCTGCCGCGCAGACGCTGAACAGCGATTACGAGACTAAACTTCAACGCGAGTACCCGCAGTTGCAACGCTATTCACTGGACTTGCCGACCTACACTAAAGGTGCTCAGAGCAATGACGCACCGCACCTGTGGATCATCGACCCTCACGGCAACCTGGTGCTGCGCTATGACCCGTCGGTGAAGGGTAAGGACCTGCTCAACGACCTGCGTCACCTGCTGAAACTGTCGAATATCGGATAAGGGCATCGTCATGGCCAAACCTGGATTTCGCCTCGCGTTGTTTGCCACCTTGCTGGCATTGATTGTGGTGTTGCTCGGCGCCTACACCCGCCTGACCCACGCCGGCCTCGGCTGCCCGGACTGGCCCGGCTGCTACGGCTTCATCAGCGTGCCGAAAAGCGAAGCCCAGCTGGCCCATGCCGAATTGCATTTCCCGGACACTCCAGTCGAGGCCCACAAGGGCTGGAACGAGATGATCCACCGTTACTTCGCCGGCACGCTGGGGATATTGATCACGGTGTTGGCCGGTCGCGCGTGGTTGCATCGCCGTCATCCGGGACAACCGGTGAAGTTGCCGTTGTTTTTGTTGGCGGTGGTTTTTGGCCAGGCCGCGTTCGGCATGTGGACAGTAACGCTCAGGCTCTGGCCGCAGGTGGTTACCGGGCATTTGCTTGGCGGTTTCGCGACCTTGAGCCTGTTGTTTCTGCTGACCTTGCGTCTGTCCGGCGTACTGCCGGCGCTGACCGTGCCGCGACGCCTGCAGCACTGGGCGACGGCCGGACTGCTGCTGGTGATCGGGCAAATCGCCCTCGGCGGCTGGGTCAGTTCCAATTACGCTGCCGTGGCCTGTATCGACTTTCCTACTTGCCACGGCCAATGGCTGCCGCCTGCCGACTTCGCCAATGGCTTTCACCTGACCCAACACATCGGTCCGAACTATCTCGGCGGGCAACTGGACAGCGATGCCCGTACGGCCATTCACCTGACCCATCGCATCGGTGCGGTGCTGGTCACCCTGGTGTTGCTCGGTCTGGCCTGGCAATTGAAAGTTGTCGGCATGACGCGCCTGGCAGGCCTGGTGCTGATCGCCCTTGGCGCACAAATCACACTGGGCATCAGCAACGTGCTGTTCCATCTGCCGCTGCCAGTGGCTGTCGCGCATAACGCGGGCGGCGCGGCGCTGTTGCTGACCATGGTGCTGGTCAATTACCACGCCCGAACCAGTCTGGTCCGGGTCAAGCAGCCAACGCGCTGGCACTTCAGCCCGCGTAAACACTCAGCCGGGCCCATAACAATAAAAGGAGAGATGCCATGGCGATTCTGATCAGCGAACGTCCCAGTCAGGCGATCTGGCGTGACTACCTGGAGCTGACCAAACCCAAAGTCGTGGTGCTGATGCTCATCACTTCACTGGTGGGGATGTTCCTCGCGACCCGTGCCGGCGTGCCGTGGACGGTGCTGATTTTCGGCAACCTGGGCATCGCTTTGTGTGCCGGTGGCGCGGCGGCGGTCAATCACGTAGTGGACCGGCGCATCGACGCAGTCATGGCGCGCACCCAAAAACGGCCGCTCGCCGAAGGTCGGGTTTCACCAACCGCCGCGCTGACGTTCGCGTTCGTATTGGCGGCCCTCGGGCAAGCCATGTTGCTGACGTTCACCAACCCGTTGACCGCATGGCTGACCCTCGCCTCGCTGCTCGGCTACGCGGTGATCTACACCGGATTTCTCAAGCGCGCGACCCCGCAGAACATTGTCATCGGTGGTCTGGCCGGTGCTGCGCCGCCGTTGCTCGGCTGGACCGCCGCCACCGGTCACGTCAGCGCCGAACCGCTGCTGCTGGTGCTGATCATCTTCGCCTGGACCCCGCCGCACTTCTGGGCACTGGCGATCCATCGCAAGGAGGAATACGCCAAGGCCGACATCCCGATGCTGCCGGTCACTCATGGCGTGCACTACACCAAGATTCATATCCTGCTGTATACCTTCGCGTTGCTCGCTGTCAGCCTGATGCCTTACGTGATCCACATGAGCGGTATGCTGTACCTGGTGTGTGCGCTCGGGCTGGGTGCGCGATTTCTGCAATGGGCCGTGGTGCTGTACCGTGGCACTCGGCCGCACGCGGCGATCAACACGTTCAAGTACTCTATTTACTACTTGTTCCTGCTGTTTATCGCCCTGCTCGTAGACCACTACTTACTGTTGAACCTATGACCCGAACCCAGAAAACCGTCTTCATTCTCGTTGCCCTGGTCGCACTGATCCTGGGCCTGACCGTCAACAAGGTGCTATCCGGGAAGAATCAGGGCGATCCGACAGCGCTGATCGACGCCGGAATCATCTTGCTGCCGCAGAGCCGTAATCTGCCGGACGTGGCGATGACCAATCAGGACGGCCAGCCGGTCGCGATCAATGAATTGAAAGGCAAGTGGAGCCTGCTGTTCTTCGGCTACACCTTCTGCCCGGATATCTGCCCGACCACCCTCGCCCAGCTGCGACAGATCAAGAGCGAGTTGCCGCCAGAAGCGGTGGATAAACTGCAAATCGTGCTGGTCAGCATCGACCCCAATCGCGATACACCCAAGCAGCTCAAGCAGTACCTGGGTTACTTTGACCCGCAGTTCATCGGCCTGACCCCGGCGTCGACCGAAGAGCTGCAAAAGATCGCCAACGCGGTGAGCATTCCATACATTCCGGCGGACACCAGCAAGCCGAACTACACCGTCGACCACAGCGGCAACCTCGCGGTGATCGGGCCGGACGGCACCCAGCGCGGCTTCATCCGCGCGCCGTTGAATAATGCGAAGTTGGTGGCACAGTTGCCGGTGATGCTCAAACGTCAGTAACTACGCCACTAAACCCTGTGGGAGCGAGCTTGCTCGCGAAGGTGTGTCAGCTACATGGGTGTCGACTGACACTCCATCGCGAGCAGGCTCGCTCCCACAAAGGGGCTGTGTTTCAGGCACAAAAAAGGGGCGCATTCAATGCGCCCCTTTTTTCGTTGCAGCAGTCGGTCAGAACGCCGGCACTACCGCGCCTTTGTACTTCTCGAGAATGAAGGCCTTCACTTCCGGGCTGTGCAGGGCAGCGACCAGTTTCTTCATCGCTTCGCTGTCCTTGTCGTCCGGACGGGCCACCAGGATGTTCACGTACGGCGAGTCGCTGCCTTCGATGAACAGCGCGTCCTTGGACGGATCGAGCTTGGCTTCCAGCGCGTAGTTGGTGTTGATCAGCGCCAGGTCGACCTGGGTCAGCACGCGCGGGATGGTCGCGGCTTCCAGTTCGCGGACTTTCAGGTCCTTGGTGTTCTCGGTGATGTCCTTGACGGTCGACAGGATGTTGTTCGAATCCTTCAACTTGATCAGGCCGGCCTTGGCCATCAGCAACAGCGCACGGCCGCCGTTGGTGGCATCGTTCGGGATCACCACGTTGGCACCGCCAGGCAGTTCGGCAATGGTCTTGTACTTGCTGGAGTAAGCGCCCAGGGGCTCCAGGTGCACGCCGGCCACGGAAACCAGGTGGGTGCCCTTGGCCTTGTTGAACTCGTCCAGGTACGGCTGGTGCTGGAAGAAGTTGGCATCCAGGCGCTTTTCCGCGACCTGCACGTTCGGCTGGATGTAGTCGGTGAATACCTTGACCTTCAGGTCCACGCCTTCTTTGGCCAGGGCCGGCTTCACGAATTCGAGGATCTCGGCGTGTGGTACCGGGGTGGCCGCGACGGTCAGGGTTTGCGCATGGGCAGAGAACGCGGCAACGGCCGCGAAGGCCACGAGTAGTTTTTTCATTCAGCTAACTCCTTGTGCGGCGCCGGTTTCCGGCGCCTGCCAGCGAATGGCCGGCTCATGTCTTATTTACGGGAGAAATGCACAACCAGTTTGTCGCCAACGGTTTGCAGTACCTGGACCAGTATCAGCAGCAACACCACCGTCACCACCATCACATCGGTCTGGAAACGCTGGTAACCGAAGCGGATCGCCAGGTCACCCAGACCACCGGCGCCCACGACACCGGCCATCGCCGTGTAGGACACCAGTGTAATGGCAGTCACCGTAATCGCTGCGAAGATGCCCGGACGAGCCTCAGGCAACAACGCATTGGTGATGATCTGCCGCGTGGTCGCGCCCATGGCCTGGGTCGCCTCGATGATGCCGCGATCCACTTCACGCAGGGCGGTTTCCACCAGACGGGCGAAGAACGGCGTGGCACCCACCACCAGCGGCGGGATCGCACCGGCGACACCCAGGGACGTGCCAGTGATCAACACGGTGAACGGGATCATCACGATCAACAGGATGATGAACGGCAGCGAACGCAGAACGTTCACCACCAGTGACAACATCGCGTAGACGCCTTTGGCTTCCAGCAACTGGCGCGGGCTGCACAAGAACAGCAGCACCCCCAGTGGCAAGCCGAGCAGGACGGTGAACAACAGCGAACCGCCGAGCATCAGCAGGGTGTCGCCGGTGGCCAGCCAGATTTCGAACCAGTCGATATTGGCAAAGAAACTTGTCAGGGCTTCCATTAGCGCAGCACCTCCATGTGAACGTCGGCCGCGGTGAAGCAGGCGAAGGCCGCTTCCATGTCACCGCCGGTCACGGCCAGGGTCAGTTGCCCGTAGGGGACTTCTTTGATGCGGTCGATACGACCGGCCAGGATGCTGTAGTCCACACCGGTTTCCCGGGCGACGGTGCCCAGCAATGGCGCGTAGGTCGCTTCGCCCTGGAAGGTCAGACGCACGATGCGCCCCGGCACGTGAGCGAAGTCATCACGCTGTTCGCTTTCGTCGATCTGCTCGTCTTCCTGCACAAAACGCTTGGTGGTCGGGTGCTTCGGATGCAGGAACACCTCGGCCACCGAGCCTTGCTCGACAATCACGCCGGCATCCATCACTGCCACCTGGTCGCAGACCCGACGGATCACGTCCATCTCGTGGGTGATCAAGACGATGGTCAGTTTCAGCTCGCGATTGATCTCGGCCAGCAGCTGCAACACCGATGCGGTGGTTTGCGGGTCAAGGGCGCTGGTGGCTTCATCGCACAGCAGGATTTTTGGCTTGGTCGCCAGGGCGCGGGCAATGCCGACACGCTGCTTTTGTCCGCCGGACAATTGCGCCGGGTACTTTTTCGCGTGGTCGGACAAACCGACCCGCGCCAGCAACTCGGCCACGCGCGAGTCGATCTCGCTGCGCGACAGCTCGCCGGCCAGGGTCAGTGGCAGCGCGACGTTGTCGGCGACAGTCTTGGAGGCCAGCAGGTTGAAGTGCTGGAAAATCATCCCGACCTGCTGACGGAAGCGGCGCAGGCCATTGGCGTCGAGCGCAGTGACTTCTTCACCGTCGACGGTGATCTTGCCGCCACTGGCGTTTTCCAGGCGATTGATCAGACGCAGCAGGGTACTTTTTCCTGCACCGGAATGACCGATCAAGCCGAAAACCTGCCCGTTCTCAATCGTCAGACTGGTCGGATGCAGGGCGGGGATTTCCTTACCGGCGACGCGGTAGGTTTTATGGACGTTTTGAAACTCGATCACGTAGCGAACCTTGTGGGGCGCGTTAGAAAAGGATCAGCGGTTAGCCGGGCGCGCATTTTAGCCTGTCCGTATAGAGGTTCTTAGCATTTATTTCGCATTTGTCCTGTCATTTGGCAATAACGCGATCAAAGGTCAGAAAAAAGGAACGGCTGAAGAGGCTCGCCCAAGGCCGAAGGCAATTTCGACCTGCTGGGCAGCATCGGGTTTGGGACAGGGAGGCGAAGGCCAAGGCGATTCTGGCCTGAAGATCTGCGGAGCTAGAGCGACCGCCATCGCGAGCAAGCTCGCTCCCACAGTAGAGAAGTGTTGGTCACAAAATGTGTGGGCAACCCGAAACCCTGTGGGAGCGAGCTTGCTCGCGATGCTTTTAAGATTTGCGAGGGGTCAGAACCATCTGCGCCGGAACACTGCGCAAAATCTGCCGCTCAAGCTTCAGATCAAACTCAGGATCGAGCTTGTTCACCCGTTTGGTCAGCAAATTAGCTAGCCAAGGGTAATCATTGGTGCGCGGTGCCTGAATGCTCACGTCGCACTGGAAATTCACCACATCGGCGGCGATGGCATCCAGTTGGCGACGCAGTTTGCCCATATCGTTGATATTCAGCACGACCGTGGTGCTTTCAGCCGTTAGATCGATGACCTTGGCCTTTGGCTTGGCTTCGGCAGCCTTGAGGGCGGCTTCGGCTTTTTCCAGCTCGGCCTTGCGCGCTTGGGCAATCGAGCCGTTGACTCCACCGGTCAGTGCCGGAGCCTTGGGCATCAATGCGCGGGCACGACTAAGGGCGGTCGCGGCGGCATCCACGTCACCTTTTTGCAGTACGGTCTGGCTGCGGCGCAGATAGGCTTCGGCCAGTTGCCGCTGGTATTGCTCAAGGGAAGCATCGTTGGGCGTTTCGGCCTGCAGGGCTGCCAATTGGTCTTCGGCGATGGCCAGTTCATCGCTGGCGATGTTTTGTTCCAGCTGCACGATGGCCGTGGCCCGCGCATCGGCGGCCTCGGTGGCCGCCGGTGGCGTGCTTTGGCAGGCGCCCAGCAGCAAAGAAAATGCGACAAGGAGCAGATAACGGGAGGCGAACGACTTCATTCCTGCGACTCTCTATTTGCGCAAAAAACGAGCAAGTCTACACCCCTCGACGGGGCAGAACAAAACTCAGCAGAAACAGCACGGCGGCCGTCACCACAATCGACGGGCCGGCCGGGGTGTCCTTGAACCAGGACAGCGCCAGCCCGCCACACACGGCGAGTATGCCCAGCAGGCTCGCGCCCAGTGCCATCTGCTCCGGCGAGCGGGCGTGACGTTGCGCCGCAGCCGCGGGGATGATCAGCAACGAAGTGATCAACAACACGCCGACGATTTTCATCGCCACGGCAATCACTACGGCGATCAACAGCATTAACGCCAGGCGCAATCCCGCCACCGGCAAGCCTTCGACCCTGGCCAGTTCTTCATGCACCGTGATCGCCAGCAATGGGCGCCACAACGTCACCAGCAAGACCAATACCGCAGCACTACCGCCAAGAATCCAGGCCAGATCGGTCGGACTGATCGCCAGCAGGTCGCCGAACAGATAGGCCATCAGGTCGATCCGCACTTCGTGCATGAAGCTTAGTACCACCAGGCCCAGAGAGAGCGTGCTGGGTGCGAGAATCCCCAAAAGTGTGTCGGATGCCAGCGGCTGGCGTTGTTGCAAGGTCACCAGCAACACTGCCAACAGCAAGCAGCCGACGGTGACGGCAACGGTCGGGCTGACATCCAGCAGGAAGCCCAGGGCCACACCGAGCAATGCCGCGTGGGACAGGGTGTCGCCAAAATAGGCCATGCGCCGCCAGACCACGAAAGACCCCAGCGGGCCTGCAACGACGGCCAGGGCCAGGCCTGCAAGCAGGGCGTAGAGCAGAAAATCAGCCATGCTTGCAGCTATCTCCGTGAACATGGGGTTGGCCCGACGCGAGCGCCTTCACCACCGAACCATGCAAGTCGTGGGCGTGGTCGTGATGGTGGTGATAAATCGCCAGGCTTTGTGCGTTTTTTCCGAACAGCTCGACGAATGCCGGATCGCCACTGACCTGCTCGGGATGGCCGGAACAGCAGACGTGACGATTGAGGCAAACCACCTGGTCCGTGGTGCTCATCACCAGATGCAAATCGTGGGAGACCATCAGCACGCCGCAACCGTGACGGTCGCGCAGGCGGGTGATCAGGCTGTACAACTCAGCCTGGCCGGCCACATCGACACCCTGCACCGGTTCGTCGAGCACCAGCAGTTCCGGCTCGCGCAACAAGGCCCGGGCCAGCAACACGCGCTGCATTTCGCCACCGGAAACGCTTTGCACCGGGTTGTCGATCACCTGTTCGGCGCCGACCTCCTTGAGTGCCGCCAAGGCCATCGCACGGTCCACGCCCGGCACCAGGCGCAAGAAGCGCAAGACCGACAGTGGGAGGGTCGGATCGACGTGAAGCTTTTGCGGCATGTAGCCGACCCGCAGTTTCGGCTTGCGCCAGACGCTGCCGCTGTCCGGTTTCAACAGGCCGAGCACGGCACGCACGAGTGTGGTCTTGCCGGCGCCGTTGGGGCCGATCAGGGTAACGATCTGTCCCGGTTCGACGCTCAGCTCGATGTTGTCCAGCACCGGTTGCCCGGCGAACGTGACGGCAACCTGCTCAAGACGGATCAGTGCATTGCTCATCAAGCCCCCTGGCAACCCGAGCAGAGACCGATCACTTCAACGGTCTGGCCTTCGACGATAAACCCGACATCCCTGGCGCTGGCGATGATCGCGTCACTGATGGATTTTTGTTCGAGCTCGATGGCGGCGTGGCACCCACGGCAAATCAGGAACTGACCCTGGTGAGCATGTTCCGGGTGATTGCAGCCGATGAAGGCGTTGAGCGAGGAGATCCGATGGACCAGGCCGTTTTCCAGCAGGAAATCCAGTGCGCGGTACACCGTCGGCGGCGCAGCGCGGCGACCGTCCTGCTCGCTGAGGACCGCGAGAATGTCGTAGGCACCCAAGGGCTTGTGGCTTTGCCACACCAGTTCCAGCACCCGCCGGCGCAATGCGGTCAGGCGCAGGCCTTGACGTGCGCACAGGGCATCAGCCTCGGACAAAGCGCTGTGAACGCAATGTGAGTGGTCGTGGGGGCGGCTGGCAATCGGTGTTTTTAGCATGAGCGGCGACGAGTTTTGTGAGAGACGTTATTATGTTACCCGTTCTCGCCTCTTCGAGTGGTCATCGTGTCCCGACTTTTTTCTATCTTTGTCGCATTTGTCGCAAGTTTTCTGCTGATCGGTTCGGCGCAGGCCGAGGTCAAGGTCCTTACCAGCATCAAGCCTCTGCAATTGATCGCCGCGGCGGTGCAGGACGGTGTGGCGATTCCCGAGGTTTTGCTGCCACCTGGTGCATCGCCGCATAACTATGCGTTGCGCCCTTCCGACGTGCGCAAGGTGCAATCGGTGGACCTGTTGTACTGGATCGGCCCGGGCATGGAAGGTTTCCTGCCACGGGTGCTCAATGGTCGTACGTTGCCCAGCGTCGCCGTGCAGGATTTGCCGGGCATGAAACTGCGCCGCTTCGCCGAAGATAGCCACTCCCACGCCGAAGAAGCCGGCGAGCACGACCACGATCACCGTCCGGGCAGCCTGGATGCGCACCTGTGGCTGTCGCCGGTCAACGCCCGGGTCATCGCCACGAAAATGGCGGCCGACCTGAGTGCCGCCGATCCTGACAATGCCGCGCGCTATCAGAGCAACCTGAAGGCCTTCGACGAGCGCCTCGATGCGTTGGACGTGCGCCTGAAGAAACGCCTGGCCGATGTTCAGGGCAGGCCCTACTTCGTTTTCCACGAAGCTTTCGACTACTTCGAAGACGCCTACGGCCTCAAGCACGCGGGTGTGTTCAGCGTCGCGGCCGAAGTGCAACCCGGTGCCCAGCATGTCGCGGCGATGCGCGCGCGTTTGCAGGAGGTCGGCAAGACTTGCGTGTTCAGCGAACCGCCGTTGCGCCCGCGTCTGGCGGAAACGTTGGTGGCGGGTTTGCCAGTGAAACTGGCTGAGCTGGATGCGCTGGGCGGGTACACGCCCGCAACTGCCCAGGGCTATGAGCAGGTGCTGGAGAAGTTGGGGAATGATTTGGCAGGGTGTCTGGAGTCGTTGTAATTCGAAAAAAGGTGGCGCCCCCATTCGCGAGCAGGCTCGCTCCCACAAGGATCACCGTGTACCTGTGGGAGCGAGCCTGCTCGCGAAGCTTTTAAAGGGCGAAAGGCAGAGGCGTGTTGACCGTCTGCCGCTGCGCCAGGCGCAACTGGAACTCCATCGGATCGTGAATCAACACATCCTGCCCGGCGAACGACTCCGCGGCGATCAAGCGTGACAACCAGAACCGTACGCAAGCCACCCGCAGCATGGTCGGCCACAACTCGGCTTCCGCAGCGGTGAACGGTCGCAAGGCTGCGTAAGCGCCCAGCAAGGCCCGCGCTCGCGGTCCATCGATCACGCCATCGTCGTCCGAGCACCAGTCGTTCAAGGCAATCGCCACGTCGTAGAGCATCGGCCCGGAGCAGGCGTTGTAGAAATCGATCAGCCCGGTCAGGTGCGTGCCTTCGAACATCGCGTTGTCGCGGAACAGGTCGGCGTGAATGTTCGCCCGCGGCAGTGCCAGGATTTTTTCTTTATGCCGGGTGATTTCTTCCAGCGCCCGTTGCAGCAGGTCTTTCTGCTCGGCACCGAGGTGCGAGAGGAACTGCGTGCCCTCTTCCAGCATCCAGTCCAGGCCGCGATCGGTTTTGCGCTTGATCATATTGGCCTGGGTCGCCAGGTGCAGATGGCCGAGCAACTCACCGACCTGTGCGCAATGTTGTGCGTTGGCTTGCTTGATATGCTTGCCGGCCAGGCGTGGTTGCAGCAGCGCAGGTTTGCCCGCCAGTTCGCGCAAGGCCACGCCGTCTGTGGTACGCAGGGCGTAAGGTACCGGCAGGTCGGCGCCGTGCAGCACGTCGAGCAGTTCGATGAAGAACGGCATTTCCTGAACCGGACCGCGCTCGACCAGGGTCAGTACAAATTCGCCCTGCTCCAGGCTGATAAAGAAATTGGTGTTTTCGCTACCGGCGGCAATCCCCTGGAAATCAAGCAGGCGGCCGAGGCCATAAGGGGCGAGAAAAGCTTCCAGCTCGGGCCGAGCCAGGGGGGTGAACACAGACATGTTTAAGCTGCCAGTACGGGCGCCGCTGTTGAGCCAGCGCCGATTAAAGTTAGGGACGACTTACCACTTAAAAATTTCCCACGCCGGAATAAGCATATCCGGGTAGTCGGAGCGGATGAAGTTTCCCTCCGAGCCATCCGCGCGCACCAGGAAATACGGCTTGCCGCCTTTGGGTGTGACTTTGATCGCATACAGGAAGCCGTTTTGGCGATATTCCTGAATGAGCTTGTCCCCTTCCGTACGAATGGTGACATCCGGTTCCGGCGATGGCGCATCGTCCGCCGCCATGACGGCCAATGGTGCGATTGCAAACAATCCAGCCAGCAACAGGCGATTTAGTGTGCGCATGATAACCTTGTCCCTTTGTCGTCAACGGTCCCGCTATTCTAGCGCCGGACCCGCCGAAAAGGTTGATCCTGCTCATGAGCCAAGCCCCCCTCGTCCTGGTGGACGGTTCTTCTTACCTGTACCGCGCCTTTCACGCGCTGCCGCCGCTGACCACCTCCAAAGGCCTGCCGACCGGCGCGGTCAAGGGCGTGTTGAACATGCTCAAGAGCCTGCGCAAGCAGTATCCGGACAGTCCGTTCGCCGTGGTGTTCGACGCCAAGGGTGGGACTTTTCGCGATGACATGTACGCCGAATACAAGGCCAACCGTCCGAGCATGCCTGACGACATGCGCGTGCAAATCGAGCCGCTGCACCAGAGCGTGATCGCCCTGGGCTTCCCGCTGCTGTGCGTCGAAGGCGTCGAGGCCGACGACGTGATCGGCACTCTGGCCCGCAGCAGCGCGGCGGCGGATCGTCCGGTGATCATCTCCACCGGCGACAAGGACATGGCGCAACTGGTCGACGGTCACATTACCTTGGTCAACACCATGACCGGTAGCAGCATGGATGTGGAGGGCGTGAAGGAGAAATTCGGCGTCGCTCCCGAGCAGATCATCGATTATCTGGCGCTCATGGGCGATTCGTCCGACAACATTCCGGGCGTTCCGGGTATCGGTCCCAAGACCGCGTCCGGCCTGCTGGTGGGTGTGAACGGCGGCCTGACCGAACTCTATGCGCAACTCGATATCGTGCCGACCCTGCCGATTCGTGGCGCCAAGACCTTGCCGGCCAAGCTTGAAGAGCACAAGGAAATGGCTTTCCTTTCCTATCAGTTGGCGACCATCAAGATCGACGTGCCGCTGGACGTTGGGCTCGACGACTTGCAAATGGGTCCTGAAGATCCGGCCAAACTCTACGAGCTGTACACCCTGCTGGAATTCAAGAGTTGGCTGAACGACCTTGATCGCGACGCCAAACGCCTGGAACTGAGCGCTGCCGCCGAGCCTGCACCGGCCGCCGATCTGTTCAGCGAACCAGAGGCCGACCCACCGGTCGTCGCCGCTGGAGCCGTCTATGAAACCATCCTCGATCAGGCGGGGTTCGATGCCTGGCTGGAAAAACTGAAAAACGCCAAACTGTTTGCCTTCGACACCGAAACCACCGGCATCGATGCGCAGCAGGCACGACTGGTGGGCCTGTCGTTCGCGGTTCAGGCCAACGAAGCGGCCTACATTCCGTTGACCCATTCCTACATCGGCGTGCCGCAACAGCTGGACCGCGACACTGTTCTGCGTGCGCTCAAGCCGATTCTGGAGGACCCGAACAAACTCAAGGTCGGCCAGCACGCCAAGTTCGACATGAACATCCTGGCCAACTGCGCCATCGGCGGCGATCAGGACAACGGCATTACCGTGCGCGGCATCGCCTTCGACACCATGCTCGAGTCCTACGTGCTCAACTCCACGGCCACGCGTCATGACATGGACAGCCTGGCGCAGAAGTACCTGGACCACACCACGGTGAGTTTCCAGGACATCGCCGGCAAAGGCGTGAAACAGCTGACGTTCGATCAGATCGCCCTGGAGCAGGCCGGGCCTTACGCCGCCGAAGATGCGGATATCACCTTGCGTCTTCACCAGACTCTCTTCGAAAAACTGTCGGCCATTCCAAGTCTGGCCAGCGTGCTGACCGACATCGAAATCCCGCTGGTGCCGGTGCTGGCGCGCATTGAGCGCCAGGGCGCTTTCGTCGACGCTGCCCTGCTGGGTGTGCAAAGCATCGAACTGGGCGACAAGATGGTGGCGCTGGAGCGTGAAGCCTTCGAGATTGCCGGCGAAGAGTTCAACCTCGGTTCGCCCAAGCAACTGGGCGTGATCCTTTACGAAAAGCTTGGCTTGCCGGTATTGAAGAAAACCGCCAAGGGCCAGCCATCCACCGCCGAAGAAGTGTTGGCCAAACTGGCCGAAGACGACTATCGATTACCCAAAGTGCTCATGGAATACCGCTCCATGAGCAAGCTGAAAAGCACTTACACAGACCGTCTGCCGGAGCAGATCAACCCGCGTACCGGGCGGATCCATACCTCGTACCACCAGGCGGTGGCATCCACCGGGCGGCTGTCCTCCAGCGATCCGAACCTGCAGAACATTCCGGTGCGCACCGCCGAAGGGCGTCGCATTCGCCAGGCCTTCGTGGCCCCGGCAGGTTACAAGCTGCTGGCGGCGGACTATTCGCAGATCGAACTGCGGATCATGGCGCACCTGTCCCGCGACGAAGGGCTGATGAACGCCTTCCGCCACAATCTGGACGTGCACACCGCGACCGCCGCCGAAGTGTTCAAGGTTGAACTGGCGGACGTGACCTCCGATCAGCGCCGCAGTGCCAAGGCGATCAACTTCGGACTGATCTATGGCATGGGGGCGCAGAAGCTCGGCAAGGACATCGGCGTCGACACCAAGACCGCCAAGGCCTACATCGATACCTACTTCACTCGATATCCCGGCGTTCGCCAGTACATGGAGCGCACCCGTGCGCAGGCGGCGGAACAAGGTTACGTGGAGACACTCTTCGGACGTCGCCTGTACCTGCCGGACATCAACTCCAACAAGCCGCAAGAGCGCGCCGCCGCGGAACGCACAGCGATCAACGCACCGATGCAAGGCACTGCGGCGGACATCATCAAGAAAGCCATGATTGCGGTGGATAACTGGCTGACCACGTCTGGCCTCGATGCCAAAGTCATTTTGCAGGTGCACGATGAACTGGTGCTTGAGGTGCGTGAAGACCTGGTCGACCAGGTTCGCGATGAAATTCGCGTGCACATGAGCGAGGCCGCGAAACTGGATGTCCCGTTGCTGGTCGAAGTGGGTGTCGGAAATAACTGGGACGAGGCTCACTGAGCCTTCTTGTAGGAGCCAGCTCGCTCCTACAGAAAATTGTCGTGTTCTGCTGTGGCATAGTGCCGCGGCAGAAGGGCGCAAATCGCTTAGTCCGGAAGGCGCTTAGCGTTATTTCAAAGCCATTTGAAAAAAATCTGAACTAATCTTGTGAACTACCACTCAGAGTTACTGAATGGCTGGTGAAGCCCTTCGATGCTCCTATGTTGTGTTAAGTGTTGGCAGATATCTGGACCCCGCCCTAGCGGTCTAGAGCTTGAACCCCGGAACTTCTCCCTCCCCATATGAAGCCCGGGGTTTTTTTTGCCTCGAGAAAACTGCCTGCGTGCGCCGCAGGCAGTTTTCTCGGCACTTACTGAGCTTCTACTTCGGCACCCTTGTCCGCCAGCTCCATCCATCCAGCCAGTACGGTGTAGGCATCTTCCAGGCCCATGCGCTTGGGGGCCGAGAATAGCTGGATCGTCACGAGATCACCCCAGCCCTTGCGGATTTCTGCCTGAACCTTGAGCAGCGTGTTCTTGGCCGCGCCATAGGTCAGCTTGTCCGCTTTGGTCAGCAGAATGTGCATCGGCATGCCGGCAGCCACGGCCCAGTCGAGCATCAGCAGGTCGAAATCGGTCATCGGATGGCGGATGTCCATCATCAGGATCAGACCTTTCAAACTCTCGCGACCACCCAGATATGCCTCCAGGTGACGCTGCCAGTGTTGCTTGAGCGGGATCGGTACTTTTGCATAACCGTAGCCCGGCAGGTCGACCAGACGGCGTTCATCGTCTAGCTTGAAGAAGTTCAACAGTTGCGTGCGCCCCGGGGTTTTCGAGGTGCGCGCCAGGCTGGCGTGGGTCAGGGTGTTCAAGGCACTCGACTTGCCGGCGTTGGAACGCCCGGCGAAGGCGACTTCGAAGCCCTCGTCATCCGGACATTGGTCGACTTTGGCGGCGCTGAGCATGAAGGTGGACTGTTGGCACAGACCGAGGATGGGATTCTTGAGTTGCATGGGATTTCCGATGTGGGCGGCGCCAGGAATGGGTGCGGCAAGCAGTGTCGCTTCCGTTTCAGTGACGCCAGTATATAATGCCGCAGATTTTGTGTGCGCTTTGTCCCAGCGTAGGATGAAGTTCACGAGAGCGACAGACCTTGATTGCGCACTAGAACGCAGCACGCTCTCAACCCTGAAAAGGTCGTTTTATGACGAAATGGCTGCTAGCTGCCGGTGTCTTGATGCCGCTTTACAGCGCTCAGGCTACACAGGATCCGCAAGCTGTGTACAACCGTGTTTGTGGTGCCTGTCATTCCGGCCAACTCCCCATGGCGCCGAAAAAAGGCGATCAGGAAGCCTGGACGCCGAGGTTGGCGAAAGGTATGGAGACGCTGGTGCAACACGTGACCCAGGGTTTCAAGGCGATGCCGCCGCGTGGTTTGTGCATGGACTGCAGTGCCGAGGATTACCAAGCCATCATCCTTTGGATGAGCGAGTAAGCCCGGTCCATAACTCTTAACCCTTAGCCGTAGTTGGATTAGCTGATGAAGAAATTGATCGTGAGTCTGCTGTTGACCGTGGGCATCTCCGGCATGGCCCATGCTGCAGGTGAAGCAGTACAACCGGGTGATGCAAAAGCCGGCCAGGCCAAAGCTGCCGTCTGTGGCGCCTGCCACGGCCCGGATGGCAACAGCATGGCGCCAAACTTTCCAAAACTGGCAGGTCAGGGTGAACGCTACCTGACCAAGCAATTGCATGACATCAAGTCGGGCAAGCGCACCGTTCTGGAAATGACCGGTCTTCTGACCAACCTGAGCGATCAGGACCTGGCGGACATCGCCGCCTACTTCGCCAGCCAGAAAGGCAGCGTCGGCGCCGCCGATCCGAAAGTCGTCGCTCGCGGTGAAGCCCTGTTCCGTGGTGGTGACATGGCCAAGGGTATGCCAGCCTGCACCGGGTGCCATTCGCCAAATGGCGCAGGTAACGCGGCTGCCGGTTTCCCGCACCTCGGCGGCCAGCACGCTCAATACATCGCCAAGCAACTGACCGACTTCCGCAAGGAAGAAGGCGGCCGCAACAACGACGGCGATGCCAAGACCATGCAGACCATTGCCAAGAAGCTGAGCGACGAAGACATCGCCGCGGTGTCCAGCTACATTCAAGGCCTGCACTAAGGCCGGCGGATCGGGTGTTGAACAGGGTGCTTATCGCCTGCAACGTTAACGCTCGATTAATCCGTGACAGCCAGTATAAAAAGGGTGGCCTTGGCCGCCCTTTTTTGTGGCCGCTGCCGTTACACTACAGAACTCAAGCCCGCCAGGATCTGTCTGAAAACAAGTCGCGCGAGGCGATAAAATTTGTCCAGGAGTGAAGCATGCGTAATCTGATCATCAGCGCCGTTTTTGCCGCTGCCAGCCTGCTCGGCATGACCGCCCAGGCTGCTGAAGCCCCCGCCGCACCTTATGTGGAACTGAGCAATCCGGTTCCGGTCGCTGTGCCTGGCAAGATCGAAGTGGTAGAGCTGTTCTGGTACGGCTGCCCGCATTGCTACGCCTTCGAGCCGGTGATCAATCCGTGGGCGGAGAAGCTGCCTTCGGACGTGAACTTCGTCCGCATTCCTGCGATGTTCGGTGGCCCGTGGGACGCCCACGGTCAGATGTTCCTGACCCTTGAAGCCATGGGTGTCGAGCACAACGTTCACGCCGCGGTGTTCAACGCGATTCAGAAAGAACACAAGAAACTGACCGACAAGGATGACATGGCCGACTTCCTCGCTACCCAAGGCGTGGACAAGGACAAGTTCCTCGCGACCTTCGACTCTTTCGCTATCAAAGGTCAGATCGTCAAGGCGCGTGAACTGGCCAAGAAGTATGAAATCACCGGCGTTCCAACCATGATCGTCAATGGCAAGTACCGGTTTGACGTGGGTTCTGCCGGCGGTGCCGAACAGGCCCTGCAACTGGCCGACAAACTGATCGACAAAGAGCGGGCGGCTAACAAGGCTGCCGCCAACTAAGGGCAGTCACTGCCATGCGCCGATGGGGTACTGAACGCGTCGTTGGCCGGCATGATCCGCGGGTCAACGAGCATCATCTGGAGTCCACGGGCCTGCCCGTAGACAGTCGTCTGCGCTTGCTCAGCTTCAATATCCAGGTCGGCATCAGTACCGAGCGTTATCGGCATTACCTGACCCGGGGCTGGCAGCATCTGCTGCCGCACACCGGGCGTGCCGACAATCTGCAGAAAATCGGCAATCTGCTGGGCGATTTCGATCTGGTCGCCTTGCAGGAAGCCGATGGCGGCAGCCTGCGGTCAGGCTACGTCAATCAAGTCGAACACCTGGCCCAGCTCGGCGCCTTCCCCTACTGGTATCAACAACTCAATCGCAACCTTGGTCGCCTGGCCCAGCACAGCAATGGCGTGCTCAGTCGATTGCGCCCGTGGGCCATTGAAGATCATCCGTTGCCGGGGCCAAAAGGTCGCGGAGCCATTCTGGTACGGTTCGGCGAAGGCCCGGAAGCGCTGGTGGTGGTCATGATGCACCTGGCGTTGGGCGCCCGGGCGCGCAGCCTGCAATTGGCCTACATCCGCGAGTTGATTGGCGACTACAAGCATCAGGTACTGATGGGCGACATGAACACCCATGCCAGTGACCTGCTGCAAAACTCCGCGTTGCGCGATCTCGGCCTGCTTGCGCCGCAACTGGAAGCGACGTTTCCCAGCTGGCGCCCGCAGCGCTGCCTGGACCATATCCTGCTGAGCCCGAGCCTGACCCTGGAAAAGGTCGAGGTACTGGCACAGCCCATTTCCGATCACCTGCCGGTCGCGGTAGAGATTCGTTTGCCGGGTTCGCTCACGGCCGATGCAATTCCCGCGTTGAGTCCTGCCCTTCGCGGAACCTCTGAATGAGCGACGAAGCACAGCGCTGGAAAGAGAAATACCTCAAAAGCATCGAACAACAGGAAAAGCTCGAACATCGCTGGGACGCGCGGCTCGACTTGCTGCGTCGTGGGCTGGTGCGCAGCACCCTGGCAGCGGAAGGTACCGACCGCGCCGTTGACCAATGCATGAAGGAAATGCGTGAGGTCGTGCGTACCGACGACATGGACGCCGGCCTGGCCGCGCTGATTCCACGTCTGGAAAAAGCCGTGCTCGACTCTGAACAGCGTCGGGAAACCCGGGTCAACCAGACCAGTGCCGCCCTGACTGCGCTGGTCACTCAGCTGCAAACATTGCCGCTGCCACGGGATGTGAGCCGGCCACTCAAGAGTTTCGCCAAGCAACTGGAGGCGCGGGTCAGTCAGGCACGTGAGATACCGTTGTTGCTCAGCGAGTTGAGTGGCTTGCAAGGCAAGGCCCTGAGCCAGCTGGAAACCCCGGCGGAACCCGATCGGCCTGGCTTGCTGCAGCGGTTGTTCGGCGGTCGTGAAGCGCAGGAGACGGCGGCCTCAACGGCTACTTCTCCTGCGCTGGCTGCCCCTGTAGCCGAGAGCCCTGCGGCGATTATCGCGTCGGCCCCGGTCGTGATTGAGCCAGCAATCTGCGAGGTACCCGCTGTTGAGCGAGCTGAGGACGAGTCCGCGCCGACTGAGCCAGCCGTGGCTTTTGCCCCCCCGGCTGCGGAGCCTCAGCCAGCCAGTGCAGCTGCGACAGAAATCGAATCGGCCGAGCAACCAGCTCCGGAAACCATCGCGACGCCTCCGGAGTCGGAACCAAACCCCGACGAGCTGACCGCGCAAGCGTCGCCGGATAACTCGCCCTTGCCTCCGACTCCGAGGGAGGAAGTGGCTGTCGCCGATCAGGCACATTCCGAACACGACATTCTCTACGCACTCCCGGACTCCCCCGAGCCCTCCTACAGTTCGGTGGCCAGTCACATCGAAGACACGCTGCTAGGGCTGCTCGAAGACCTGACATTGCCCGAACGTTATCGCCCGCAAGCCGAATCCATGCGCGATCGTCTGAAAAACGGTTTGAACTGGTACGAATTGCTGCCGATCCTCGACGACTTCGCCACGTTGATGCTGGCCATTACCGACAGCGGCCAGCATGAGTTCGAAGCCTATCTACAACGATTGAACGAACGCCTCGAATCGTTCCAGAGCAACTTGCAGGCCGCCACCGCAGGGCACGCCGACAACCGTTCGGCTGCGCGGCAGATGGACACGCAGATTCGCGAACAGGTCGATGGCTTGCAAAGCAGCATGCAGGAAGCCGCGGACCTGGAAGATCTCAAGCACGTCCTGGAAAACCATCTCGAAGGCTTGCTGGGCACCATGGACCAGCACCAGAAACAGCGCGATGAGCGCGAGCAAGAGGTCGCTGCGCGCTTGCACAGCCTGGCCGAGCGGGTCGCCCATATGGAGCAGGAGGCCCAGGGCTATCGCGAGCATCTTGAAGAACAGCGGCAGAAGGCACTGGTCGACCCGTTGACCGGGCTGCCCAACCGTGCAGCCTGGAGCGAGCGCCTGGATCATGAAGTCACGCAATGGCAGCAACATGGCAACACGCTGCTGCTGGCCATGCTGGATCTCGATCATTTCAAGCGTATCAATGATAACTACGGGCACCTGGCCGGTGACAAAGTGTTGAAAATCATCGCCAGTGTGCTGCGCAAGCGACTGCGCGGGACGGATTTCATTGCCCGGTTTGGCGGCGAAGAGTTTGTGCTGTTAATGCCATCCACGGTGTCGGCGGCGGGGCTGAAGTTGCTGGAAAGCTTGCGTGCCTCGATTGAGGCCTGTCCGTTCCACTTCAAGGGAGAGCCGGTGACCATCACTGTGTCTATCGGAATGACGGCGTTCAGGCCGGGAGAGCACGGCGATCAAGTGCTTAAAAGAGCCGATCAGGCGTTGTATCGTGCAAAAAATGCCGGTCGCAATCGGGTGGAGCCGGGCTGACTATCATTTGTTCCATTTTGTTTAATTCGATGCGATTGCCGTCCGCTTGCAAGGCATTACGTTACACTGTTGCATTATTGTCTTGTGTGTACTGCCTTTCGCCATGAAATATTTTGCTCTGATCGTATCGCTGATTGTGCTTGCCGGCTGTGCCAGCGGTCCCCGTTTCGACACCAGCCACCCTTCGGCCAATCACGACAGCCGCGTGCAATTTGTGGTGGTGCATTACACCAACGCCTCGCTGGAGCGTTCGTTGCAATTGCTGACCCACGGTGAAGTCAGCAGCCATTACCTGATCGGCGACGACAAGGGCGCCACCATCTACAAGCTGATGGATGAAAATGTGCGCGCCTGGCACGCCGGGGAGAGCGAGTGGAATGGCCGCACCTGGCTGAACTCCAGTTCCATCGGTATCGAAATCGTCAACCCAGGCTTCAAGGACACCCCGACCGGACGCGTGTGGTATCCCTACACCGAAGATCAGGTCCAGTCGTTGATCGTGTTGCTCAAGGACATCAGCAAACGTCACGGCATAAAGCCAAGCGACATCATTGGCCATAGCGATATTGCACCCTTGCGCAAGCTGGACCCGGGGCCGCTGTTCCCCTGGAAGCGTCTGGCCGACGAAGGCTTGGGCCTCTGGCCGAATGAACAGTCGGTGGCGCGCCAGCAAATGTTGTTCGCCGAGCAGTTGCCGAGCATCAGCTGGTTTCAGGCGCAGTTGACCCGCTTGGGTTATGCCTCGCCACAAACCGGCGAGCTCGATGTCGCGACACGACATGTGATAGCGGCATTCCAGCTGCATTTCCGTCCGGCGCGCTTCGACGGCACTCCGGATGCGCAAACTGCAGCGCTACTTTTGGTGTTGAATCAGTCAAAATAATGACGCCGCCCGACGGTACGGGCATTTTCCCAATCAGCAGCTATAACTCATTGGTAATCCTTCGGATATTACACAATGCCTGCTGCTCGAGAGACCTTCCGTAGTTGGTTCCATCGCCCCTGGTTTCTGGGGCTGATGTCTGCTGTCTTGAGCACAACGTTACTGATGGCCGGCAGCCTGTTTGTCGCCATTCACCAGATCGAGCAAAACGAAAGCGAAGAAATGAATGCTCAGGGTGAGCGCTTCCTCGCCCGCCTGGAACAGCTCTTCGGGCAACTACGCGAAAGCCTTGACGACCTTGAAGCGCAGCCGTTGCGCGGCTGCGATGCGGACATGATCGCGACCTTGCAGCAGGTTACGTTCAATTATCGCTTCGTCTACGAAGCCGCCTACATGGACTCCTCGCGAATCTGCTCCAATCGCCCTCGCCAAGAGGGGTTGTCGCTGAGTCGATCACCAGACATCAAAGGCCCGACTTACAGTTATTGGCTCAACACCACTACAGAACCCGACGAGAACCGCGCCGCGCTGATGCTCGGGCGCGGGAATTTCCGGGTCGCGACCTCTCGCGGGCATTTGACCGATATGGTCGACCTGTCGCCGGGTAGCAGTCTGCTGGTGGTCCTTGACCATGGCGCGCGCGCGATTCCTGTGCTGGGCGCTTCTCAGGCCTGGCCGCCGACCGAGGCTTGGCCACCGAGAAACCGTGATGCACTGCAGATAACCCAGACGCGCCTGATATACCGTATGCCCACCGACAACCCGGAATATCAATTGGTGTTGATCAGCCCGCGCAGCGGCGTGCATATTCCGGCGGTCTGGTGGTGGCTGCTGCCGGCCAGCCTCGCGCTGGGCATATGCGTTGGTTTCCTGGTGTTTCTGCTGGTGCGCCAGCGGCAGTCGCTGGACGCCGAACTGACCGGCGCGATTCGCCGTGGCGAGTTGCAGGTGCTGTATCAACCGATCTTCGACCTCGATAGCCGCAACTGTGTCGGGGCTGAAGCGCTGCTACGCTGGCGCAGGCCGGACGGTACTCTGACCAGTCCCGACCTGTTCATCCCGATGGCGGAGAACACCGGGCAGATTCGCCAAATGACAGACTTCGTCCTGCAACGCCTGCTCGAGCAACTCGGCCAGTTGCTGCGTGCCAACCCGCAACTGTACATTTCGGTCAATCTCGCGGCGTGTGATGTGATGGTTCCGCGGATTGGTCAGGTGATGGCGCGGCTGCTGACCCTGCACCGTGTCGCTGCGCAGCAAATTGCCTTTGAGGTCACTGAGCGCGGGCTGGTCGATGTGGTGGTGGCCCGGGAAAACCTGCAGTCGTTGCGGGATGTCGGGCACCAGGTGTTGATCGATGACTTCGGCACCGGCTATTGCAGCCTCGCCTATTTGCAAACCCTGCCGGTGGATTGCCTGAAAATCGACAAGGCGTTCATCGATGCGTTGGGCCATGACGCCGCAAGCAGTGGTGTGGCCCCGCACATCATTCACATGGCCCAGTCGCTGCACCTGAAGGTGATTGCCGAAGGCATCGAACATGAGGCCCAGGCCGAATTCCTCAGCAGCGAAGGCGTGAAGTTCGGCCAGGGGTGGCTGTTCGCCCGCGCGCTGAGCGCCGTGCAGTTCATTGAATTGATAACCCGGGGCCGACGCCTGGCCGGCGCTGGCCGACGTCTGGATGACGAGGCGTGAAGGTGAGCTAAACGGTCAGTGCCATGTAGAACTGAGTACCTTGCCCCGGCCGTGAGTAGACGCCCATGCGCCCGCCATGCAATTGCACGATTTCCTTGCACAAGGCCAGGCCGAGCCCGGCCCCGCCCTTCTTGCGTCCGACCTGTACGAACGGCTCGAAGATCCGCCCCTGTTGGCCGTAGGCGATGCCTTCGCCGTTGTCCTCGACACTGATGATGACCCGGTCGCCATGGCGCCGGGCCTGCAGGCGTATCCGCCCGCCGGAGCCGGTGTGACGCAAGGCATTGTCGAGCAAGTTGTCGAGTACCCGGTCCAGTTGTGGCTGGTCGGCCTGTAACCGCGGCAAAGGCCCCTGCACTTCCACCAGCAGACTGATTTCCTTCTCTTCGGCCGATGTGGCAAAGCGTGATTGAGCCTGTTCCAGCAATGACTCGATGGAACATGGCGCCAGGGTGAGTTTCTGCAAGCCGTTCTGGTAACGGGAGAAATTCAGCAGGTCATTGATCAACTGCATCAGCCGCTGCATCTGTTCATTCACGGTATCGAGCAGGTCGGCTTCCCGGGAATCCGGGGCAAAGTGAGCGCGCTCGCGGAACAATCCGAAAGCCATGTGCATGCCGGTGACCGGTGTGCGCAACTCATGGGAGGCGCGCAATACGAATTCGCTGCGTACCCGTTCGAAGGCACGCTGTTCCGTGACGTCATGCAGCACCATCACGGCACCGAGAATATGTCCCTGGGTATGGCTTACCGGGGTCAGGCTATAGGTCAGTAGCCGCGACTCGCCATCGACTTCGATGCTCAGGTCTTCCGGCACCCGCTCCAACGTGCCGCCGCGCAGCACCAGTTGCAGCTGCTCATCGAGTTCGGGGCGCTCCAGCGCCGTGCCCAACCCTAGACCCAGGCGATCGGATTCCCAGCCCAGCTGGCGCTGGGCCACAGGGTTAAGGTGTTCCAGATGACCCTGACGGTCGATCATCAGCAGTCCGTCGTCAATGCTGTCGAGCACGGCCTGCAAACGCTGCTGACCGGCCAGCAGTTCATCGACGTTAGTGGCCTGATGCTCTCGCAGCGCTTGGGCCATGATCCCGAAACGCCGGGTCAGCTGGTTCAGCTCCACCGCCGAAGAGATTGGCAGGGTGACATCGTAATTGCCCTGGCCGATATTGTCCGCCGCCATGACCAAAGCCTCGATGGGCTCCCCGAAGCGCCGGGCGATGGTCTGCGCGGTCACGAAGCCGACGATCAGCACCGCCAGCCCCACCAGGCCAAGCAATCCGGCAATCAGCAGCGCCTGCTCCCGGGCCTGACGCTCGGTATCGTTGATGTTATCCAGTGCGCGCTTGTGCTCGGCGATCAGGCCATTGCGTAGCGCGTTGAATTTTTCCGTCAGGTTGCCGTTGCTGCCGAGCGCATTCGACGGGCCCGGGGTGGTTTCATAAGCCTGGATAAAGCGCTCGTAGTCGGCCTTGGCTTTTCTGAAGCCGTACTCGCCTCCGGACTGCGCTGGCTCCTGGGCGATGCCTTCCTCCAGCAGTTCGAAGTAATGCTGCTTCGAGGCGGCGAAAGCGGCGGAGTCAGGTTTCTCGCTGAGCATCATGATCAGTTGATCACCCAGGGTCTGACGCAGCTTGAGCCCCAGGTCCAGAGTGACGAAGTTGTTGCGGGTGGGCACTTCCCGGCTGCCGGCCATCTGCATCACGCTGACCAGCCCGAGCAAGAGCCCGAGCAACGCGATGGTCATCAGTGCGGAGATGCTCAGGAACAGCCGGGTCCGCAATTTCATCGCCAGTTTCATCCGCTGTTGCTCACAAGTTGTACTGTTTGCGTTTGCGGTACAGCGTCGAGGCGTCGATGCCCAGGGTTTTCGCCGCTTGATCCAGGGTGTCGGCAGTGGCGAGGACCGCGCCGATGTGAGCTTTCTCCAGCTCATCCAGGCTCAGTGCCGCGCCGATACGCGGTGCGTTGTGGACCGGGGTTTCAGCCATGCCAAGATGACTGATCTCGACCCGCTCCTGCGGACAGATGATGCTCGCCCGCTCGATCACGTTGCGTAGCTCACGGATGTTGCCCGGCCAACGATAGTCCAGCAGTGCTTCCCGGGCCTCGTCGCTGAAGGCGCGCGCGGGACGGGCGTATTCCTTGACGAAGCGTGCGAGGAAACGATCGGCGAGGTTGAGAATATCTTCGCGGCGCTCGCGTAGCGGTGGCAGGTGCAAGGTAATGACATTCAGGCGATAGAGCAGGTCTTCACGGAAGCGACCGTCGCGGGCCATGTCCTCAAGGTTGAGGTTGGTGGCCGCAAGGATGCGCACATCGGCGCGACGGGTTACTGGATCTCCGACACGCTCATATTCTTTGTCCTGAATGAAACGCAGCAACTTCGGTTGCAATGTCAGGGGAAAGTCGCCGATCTCGTCGAGAAACAGTGTACCGCCATCAGCCTGGTTGACTCGGCCCAAGGTGCTTTCGCTGGCACCGGTGAAGGCGCCGCGGCTGTGGCCGAAAAGTTCGCTTTCCATGAGTTCAGCGTTCAGCGACGGGCAGTTGATCGTGACGCAGGATTTCTTCGCGCGTTTGCTCCAGCCGTGGATGGCTTGGGACAGTTCGCCCTTGCCGGTACCGGATTCACCAAGAATCAGGATATTGGCATCGGTGGTGGCAACCTGGCGGGCGGTTTCGAGTACCACTTTCATGGCCGGGCTGTGGGAGTCCAGACCATCCTTGGGCTTGCGTACTTCACCTTCCAGGGCTTCCAGTCGTGCCGACAGTTGCCGCACTTCCAGTTGCTTGGCGGTTGCCAGGCGCAATTGATCGGGGCTGCACGGTTTGACCAGATAGTCGGCGGCACCGGCCTGAATCGCATCCACTGCGGTGTCGACGGCCGAGTGCGCAGTGACGATCACCACCCGCATCCAAGGCGCCTGGATACGCATCTGGGCCAGCACATCGAGGCCGTTATCCTCACCCAGACGCAAATCGAGGAAGCACAGGTCGAAGACCTGTCGCTGCAACAGGACTTCTGCCTGCGCGGCGCTGGTAGCGGTGGCCACGCTGTAGCCTTCGTCTTCGAGGCAATAACGGAAAGTACGCAGGATGGCGGACTCATCATCCACCAGCAGAATGCGGCCTTGATGCTCAGTGGCTGATTCCATTTTCCTACGCTCCTTAATGAATAACCTTTATTTAGTCTCAGAGAAATCGGGCAATTTACATGATTGATTCTGAGCCATTCCTGCCATGGCAGGGTAGCTTTCATCCCACGTATCGCTTTGCCAGCTGATTTCACCGGTCCTTTAATGGAAGCCCGGTTTCTTACAAAAACCAGCGTGTATTTCTGACATCTGCGCCCTCCTCTCAATTCAAAAAATTTACGCATTCCTTCAAACGAATCGTGCAATACGCACGACTACGCAAGTGGCATCGTGCAGGATGCGTGCGAGGTGATTTTTTTATTGATTGTAAGTTATTGAAATTAAAGAGAACTAAAGCGAATCAAGGCTGGCATGCAGGCTGCAATTGTCTGATTAACCAGGGCATTCGGAAACATACGCCCGTATCGAATACCGACCCCAGTGGCAGGAGCTCCAGGATGAATCGTCAACGTGCCGCCCACCGGCACCTTTCGCCTGTGCATATCCAGCAAGGGCTGTTTGCTGTACTGGCGCTGTTGATCACCCTGATCGGCGGCCAGCAGTTTCAGCGCTGGGAGCAGGGCCAGCAGGCTGAAACGCCACGTCTGTCGATTCAGCATCCGACCCAAACCCATTTCAGCGCGGTCGGCAGCGGTCAGGCCGATAGCACCCCGATGCGGATGATGGGTGTCGACCAAGCCGGGCCTGTGGGTGAGATACGTCATCAGGAACGTTGGGTGTTCTAGGCAAAACTTCTGCGCACCCGATGCGCCGGGAAACGCAGCACTTCTAAACACAAGCGTAGGGAGAATTACCATGTTGAGCTGGGCAATCACATTCCTGGTCATCGCCATCGTCGCTGCCGTACTGGGTTTCGGTGGAATCGCGGGCACCGCCACAGGTATCGCCAAGATTCTGTTTGTGGTGTTCCTGGTGATGTTCGTTGCTTCCTTCTTCTTTGGCCGCCGTGGTCGAAGCTGACATGAATGGTTTGTTCGAGGCACTGGCAGCCGCCCGGTTAATGAAGCAACTGAAGAAAGATCCGAACGGGTATTGAGTTCGCACATGAGGTAGGCCACAGCGCCTCTTTCCACCTGCGTCGCCTGAGGAAGGTTGGCGCATGACCAAGGGGTCGGGACGTTCTGCCTGTTTCAGGGGCGGAGTGACCTACGGGTACAGGGAGTGCCTGCGCAAGGGCCGGGTCAGGAGAAGCTGCTGCGCAAGTTCGCCGGACCGTCCTGGTTCGACGGGCTTGCGAAGGGCTTGATCATGCAAAACATTGAAATAGAGCGTTCGTTTCGGTGTCATCACCGTTATCGCGTTCTCATCCTGATTGCGTCGGAAAATACTTTTCCCGGTGTTTCACCAGCGACCGTATATCGAGAAAAATCACCTTTTTTTGGCCGCGATTTTTCGTTTCGTCCTGCGGGATTCTGCTGAAAAATCAATCCTCGGCCACGGCTCAAAAAACATTCAATCTGCTCTGTGATGGCCGGTTCACGGCACTTATGCCTGCCGAAATGTCGCATTCGAACCGGTTGGGACGCACGACTCACTAAAAAAACCTCATGCCGATTCGGCATAGGGTAGGCGTTTACAGCATTAGACGGCGCTTACTTGCATCGGAATAGTTGCGCCTTTTTTCGCCTGCCAGAAAGCCGCAAACACGGGTTCCGGGGCACCTTATACGGGGGGAAGATGCACTAGACTTTTTCGCCATAAGCGTTCCAGTTCGCGCATCTCCCTGAGTCAAACAACAATTAAGGGTAAAGATATGAAGAAGGCAAAGCTTAGCCTCGCCTGGCAGATCCTCATCGGTCTGGTATTGGGGATTGCAATCGGTGCGCTGCTCAACCATTTCAGTGCTGAAAAAGCCTGGTGGATCAGCAACGTCCTGCAACCGGCAGGCGATATCTTTATCCGTCTGATCAAGATGATCGTAATCCCGATCGTCATCTCCTCCCTGATTGTCGGCATTGCCGGCGTCGGTGATGCCAAGAAGCTGGGGCGTATCGGCTTCAAGACCATCATTTACTTCGAGATCGTCACCACCATCGCTATCGTGGTCGGTCTGCTGCTGGCCAACCTGTTCCATCCGGGTGCCGGCATCGACATGAGCACCCTGGGTACTGTGGACATTTCCAAGTACCAGGCCACGGCGGCCGAGGTTCAGCATGAACACGCGTTCATCCAAACCATCCTCAACCTGATTCCGTCGAACATCTTTGCGGCCATGGTTCGCGGCGAAATGCTGCCGATCATCTTCTTCTCTGTATTGTTCGGTCTCGGATTGTCGAGCCTGCAGGCGGACCTGCGCGAGCCGCTGGTGAAGATGTTCCAGGGCGTATCGGAAAGCATGTTCAAGGTCACTCACATGATCATGAACTACGCCCCGATCGGCGTGTTCGCACTGATCGCGGTAACCGTGGCCAACTTCGGCTTCGCGTCGCTGATACCGCTGGCCAAGCTGGTGATCCTGGTTTACGTCGCCATCGCCTTCTTCGCTTTCGTGGTCCTGGGCCTGATCGCTCGCCTGTTCGGCTTCTCGGTGATCAAGCTGATGCGCATCTTCAAGGATGAGCTGGTGCTGGCCTACTCCACCGCCAGTTCCGAAACCGTGCTGCCGCGCGTGATCGAGAAGATGGAAGCCTACGGCGCGCCGAAAGCCATTTGCAGCTTCGTGGTGCCGACCGGTTACTCGTTCAACCTCGACGGTTCGACCCTGTACCAAAGCATCGCGGCGATCTTCATTGCCCAGCTGTATGGCATCGACCTGTCGATCAGTCAGCAACTGTTGCTGGTACTGACGTTGATGGTCACCTCCAAAGGCATCGCCGGCGTACCAGGCGTGTCCTTCGTGGTACTGCTGGCTACCCTTGGCAGCGTCGGTATTCCACTGGAAGGCCTGGCGTTCATCGCCGGTGTCGACCGCGTCATGGACATGGCCCGTACCGCACTGAACGTGATCGGCAACGCCCTGGCTGTTCTGGTTATCGCTCGTTGGGAAGGGATGTACGACGACGCCAAGGGCCAGCGCTACTGGAACTCCCTGCCGCACTGGCGCAGCAAGGAAAAACTGCCGGCAGGTGAAATTTCCAGCAACTGACACAAATCTCCTGTAGGAGCTGGCTTGCCAGCGAAGACGGCTTCGAGCCTTGCATTGCCAGCTATGACGCCTTCGCCGGCAAGCCGGCTCCTACATCGGTTATGTGGTGCGTATGTACAAACCCCGGAGAAATCCGGGGTTTGTCGTTTCTGGCCACCCCGCTATCATTCGCGGATCTTTTGGGGGATTTGACTGATGCTCAATGGCCTGTGGCTTGGCTTCTTCATCGTGGCAGCCGTATCGGCGCTGGCGCAGTGGCTGATCGGCGGTAATGCCGGGATTTTCGCGGCAATGGTGGAAAGCATTTTTTCCATGGCCAAGCTGTCGGTCGAAGTCATGGTGCTGCTGTTTGGCACCCTCACCCTCTGGCTGGGTTTTCTGCGCATTGCCGAGAAAGCCGGGATCGTCGAATGGCTGGCCAAGGCCCTGGGTCCGCTGTTTTTGCGCCTGATGCCTGAAGTCCCGCCTGGTCATCCGGCCATCGGCCTGATCACCCTGAACTTCGCTGCCAACGGCCTGGGCCTGGACAACGCCGCCACGCCGATCGGTCTCAAGGCCATGAAAGCGCTGCAAGAACTCAATCCCAGCGCTACTGCCGCCAGCAACGCACAGATCCTGTTCCTGGTGCTCAACGCCTCCTCGCTGACCCTGCTGCCGGTGACCATCTTCATGTATCGCGCCCAGCAAGGCGCGCCCGACCCGACGCTGGTGTTCCTGCCGATCCTGTTGGCGACCAGTTGCTCGACCATTGTCGGCTTCCTGTCGGTGGCGTTCATGCAGCGCCTGCGCATCTGGGACCCCGTGGTGCTGGCTTACATGATCCCCGGTGCCCTCGCCCTTGGTGGGTTCATGGCGTTACTGGCGACCCTTTCGGCGACCGCGCTGGCCGGTCTGTCATCGATCCTCGGCAACCTGACGCTGTTTGGCCTGATCATGCTGTTTCTGCTGATCGGCGCGCTGCGTAAGGTGAAGGTCTACGAGGCCTTCATCGAGGGTGCCAAAGAGGGGTTCGACGTTGCCAAAAACTTGCTGCCCTATCTGGTGGCGATGCTCTGCGCGGTGGGCGTATTGCGAGCCTCCGGTGCGCTGGACTTCGGCCTGGAAGGGATTCGCCATCTGGTCGCGTGGGCCGGCTGGGACACGCGATTCGTCGATGCGCTGCCGACGGCGATGGTCAAACCTTTCTCCGGTAGCGCTGCCCGGGCGATGCTGATCGAAACCATGAAGACCTCGGGCGTCGACAGTTTCCCGGCGCTGGTGGCGGCAACGGTCCAAGGCAGTACCGAGACGACATTCTATGTCCTGGCGGTGTACTTCGGCTCCGTGGGCATCCAGCGTGCGCGCCATGCCGTCGGTTGTGCATTGCTGGCGGAGTTGGCCGGGGTGCTGGGTGCAATCGGGGTTTGCTATTGGTTCTTTGGTTGATCGGCCCTGTCAGCCAATGCTTTCAGCGCCGCCTTGCGCCCGCCCGCCGGCAAGGCGCCGAGCTTCTCCACGGCAGCATAAAACCTGAGCCAATCGCCATCCACCTGATGGAACAGCGCGGCAAATGCCGGTACCCATTGGTCGTATAAACCAAACGGCAACAGCCGGGCATTGTTCATCGGGGCATAGATCCAGGCGTCGTAGCGTTTGTCTGCGGCCCACTGACTGTCACGCAACTGCCGGTATTCGCTGCGCAAGCGCTCGAACTCGGCAGCCTTGCGCTGGCGCATTTGTCCGGTTGGCAACGGCAAGGCGTAGAGCTTTTCCAGTCGGGTGCGGGTCTTGAGCACCAACGCCGTGAACTGGTTGCGCTGACGCGCCTGCGCATTGTCATCCGGTGGCAGGAGGCGGTAGGCGCGCCATTGGCGAGTACCTTCCTGCTCGACGAAGGTGGCGAAGGATTCGTTGAACTCCGTGTCGTCCTTCACATAGAAGCGTTGATGGGCCAGCTCGTGAAAGATCAGCGTGGCCAGTCGCTCGTCCCCCCAGCCCATCATCGAACTGATGATCGGATCGTTGAACCAGCCGAGTGTCGAATAGGCCTCGACACCGCCTATCGACACGTCCATGCCCTGCAAGCGTTGCAAAGCTGCTTCGCCGCGGGCTGCACTCTGGCTGTAGTAACCGCGATAAGCCACGCAACCGGCGATGGGGAAGCAGTGGTTTACGGGTTTGAGGGAAAACTCCGGCGTGGCGAAGACATTCCAGACGACGAAGGGGCGCCCGATGTCTGCGTACAAGCGGTAACTTTGGTTATCCGGCAGGTGCAATTGCTGGCTGGCGAACGTTCGGGCTTTTTGCGATTGCTCCAGGTGTGTACGCAGTTTTTGATCGCGCGCCGGGTCGGCAACCACGCTGGAAACCGGCTCCCTCGCCCGCAGCAACTGCAGTTGGCCGCTGGCCAGTTGGTTGTAGTAGCTGACGCCGGCGCAACCGTTGAGCAACAAAAACATCGCACCCGGAAACAAAACGCGAAAAACGCGATCAAGTAATCCAAGGCTAGGAAGCGGCCTGAACACAATAATTCTTCCTTGGAGAGTCTTTGCGCAAGATTATCCCGCCTGACTGGAGTTCTGCTATGCGCATGTTGATACTGATAGGAGGCCTGCTGATGCTGGCCGGCTGTGCTTTTTTCGGACTACCCCGCCCTGATCCTGCGCAAGCCTGGATCGACCTGGACTCGAAGCAAGAAGATACGACTTTGCAGGCGCTGGAGGTCGATGACAAGGCTACCGACGACAAACGCTATTTCCAGGTCCAGCCCGGTAGCCATGAGCTGACGGTCCGCTACCAATTCTCGGTCCAGCCCACCAACATCGGCCCTGATGCCGAACCATTGTGGCGCGATTGCCAGCTGAACGTGAAATTCAACGACTTCAACGCGGGCGAGCGTTATCGGCTAAAGGTGGGGAACATCGGTTTTCGGCCTTGGGCGAAACTCTACGATGAACAGCGAAAAGTGATTGGCCAAGGCACGCCTGCGGGCTGTCAACACTCCTGATCGGCGTTATGCTGAATGTATAACCCCTTGGGACATTCATCATGTACAGGTTGATGCTGTTGCTGGCTGCCAGCATTGTCGCTGGCTGTCAGAGCCCGATGCCGACGGCTAATCCAAAGATGGCCTGGGTCGAATTCTCCACGCCCTTCCCTAACGATAAGTTGCTGATGGCTGAGCGTCTGGATAAACAGCGCTTGGCCGACGGGCGTTTTTTTGAGGTTATGCCAGGCAGCCATGAACTGATTGTCCGCTTCGACTTCGAAGTACCTGGTGGCGGGGGCTTGAACATGATGAGCGGCCCTTCTGAACGCATATGTTACTTGACCATCAACTTCGATCATTTCGAAGCCGGTCAACGTTATGTGCTTGAAGGCCGCTCGATTGCCTTCATCCCTGAAGCCAGGCTTTACAATGCCAAGCGGGAGATCGTTGCAGAAGATCGGGAGTCTTACTGCTTGATGTGAGGTGTCAGCGGTCGTTCTTCTGGTAGATGATTTTCTTGGTGCCGTTTTCGCACGAGCCAACGACCATGTTCTGGTCGTGTACTTCGTCGTTGGTGACGATCTCAAGCGTATAGGAAGTGACACCACGGGCCTGGATCTTGGCTTCGATCTCGGCCTTGAGTTCTTCGCAGGGTTTCGGCGCCGCGAGGGCCGAAGTGGCCAGTGCGCAACAGATAACCGCCAGGGTAAATCGTTTCATGGTTGAAGCTCCTTTGACGCAGCGCGCACAGTCATGGGTTTTTGCTGCTGTCATTTATTCGACCACAGTTTTAGCGGGCAAGTCTGTCGCGACACAAAAAAGATCGCGGCCTTAAGCACTTTTTGCCGAAAGATCCCGGCAGGTTGTTCAAGGCAGCGATCTTTTGTTCTCAACGACAATCTAGTCGACCAATGTTGCCTCCAGGCCGATCTTCGCATTCAGCACCTTGGACACCGGGCAGACCTGTCCGATCAATCTGCTTTTTTCGCGGGATTTTTTACCAGGCTATTGAAACTCGGGTATATGCCCACATTGCATGTACACGCTTTTGGATTCGGCAGGTTTCCATTCGCAAGAACAAACCTGCACCCTCATTTGGAGAAGCAGGTTTATGAAACGACTGTCCGATATCAAGTTCTCGACCCTCGATCTGGTGCCGGTGCGGGAGAACGGCAGCGTGGCCCAGTCGCTGCGCAATTCGCTGGACCTGGCGCGGCACGTCGAGAAATTTGGTTACAACCGCTTCTGGGTGGCTGAGCACCACAATATGGACGGCATCGCCAGTTCCGCGACTTCGGTACTGCTCGGTTATCTGGCCGGTGGCACGTCGACCATTCGAGTCGGTTCGGGTGGGGTGATGTTGCCCAACCACGCACCGTTGGTGATTGCCGAGCAGTTCGGCACCCTGGAAAGTCTTTATCCGGGCCGCATTGACCTGGGCCTGGGGCGCGCACCCGGTTCCGACCAGATGACCGCACGTGCGCTGCGCCGTGAACGCTCCGGCAGCGCTGACGATTTCCCGGAAGATGTCGCGGAGCTGGTGCGCTATCTCGGGCCGCGTACTCCGGACCAACGCATTATCGCCATGCCGGGCACCGGGACCAATGTGCCAGTCTGGTTGTTGGGTTCGAGCCTGTTCAGTGCGCAACTGGCCGGTGAGCGTGGTTTGCCCTACGCCTTCGCATCGCATTTCGCACCGCGCTACATGCATGAAGCGATTCGGGTCTACCGCAATCACTTCAAGCCGTCAGCCGTTTTGGACAAACCCTACGTGATGCTCGGCGTGCCTTTAGTGGCAGCCGATACCGACGAGCAGGCCGATTACCTGGCGACTTCGGTGTTCCAGCGGATTCTCGCCCTGATGCGTGGCCAAAGCCTGGTACAGCGTCCACCGGTGAAGACCATGGACGGCCTGTGGCTGCCCCATGAGAAAGAGGCCGTGCACGATTTCCTTGGCCTGGCCATGATCGGCAGCCCCCAGAAAATCCGCGCCAAACTCGAGGTCCTGATCGAACAGACCCAGGCTGACGAGCTGATTTTCACCAGTGACCTGTACGAACATTCGGATCGCGTGCATTCCTACGAGTTGCTGGCGCAGGTCATGCGAGGCTGATTCTCAAACGGCAGGCATAAAAAAGCCGGCGCCATGGCGTCGGCTTTTTCATTCAGGCGGGAATCGGCCTACTTTTTATAGACGATCACTTTGGCGCCTGCTTCGCATTTGCCAACTACTTGCCCGCCGGCAGCGGCACCTTTATCGACAATCTCCAGCGAATATCCGGAAACGCCCTTGGCATCAAGTTTCGCTGCGATTTCGGCTTTCAGCTCTTCGCATGGCTTGCCGCCCGCCAATGCGGTCCCTGCAAGGCTCAACAAACCTACTGCCAACATAAACTTCTTCATCGGTTGCATTTTCCCTGGTCGGATCATAGGGGTAACCAGCCGTCAGCCGGACGCGCTCATGGAGCGCTTTGCCATTCCCTATGGCATTCGGCTGGCGTGCAAGTTCAGAAGACTAGCCCAAAGTCAGCTGCTGGCAATCCGGAACCCGACTTTCAGGGTCACCTGAAAGTGCGCAGCCTTACCGTCCCTGATGTGCCCACGGGTCTCGGTCACTTCAAACCATTCCATGTACTTGATGCTCTTGCTGGCTTCGGTCAGAGCGTTGTTGATTGCATCTTCGATACTGCTGGTGGACGAGCCAACCAGCTCGACTTTTTTGTAGGTGTGATGGTCAGACATGGCGTTCTCCTCGGCGTGTGAATTACAGCCTAGCAGTGATTTTTCCTATTTTTTCTGTTGGTCGCTCTGTGGATGAAGTTCAGGTTTTCTGCACTTTCTCGAACCCCTGAAGTCCCAATCAACACATGCCACTCATCACCAATGCAGGAGAGCCACCATGGCCAACACCTCGTTACGCAAAGCCTCATTGCAAAGCATGGAAGCCGAGATCGAGAGTCTGCTCAAGTCTTTGGAAAGCTTGAAGGACGACACCTCGGACGAGTCGCGTAAAACACTCAAGACCCTGAAAAGCAACGCCGAGAATGCCTTGAAGCACTCGCGCCATTTGCTGGCCGACGCCTATGAAGAGGTCAAGGTCAAAACCCGCGAAACCGGGATTGCCACCCGGGACTACGCTCAGGAACACCCCTGGACAACAGCTGGTGTCGCCGTGGGCGCATTAGGTCTGCTGGCCGCTTATCTGTTGTGCAAGCGTGATTAATCCGTTCGACGCAGTTCGTTCTTGAGCCACTGCGCCAGTTGCCGGGCGCGCCCGTCCGCGGCGCGCTTGGGGAGCCACAACGCCAGGTGCGCCGGGGTTTCACTGAAGCCCCATGGTGCAACCAGGCGACCGGCCTTCAAGTCCTCCACCACCAAGGGTTCGGGGGCAATCGCCACGCCCAGACCCGCGACGGCGGCTTCCAGCAAGTAATACAAATGTTCAAATCCCTGACCGTACTTCAACGCCCTGGCGTCGAGGCCGCGTGGTTGCGCCCAGTTCGGCCAGGCTTGCGGGCGTGAGGTGGTGTGCAGCAAGGGTTCGCTCAGCAGCGCGGTTTCCGGCGCCTGCTTGAGTCGTTCATAGCCGGCGAACCGCGGGCTCATGACCGGGCCGATGCGTTCGCTGGTCAGCTCAAATACTTGCATGTCCGCCGGCCATGGTGGCTCGGCAAAGACCAGCAAGGCATCCAGCCCCGGTCTTCGCGGATCCAGATCGCCTTCTCCGGCCGACAGGTGCAGGCGCAAGTCCGGCAGGTCGGCATTGAGTCGCCCCAGACGAGGGATAAACCAGCGCGCCAGCAGGCTGCCCGAGCAACCAAGCACGAATGGCGCATCGGCTGTGCTTTGTGTGAGTTCGGCGCAAACGCTGCGCAGGCGCTCGAAGGCTTCGCTGCTGGCGTCACGCAGTCGTAACCCGGCATCTGTGAGTTTCAGGCCGCGACCGTCCTTGATGAACAGGCTTACGCCGAGGTGTTCTTCAAGCACCTTGAGCTGCCGGCTGACGGCCCCATGGGTGACGTGCAGCTGTTCGGCCGCCTGACTGACGCTGTTCAAGCGGGCAGTGGCTTCGAAGGCACGAAGTGCGTTCAGCGGAGGAAGGTCATGGCTCATGTAATATGTGAGTTTTCCTGACAGGTTGTAGCGATCTTATCGGTTTTCAGGTCGGGGCGTCAGGGGTAGAGTGAAGCCCACTATCTCTTTATGCATCACTTCACGCATTCAACTGGAGCGCCCCATGACCCAGACTAATCTGCGCAACGGCCCTGATGCCAACGGCCTGTTTGGCGCGTTCGGCGGCCGCTACGTTGCCGAAACCCTGATGCCGTTGATCCTCGACCTGGCCCGTGAGTATGAGCTGGCCAAGGAAGATCCTGCATTCAAGGAAGAACTGGCCTACTTCCAGCGCGACTACGTCGGACGCCCCAGCCCACTGTACTTCGCCGAGCGCCTGACCGAGTTCTGTGGCGGCGCGAAGATCTACCTCAAGCGCGAAGAGCTGAACCACACCGGCGCGCACAAGATCAACAACTGCATCGGCCAGATCCTGCTGGCGCGGCGCATGGGCAAGAAGCGCATCATCGCTGAGACCGGCGCCGGCATGCACGGTGTGGCCACTGCCACCGTCGCCGCGCGTTTCGGTCTGGACTGCGTGATCTACATGGGCACCACTGACATCGAGCGTCAGCAGGCCAACGTGTTTCGCATGAAGCTGCTGGGCGCCGAAGTGATCCCGGTGGTGGCCGGCACCGGCACGCTGAAGGATGCGATGAACGAAGCCCTGCGTGACTGGGTGACCAACGTCGACAGCACCTTCTACCTGATCGGCACCGTGGCCGGTCCGCACCCTTACCCAGCAATGGTTCGCGACTTCCAGGCCGTGATCGGCAAGGAAACCCGTGAGCAGCTGCAAGCCCAGGAAGGCCGTCTGCCAGATAGCCTGGTGGCGTGCATTGGCGGTGGTTCCAACGCCATGGGCCTGTTCCACCCGTTTCTCGACGACAAGAGTGTTGAAATCATTGGCGTTGAAGCCGCCGGTTACGGCATCGAGACCGGCAAGCATGCGGCCAGCCTGAACGGCGGCGTACCGGGTGTGTTGCACGGCAACCGCACCTTCCTGCTGCAGGACGACGATGGCCAGATCATCGACGCCCACTCGATCTCTGCCGGCCTCGACTACCCGGGCATCGGTCCGGAACACGCCTGGTTGCACGACATTGGCCGCGTTCAGTACACCTCGGTGACCGATGACGAAGCCCTCGCCGCGTTCCACCAGTGCTGCCGCCTGGAAGGGATCATCCCTGCCCTGGAAAGCGCCCATGCCCTGGCTGAAGTCTTCAAGCGCGCACCGAGCCTGCCGAAGGATCACCTGATGGTGGTCAACCTGTCTGGCCGTGGCGACAAAGACATGCAGACCGTGATGCACCACATGGAACATTCTCAACTCGAGCAATCCAAGCAGGAGAAACACTGATGAGCCGCCTGCAAACGCGTTTTGCCGAACTCAAGGAACAGAACCGTGCCGCCCTGGTGACCTTCGTGACCGCCGGCGACCCGGGCTACGACACGTCCCTGGCCATCCTCAAGGGCTTGCCGGCGGCTGGCGCCGACGTGATCGAACTGGGCATGCCCTTCACCGACCCGATGGCTGACGGCCCGGCCATCCAGCTCGCCAACATCCGTGCGCTGGGTGCCAAGCAGAATCTGGCGAAAACCCTGCAAATGGTTCGCGAGTTCCGCCAGGACAACAACGAAACGCCGCTGGTGCTGATGGGGTACTTCAACCCGATCCACATGTACGGCGTACCGCGCTTCATTGCCGAAGCCAAAGAGGCCGGCGTTGACGGCCTGATCGTGGTCGACCTGCCGCCGGAGCATAACGGCGAGCTGTGCGACCCGGCGCAGGCCGCCGGCCTGGATTTTATCCGCCTGACCACGCCAACCACCGACGATGTGCGCCTGCCGACCGTTCTCAACGGCAGCTCCGGTTTCGTCTACTACGTCTCTGTGGCTGGTGTGACGGGTGCCGGTGCCGCCACGCTGGAGCACGTCGAGGAAGCGGTCGCCCGTCTGCGCCGCCATACCGACCTGCCGATCAGCATCGGTTTCGGTATCCGTACCCCAGAGCAGGCGGCGTCCATCGCTCGCTTGGCTGACGGTGTGGTGGTGGGTTCGGCATTGATCGACCAGATCGCCAATGCGGCAACAGCGGATCAGGCAGTCGACGGTGTATTGAGCCTGTGCTCGGCGTTGGCGGACGGCGTGCGTAAGGCCCGCGTCAGCTGAGGGTGAAGTTCCTGGTACAGAGGAATTAGAGCCTCGCGGCACAAATTAAATAGCAAGGCCGAGGGCTTCAGGACTGCGTTCTGAAGCCCTTTTTGCTGTGTGTGTTGTGAGGAAAGACCTGATGAAAATGTCAGAAACGTCTGATTGCCAGCCCAGGTGTGCTGCTGCTCGGCGCGACCCTGCCGCCGGTTGCCGTATTACCCGGGCTACGAATGGTGCCGCGCGGGCGCGGACGTTGTGCTGATCGCCGCGGGAACAGGGATTGTCTATGAGGTTCTGCAGGGGGTTCTGTACTAAGCAGCATACTCATTGTGGCGAGGGGGCTTGCCCCCGTTGGGTCGCGAAGCGGCCCCAGCACTCGTCACTTGAGTCACTGGGCCGGCTGCGCCGTCCAACGGGGGCAAGCCCCCTCGCCACAATGGGAGCAAATCCGCAGAGGATCTGTGTGACTGCAACAACCTGAAGGATCAAGGCAATTCTATCCCGCCTGACGCCTTGTGCAGTTTACGCAGGTGCTCGCCAATCTGTTTCACGTTGGCCTCATTGGCAGCCATTTCGGCGGCACGGCCCGGTTCAAGCAACGCTCTCACTTCCTTGTCCAGATCCCCGGACAGTGCCAGGAGCTGCTTCTGGCGCTGGCTGCTCTCCGATTCCAGATGCTCCCACTCGCTCGGCTGTGGCAAGCCATAACCGTTGGTGCCCAGCAGCTCCGCCGGCCGGCTGAGGAAGCCACTGTTGGCGAGAATGTCCTTGAGTGTCTCGTTGGCCTTGTCCATGCCGCCATTCTTCAGCTCGCGGGCGCCCAGATAACGCTGCTTCACTTCATCCTGGGCCAACAGCAACTGCCGACGGAAACTCGCTTGCTCCAGTAGAAGCAACGCCGCACTGGTACGCAAATCGGCCTGCTCGAACCATTGCCGACGCTGCGCAGCTTTCAAGTCGAGCCAGTCTTCGACGGTTTCCTGTTTGATTGGCAAGTGCTTTTTCAGGACTTCGAACATGGCTTGATAGCGATCGCGGAAGGAGTCGAAACGATAACCCAGGCGCAGGGCTTCCCGTGGATCGTCCAGCACACTGGTGTCCGCCAGTCCTCGGCCCTTGAGCACTTCCAGCAAACCGTTGGGCATGATGTTGTCGAGTCCAACCAACTGCGGGTTGTTGGTCCCGCCGCGCAGCAATTTCAGTTCTTCCACTGCGCAGTTGTTCGACAGGAAGAAGTAGTTGCCGTCATAGCTCCAGTGCATCTCGGCGGCACGTCCGACCACGTCTTCAATCTCTCTGCGCGACAGGTTCAGGGGTACGGAGGCCAGGCTGCGCAGTTCTGTCTTGGTGTATTCGTCGATGACTTGGGACAGCGGCAGGATAAACAGCCGCGACGGGTATTTACCGACCAGGCCATCCCAGCTCGACAGTTGTACGTCGCCGACGAAGGCCCGGTACGACAGCACCAGATGCTGGTCCAGATCCAATCGGCAATCCGGTCCGCGTGGTCGGCCCGGCGCGCAGATCACCAGGCGCAACATGCTGTGGCCCCAGCGGCTGAACAGGTTCTGGTTAGCTTCGGCCAGCAGATAGTCAACGGCATACACCCGCTCCGGATCGACCTGGCCCAAAGGTGTCTTGGCGAAGTCGTTGCCGGCATTGAGGAACGCGAAGGTTTTATTGCAGGTGTTTTTGGCGGCGGGCGCCCAACCGAAATGTTCCTTGTAGTAGCGGTACAGTGCGGGTCGGCGGCAGGCGTAGCTCGGGTCGAGGAGGAAATACTCCATGTTGACCGCGACGAATTCCTTTGGACTGCTGGTCTCGTAGAGATCCGGACTGCGGGCAATCTGGCGGTTGTGCTGTTCGCGTTCACCGCGACGGCCTACGTATTGCTGCCAACCGGCGAGGTCGAGCAGGCGTGGATCATCACTGAGGGTAAAGCGCCGATCCGACTGGCCCCGGCATTGGTCGGGAATGCCAACCAGCCCTGAGCTGTTGTTGCGCTGGGTGCAGCGTTGAATCAGCTTGCGTTCGGTATCCGGCCACAGGCGTGAGCGATCGTAGATGTGAGTCAGCTCGTGCAAAACCGTGGCCAGCATTTCCCGGCGCACGGTGCCATGGGGGCGATGGGTTTTCCTGGTCGCGGCACTGCCATCGGTGAGGCCGGCCAGCAGGTTGCGGTTCAGATCGAGCTCGGACACCAGTGATGCCTGACCGTAGGCGTTGCGTGGCATGTCATCGGTCCAGCCGACGTCGATGCGTCGATCGAGTTGCTCGATAAAGCGTGGCGGCAGCGCCTGCATGGCTTCATCGAGCAAGGCCTGGCTGGCTTGCTGTTGTGCGGGCGTCAGACCTTCGGTCTTGAGCTGTAACTGAAGGCCTGCGTGGGCCGTGTTGCCGAGCAGCAACAGGGCCCCGGCCAGCAGCCAGGCGCATGGACGCTTCACAGTGCGAGGATGGCTTCGGCGAGGTCCTGGTCACTGGCGTCACGGGCTTCCGGCACGCGGGTGCGCAGCAAATCGAAGGCGGATTCCAGGTGAGCGCCACGAATGTCACCATTGCTGGCAACGAAACTGGCGGCGTCGTCCTGGGCTTCGCGCACGATTTTCGAGTCGCGAATGGACGTGGTGGTGTCGGAGGTGAAGTCGAGGGTGCGTTGGGTAGCACGGATCAGAATATTACTGGTGGCAACCAGAGTATGTGCCTGGGCCACATCGGCCAACAACAGCAGGCCTAAGGTGGCAGCAATCAGCGGGTTACGCATGGAACGACTCCAGAAAACAGGGATAACTATTGGACGAGAATTGCTTGTGCCAGTTCAAGGTCGCTGGCATGAAGTTTTGCCTGGGTTCGGCGCAGATACCGCAGGGCCGACTCCAGTCGTGCGCCTCTCAGTTGGCCGTCGCTGGCAATGAATGCCGCAGCGTCATCCTGGGCGGCGAGCAGCAGTTTATGGTCGAAGGGGGCGCTGGTCACCAAACTTGTGGCGTAACCGCTGGCGACAATGCCTTGGGTGGACAGGTTGAAGGCGTCATAAGCGTGGGCTGATCCGCAGCAGCCAAGGGTAAGAAAGACTGGAGCGATCAATAAAGCTGAAGGGAAACGCATGAGACTCGACAGTTGAATGTGAGTCCCAAGCCTAGCGCAAGGCCCGTTCTAGAGCCAGCGCCGAGACATTGGGACACGTCGGGCGTGCCCCATGTCTGTGCAGTCGCTTAGATCGTCAGGATCGCCTGCGCCAGTTGTGCGTCGGTTGCGTTCAGCTGTGGCGCCTGGCGGTGAATGTGGTCGATGGCGCTTTCCAGTTTTACGCCGCGGATGGAACCCTCACTGGCGACGAAGCTGGCAGCATCGTCACGGGCCGCGAGGACGATCTTGTCATCCTTGAACGACGACGAGATGACGTCGGAGGTCGCATCGGACGTGGCTTTGAGTGCGTTGACAACAGCGTCGGTGGTCACGATGAAGCTGGTTGCGCTGGCATTGGCTGCCATGGCAAACAGGGCAGCAGCGCTGAGTAGGCGGAGGCGGGACATGGGTAACTCCTTTGGGTAAACCAATTGAAAAATGGCGCAGTGTCTGCAATGTCAGACGCCAGGCGCTGGCGCTTGCCACGTTCTGGTTTGATTTTAGGCCTGAGTGTGTCAGTTCGAACAGCCCGTCATGCAAACAGGCAGTCAGCGCCAGAACGGTTTATCCAGTTCATTGACGCGCTCAGCGTGGCTGATGCCAAGATCCGATAGCTGATGATCATCGAGTTGAGCCAGTAAGCGTCGTGTTCTCGCCCTTTCCAGGCTGGCGAAGAGTTCTCTTGGCAGGTGTCTGGCCCAGCGCAAGCAAGGTCTCGATTGAGTTGATGGGGTGGAAACATCCTGTAAAGAGCTCATGGTGCGGTCCCTCTGCCGATAAGTGGAGGGCTTCATGCTGACACCGGTCGAAAATCCACTACAGACACACCGCAACGATATTGTACTCATTCAGTTAGTTGTTTTTGAAAACTGTACTGGTATTCATGGTTCCCTACTGTAAACGCAGATTTGACAGGCCAAAACGACAAAACCCGTCGTGGTTTCCCACGACGGGTCTTGTTTTTACAATTCGGGTTGCTGGCGGTGGACCTTCAGGTCAGAGCCAGCGACGCTAATTTAGCGCCAGAACGGCTTGCTCAGCTCTTCGTAGCGTTGTGCTTCGCTAATCCCGGCGTCAGCCAGCAGACGCGAATCCAGGCGAGCCAGTTGATGGCGGCTGGTGATGCGGCGCTGCCACAGCATCAGGTTGGCGATAACGCGCAGAGGCAGGGAAGCCTGGGTTTTTGCAGCAGTGTCTTGAAAGAACAGATCGGAACTGAGTGTACGTTCCATGGTGGTCATCCTTCCGCTTATGGCGGGATTAGGTAGTGGTTTAACTGGTGCCCATGATCCTCTCGTTTGCCTAGTCTCTGTAGATACAGTTCATCTGTATTGTGAGGGCTCAGTTAACTGTTTATAGGGGGTGTACTGGTCGAAATTGAGGCAACTGTACCTGTGCGCACCATTAAAGTGCAAAACTGCTGTTTTTACCCGGCGGGGTAGGAATTTTCCCTAGGAAATGACCAGTACAGCAGTACAGTTTTTTCATTTTTCGCAGAGGCAAGAGCAAGCTGACGAAACGGTGTTTGCGCCAGCTGCTATCTGTAGCAATTATTTCTTCAGCATTTTCCCGGTTTCTTCCAGGTTTATGTGCCAGCTCAAGGCATCACGCAGAATGTGCGGGGTGTGCCCGCCGATGGCGCATGCGGCGGTGAAGTAATCATTCAGCGCCTGGCGGTAATCCGGGTGCACGCACTTGTCGATGATGATCCGGGCACGCTCCCGCGGTGCCAGGCCTCGCAGGTCTGCCAGACCGACTTCGGTCACGAGGATGTCGACGTCATGTTCGGTATGGTCAACGTGGCTGACCATCGGCACCACGCTGGAGATCGCACCGCCCTTGGCGATCGACTTGGTCACGAACACGGACAGGTGCGCGTTGCGCGCGAAGTCGCCCGAGCCACCGATGCCGTTCATCATCCGCGTGCCGCAGACATGAGTGGAGTTGACGTTGCCGTAGATGTCGAACTCCAATGCTGTGTTGATGCCGATGATGCCAAGGCGGCGCACGACCTCGGGGTGGTTGGAGATCTCCTGCGGGCGCAGGACCAGTTTGTCCTTGTAGCGCTCCAGGTTGCCGAACACGTCGGCATTGCGCCGGCTCGACAGGGTGATCGAACTGCCCGACGCAAAACTCAGCTTGCCCGCATCGATCAGGTCGAAGGTCGAGTCCTGCAGGACTTCGGAATACATCGTCAGGTCTTCGAACGGCGAGTCGATCAGGCCGCACATCACCGAGTTGGCGATGGTGCCGATACCGGCTTGTAGCGGGCCGAGCTTGTTGGTCATGCGTCCGGCTGTCACTTCCTGTTTAAAGAAGTCGATCAAGTGATCGGCAATGGCTTGGGTCTCGGCGTCCGGTGCCAGCACAGTGGAGGGTGAGTCAGCCTGGTGGGTGACCACGATGGCGACGATTTTTTCCGCTGGAATCGGGATGGCGGTGCTACCAATGCGGTCGTCGACCTTGACCAGCGGAATCGGCGTGCGGGTCGGACGATAGGTCGGGATATAGATGTCGTGCAGACCTTCGAGGTTCGGGTTGTGCGCCATGTTGATCTCGACGATCACGTGCTTGGCGAAAATCGCGAAGCTGGCCGAGTTGCCTACCGAAGTGGTTGGCACGATATGCCCTTGCTCGGTGATCGCTACAGCTTCAATCACGGCAATGTCCGGCAGTTTCAATTGCTGGTTGCGCAATTGCTCCACGGTTTCCGATAAGTGTTGGTCGATGAACATGACCTCGCCGGCATTGATCGCCTTGCGCAGGGTGCTATCGACCTGAAACGGCATGCGTCGGGACAGCACGCCGGCTTCGGTCAACTGCTTGTCGAGGTCGTTGCCCAGGCTTGCGCCGGTCATCAGGCTGATCTTCAGCGGCGTGACCTTGGCGCGCTCGGCCAGTGCCTGGGGGACGGCCTTGGCTTCGCCTGCGCGAGTGAAGCCACTCATGCCGACGGTCATGCCGTCCTCAATCAGAGCGGCAGCGTCGGCAGCGCTCATCACTTTGTCCAACAACGAAGGCAGGCGAATACGGTCACGGTACATGGATTGTTATCTCGGGCAACAGGTAGCAGGACGTGCAGTCTAGTGAATTGCGCCGGTTTCTGTCCCGCTACCAAGGTCGCAATCGAGGCGTCTATTCCGGGCCTTTAAAGCAAAACACCGTTACCGGATCGGTAACAAAAGAATGGTTTTTC